>JAFEEJ010000258.1 GCA_018241145.1 Pseudomonadota bacterium | reverse complement strand
CGTGCCGAACTTCGGCAAGAATCTGGACAAGCCGACGTGTTCCGCGGTCACGTACACCATCGGTTCCGATGGCGTGACGCGCGATATCACGGTGCGACGCACGGTGCCGGCCGGCGACCTGGCGCTGGTGGCCAGAAGCGCGGTGTCGAACCTGCATTACGAACCTTCCGCGGACAACGACGCGCGCGAGCCGGTGTTCACGTACATCGTGATGCCGTTCAACCTGCCGGCCGATCCCGCCACGCGCGCGAAGATCACCGCGGCGTGTATCCTCAAGGATTTTCCGAAGGGGTATCGCTAGTACCGCTTGCCCTTCTCCCTCTGGGAGAAGCTGCCATCCATGGCCAGGAGCTCCGTGGTGGCGCGGAGCGCCGGATGAGGGTAGGGCATCTTGCGGAACGCTGCGCGAAGATTCGTACCCTCACCCCAATCCCTCTCCCGGTGGGAGAGGGGCTTTCAAATCGGCATCTCGGCAGCGCCTGCCTTATAATTCCCCGTTCGGCCACCACCACCGGACCCGCCATGAGCATCGACCAACTGGAAACCGTCGCGCAGGCGATGGTTGCGCCCGGCAAGGGCATCATCGCGATCGATGAATCCACCGGCACCATCAAGAAGCGCTTCGATTCGGTCGGCATCCCGAACACCGAGGAAAACCGCCGCGCCTATCGCGAGATGCTGCTGACCGCGCCGGGCCTCGGCGAGCACATTTCCGGCGCGATCCTCTACGACGAAACCATCCGTCAGTCGACGAAAGCCGGCGTGCCGTTCACGCAGGTGATGAAGCAGGCGGGGATCATCCCCGGCATCAAGGTCGACCTGGGCGCCAAGCCGCTGGCGGGTTTTCCGGGCGAGCTGGTGACCGAAGGACTGGACGGCCTGCGCGAACGGCTGGCGGAATACGTCGAGTTCGGCGCGGAATTCGCCAAGTGGCGCGCGGTGATCACCATCGGCGAGGACATGCCCAGTTCCACCTGCATCGACGCCAACGCGCATGCGCTGGCGCGCTATGCCGCGCTGTGCCAGGAAGCGGGCATCGTGCCGATGGTCGAGCCGGAAGTGCTGATGGACGGCGACCACGACATCGACACCTGCTACGAGGTGACCGAAGCGACACTGCGTTCGCTGTTCGCCGCGCTGTACGAACACAACGTGATGCTGGAGGGCACGATCCTGAAAGCCAGCATGGTGGTGTCCGGCAAGGATTGCGCCGAACAGGCCGACGTGGACGAAGTGGCCGAGTCCACCATCCTGTGCCTGAAATCCGCGGTGCCGGCGGTGTTGCCGGGCATCGTGTTCCTGTCCGGCGGACAGAGCGACGAAGACGCCACCGCGCATTTGAATGCGATGAACCAGTTGGGCCCGCATCCGTGGCCGTTGTCGTTCTCCTACGGCCGTGCGATGCAATCCGCCGCGCTGCAACTGTGGGCGAAGGACATGGCCGGCAACTTCGCCGCCGCGCAGAAGGTCGTGGTGGAACGCGCGCGCGACAACGGGCTGGCCGCGCTGGGTCAGTGGCGCCAAGCCGCGTAGTTTTTCATCGCAAGATTGCCTTGGCTTCCGCTCGCTGCGGCGAGCGGGCGACTTTTGTTTCGGCAAAAGTCGCCAAAACCACCGCGTCGGCATGACGGTCTCGCCAACATCCGGTTGGCTCGACTGCCCTGTGCTTCTCACCGGGTGCGCGCCGGCGCGAACTCGCACATCCCTGTGCTCGAACAGTTGCGCCTTTCCCACGCGCCCGGTTGCGATGCTCGGCGTCATGCGACGGCGCTTCAAGCTCGCTCAACACGGCCATCCATGGCCTGCACTACTCCACGCTGTCGAGGTTATGCGGTAGCCGGCGCGTCCGGCTGCGCTTCGGGCGCGGCGGCCTTGAACGCTTCCAGCTCGCGGCAGGCGGCATCGATGCGCGCGATGGTCGGGTAATCCTGCATCGGCACCTCGAAACGACGCGCGTTGTAAACCTGCGGCACCAGGCAGCAATCGGCGATCGAAGGCGTGTCGCCTTCGCAGAACACACCGGTGTTGTGGTTGCCGGCCAGCATCGCCTCGAGCGCATCGAAGCCGGTCGCGATCCAGTGCCGCGACCACGCCTGCCGCTGTTTTTCGCTCGCCTTGAACCCGCGTTCGAGGTATTGCAGCACGCGCAGGTTGCCGAGCGGATGGATGTCGCAGGCGACCATTTGCGCGAGCGCGCGTACGCGGGCGCGATCGCGCGCGGCGACCGGCAGCAGGGGCCTGGTGTCCGGGTAGGCTTCATCGAGGTATTCGATGATCGCCAGCGACTGGCGGATCATGCGATCGCCGTCCGTCAGCACCGGGATCAGTTGCTGCGGGTTGACCTCGCGATAACCGGCCGTGTGCTGCTCGCCGCCGTCGCGCGTCAGGTGCACCGGCCTGATCGAGTATTCGAGGCCTTTCAGGTTCAGCGCGATGCGCACGCGATAGGCTGCGCTGGAGCGCCAGTAGCTGTAGAGCGTCAGTTCGGTCGGCATGCCGGCTCCTGTTCCCTTCCGTTCGCGCGGAGCGTAGCTCGCGCAGCTTGCGAGCGCACGCGGAGCGCCCATGGACGGGCGAGCCTTGGGCGCGGGGAAGTCGAAGCGCCCGGGTCCTTCGACTTCGCGGCCTGTGGCCGCTACGCTCGGGGCGAACGATAAAATGATCGTTCTCCGGCGAGGGAATGGGCATGGCTTTTCTTCGAATGAGTGACCTCGATCTTCGCGGCAAGCGCGTGTTGATCCGCGAAGATCTCAACGTGCCGATCAAGGACGGCGCGATCACCGGCGCACAACGGCTGGAAGCCGCGCTGCCGACCTTGCGCGAGGCGCTGCGCAAGGGCGCGGCGGTGATGGTGATGTCGCACCTTGGCCGGCCGAAGGAGGGCGTGTTCGACGAGGCCGAATCGCTGCGGCCGGTGGCCGCCTGGTTGTCCGGCAAACTCGGGCAACCGGTCGACGTGGTGCGTGATTACCTGGACGGCGTGGAAGTTCCGCCGGGTGGAATCGTGCTGCTGGAAAACTGCCGCATGAACCTCGGCGAGGGCAAGGACAACGAGGCACTGGCGAGGAAATATGCGGCGTTGTGCGACGTGTTCGTGATGGATGCCTTCGGCACCGCGCACCGCGCGCAGGCCTCCACGCACGGCGTGGCGAAGTTCGCCGAAGTGGCGTGCGCCGGGCCGCTGCTCGCCGCCGAACTGGATGCGCTGGGCCGCGCGCTGCGAAATCCGCAACGCCCGTTGCTGGCGATCGTGGCCGGCTCGAAAGTCTCGACCAAGCTCACGCTGCTGGAGAACCTGGTCGACAAGGTCGACCAGTTGATCGTCGGCGGCGGCATCGCCAACACCTTCATCGCGGCGTGCGGCTGCAAGGTCGGCACTTCGCTGTGCGAACCGGATCTGCTGGAAGCCGCGCGCAAGGTGATCCGCGCGGCGAAAGCGCGCGGCGCCGACGTGCCGATCCCGGACGACGTGGTGGTGGCGCCGAAATTCGCCGCGGACGCGCCGGCCGCGATCAAGCGCATCGACCAGGTCGGCGATGACGAGATGATCCTCGACATCGGCCCGGAAACCGCGGCGCGCTACGCGAAGATGGTGCAGGCCGCGGGCACGGTGGTGTGGAACGGACCGGTCGGCGTGTTCGAATTCGACGCCTTCGGCCACGGCACCGAAACCCTGGCGCGCGCCATCGCGGATTCGAAAGCGTTCTCGATTGCCGGGGGCGGCGATACGCTGGCCGCGATCGACAAGTACAAGGTGGCCGGGGGCATCGATTACATCTCCACCGGCGGAGGCGCGTTCCTGGAATTCCTCGAGGGGAAAACCCTGCCGGCCGTGGCCGTGCTTGAGGCGCGCGCCAAGGGCTGATTCCGATCGGAGGCTTTGCCGAGACGCTTGCGGCCTCGCGTTGCCGTGGCTGCGGCTTCATGTTGCGGTGTTTTTGCATATTTCCATGAAAACGTTTACATTCGAGCCCACTTGCAGGACGGGCAAGGGGAACGGGACGGTGGTGACGATCAAAGACGTCGCCCGGGAGGCTGGGGTGTCGGTGGCTACGGTGTCACGCGCGCTCAATGGCGCTGCCTCGGTCACCGCACAGACGCGGCGGCACGTCGCCGGCGTGGCCGCACGCCTGCGTTACGTTCCGCACGGCGCCGCGCGCAGTCTGGTGACCCGACGCACGAACACCGTCGGTGCCTTGTTGCCCGACCTGTTCGGCGAATTCTTTTCCGAGCTGATCCGCGGCATCGACCTTGCCGCGCGCGCGCGCGGCCTGCAGCTGCTGGTGTCCAGTTCGCACGGCGATGCCGCGGAAGCCGCGGCAGCCTTGCGCGCGATGCAGGGTCGCGTGGACGGGCTGCTGATCATGTCGCCGCATGTCGATGCGCGCTTCCTGAAGGAGCACCTGGCGTCCGCGCTGCCCACCGTGCTGATGAATTCATCCGTGGCGGACAAGGACTACGCCTCGCTCAACGTCGACAACTATGGCGGCGCGCAGGCAATGACACGCCACCTGCTCGCGCAGGGGTATCGCGACTTCGCCTTCATCACCGGGCCGTCCGACAACTTCGACGCGGCCGAGCGCCTCAAGGGCTTCCGCGAATCGATCGTGGCGTCGGCGCGCGCCTTTCTGCTGCAGGGCGATTTTTCCGAAGAATCCGGTTACCGCGCAGGCAGGCAGCTGGCGGCCATGCAGCAACGGCCGCAGGCGGTCTTCGCCGCGAACGACATGATGGCGATCGGTTGCCTGTTCGCATTGACCGAAGCCGGGCTGCGCGTGCCGGGAGACATTGCGCTCGCCGGTTTCGACGACATTCCGATCGCCCGCTACATCAATCCGCCGCTGACCACGGTGCGCGTGCGCATCGCCGATCTCGGGCACGGCGCGCTCGAACATCTGGTCGCGCGCATGGAAACCATGGACCCGCCGCCGCAACGGCACACGCTCGCCTGCGAGGTCGTGCCACGCGCGTCGACGGACGACGCATCGGACGCACGCCTTCCGGCATCCACCCCTCATCGGCCGTAGAGCCGGCGCCATCGTTCCACGGGAGAGAATCCATGAACACCTTGATCAACCGGCACCTGCGTTGGAAGAGCAAGCTGTTTGCGTCGCTGATCGGCGCCGGCGTGGTATCGGTGGTCGCGTTGCCCGGCATCGGCTGGGCGCAGAGTGCGAATGCGACCTTGCAGGGCAAGGCGCCGCCGAATGCGCAGATCACCGCGCGCAATGTCGCGACCGGCGCGGTGCGCGTCACGACTGCCGCGGGCAACGGCACCTATACCCTGGTGGGCCTGCCTCCGGGCACCTATGCCGTCAGCGCGGCGGGCGGTTCGCAACACACCGTGACCCTGGCGGTCGCGGCGACGTCTTCGCTCGACCTCACCGCCAATGCCGCGCCTCCGGCGGGTCCGACCACCACGCTGGCGACGGTCAACGTGAGTGCCGCCGCATTGCTCGACGTGAAGACCTCGGAAGTCGGCAATACCGTATCGCTGCACCAGATCCAGAATGTCCCGCAGGTCACGCGCAACTTCCTCGAGTTCGCGGACATGGTGCCGGGCATGATCTTCACCCTCGATTCGCAGGGGCATACGTCGCTGCAGGGCGGTGCGATGACCACCAGCACCGTCAACGTCTACATCGATGGCGTGGGCCAGAAGAGCTACGTCAAGGAAGGCGGCGTCAGCGGCCAATTCGCCAGCCAGGGCAATCCGTTCCCGCAATTGGCGATCGGCCAATACAAGGTGATCACCTCCAACTACAAGGCCGAGTACGACCAGATCTCCAGTGCCGCGGTCACGGCGGTCACCAAGTCGGGCACCAACGAGTTCCATGGCGAGGTGTATGCCGACTACACCGACCAGAGCTACCGCGCCGATACGCCCTCCGAACTGGCCGCAGGCGTAAAGACGGATTCGTTCAACAAGGATTACGGTTTCTCGCTGGGCGGACCTTTGATCCAGGACAAACTGCACTTCTTCATCACCAACGAGGTGAAGCGCTACGACACGCCGATCGCCGTGGTGCCGGGCGTGACCGGCCTCAACGACCTGTTGCCGCAGGACGCGCAAGCCGCGATCGGTCCGGCCAACCTGCCGTTCTTCGAAAACCTGTTCTTCGGCAAGCTGGACTGGGAACCGACCGATCGCGATCGGTTCGAGTTGCGTGCACAGGTGCGCAGCGAGAACGAAGTCGACAACGTGGGTGGCGTCACGGCCGCATCGGCGGGCATCCAGACCAAAAACACCGACAAGCGCTACGAACTGTACTGGTCGCACAGTGCGGATGCCTGGTTCAACGAGGCGATGATCACCTACGAGAACGCCTTCAATGTGCCGCAACAGATCACCGACGGCGTGGGACAGGCCTATACCTACGGCGCCAACAACGACACGATCCTGCAGGTGGGCGCCCCCGATCCCCGTGCCGAGCAGAACAAGGGCCAGAAAGGACCCGGTTTCAAGGACGACCTGACCTTCAACGAACTGCACTGGCTGGGCGACCACACGGTCAAGGCGGGCATCAAGTACAAGGACGTCAAACTGACGGCGCAGGACGCCGGCAATGCGACCGCACAGGCGTTCTACAACGTCTGCGACGGCACGATCAACCAATCCGTCTATTGCCCCGCAGGCTTGATCGGCACCGATCCCATGCCGTACAAGGCGGTATTCGCGGTGACCAACCCGGGCTTCAGCCCGGTCGTCACCTCCGACGACAAGCAGTTCGGCGCGTACCTCCAGGACGACTGGGACGTCAACGAACACCTGACGTTCAACCTCGGCTTGCGCTGGGACATCGAGCACAATCCGTCGTATCTCGACTGGGTGACGCCGGCCAACGTCGTCACCGCGCTCAATGCCCCCTATCCCGCGCTGCCCAGCGGATACCCGCAACCCACTTCCGGGGAAACTTATGCCGACGCCCTGCGCCTCGGCGGCGTCGACATCAACGACTACATCAGCACCGGCCACAATCGCAGCGCGTACAAGAACGAATGGCAGCCGCGGCTTGGTTTTTCCTACGACATCAACGGCGATTCGCAGCACGTGATCTTCGGCGGCGCCGGGCGTGCCTACGACCGCGACCTGTACGACTACCTGCAACTGGAACAGACCAAATTCGCACTGGAAGAGCCGCAGATATTCTTCAGCGAGGACGGCATCACGAACTGCGCCGGTTCGCCCTGTTTCCCATGGGATCCATCGTACGCGAACAGCGTGGGCGCGCTGCAGGGTCTGGTGGCCGGCAGCACCGCCGGATATGAAGTCGACATGTTCACCAACGGCCTCAAGGTGCCGTATTCCGACCAGTTCAGCCTCGGCATGCGCAACAGCCTGGGCCAGTGGAACACCAGCGCCACCATCGCGCGCATCCTCAGCTACGACGGCATCGTCGCCACCTTGGGCAACCGTTTCCCCGATGGTTCTTTCTGGCGCAATGGATGCCAGCCCTGGTGCGCGCCGACCGGCGTGCCGGGTTTCGGATCGCTGATCCTGTGGAGCAACGGCATCGAGACGCGCAACACCCAGGTGCTGCTGTCATTGGAGAAGCCGTACACGCATGAATCGCCGTGGGGCGTCACGGTCGCCTACACCTACACCAACGCAACCCAGAATCGGGACATCAACGAACACTACTCGTTCGACGAAGAAACCATCCAGGATTATCCCTTCATCACGTCGAATGCCGCACCCAAGCACCGGCTGGTTGCCACCGGAACGATCGACGGGCCCTGGGGCATGACCTATTCGGCCAAGCTGACCCTGGCGACCCCGACGCCGGACAATGGATACATTAACTACAACTATCCGGCCACCGCGCCGAACGGCGCCAACAACCTGCCGGTGGCGGGCACGCCTTCCGGCAAGAAGTTCCTGTTCGGCGGCGACATCTTCGGTTACCGCTCGGTGGATCTTGCCATCACCAAGGACTGGCACGTCGCAGGCAGCACGCACATCCAGTTGCGCGGCGACCTGATCAACGTGTTCAACTACAAGAACCTGGTGGATGTGCTGACGACGTATCCCACGTATTACCCGATCACCTACGACAAGACCGGCAACATCACGGGCGTGCCGCGCACCTTCAAGATGTCGATGCGCGTGCTCTGGTAGGCGCCCGCAGGTGGTGCAAGGCTTCAGGTGTGGACCGGCGGGCTTGGCGAAACGTCCAGCCCGCCGTCTTTTTTTCGCGCATCGCGAAGTCGGCATCAGGCAAGTCATGAGCAATGAATCGCGCATCCGCAGTTTCGTGACCGGGTCCGGCGGTACCTGCGCGCGCGGCGTCCGCAGGTTCGCGATCGTGTTGACGGCATGTGCCGCGGTCACGATGGCGACGGCCGCGCAGGCCGGCGCCGGGAAACCGGCGATCCACGCAATCGGCACGTTGCAGGGCGCGTCCTATCGCATCGACGTGCCGGCCGGGTGGAACCGCAAACTGGTGGTGTTCTACCACGGCACCTCCGGGAGCCCGGTGGTGTTCTCGCCGAAGGATGCGTTGTCGCCGATGTTCGATCCGCTGCTGGCGCGCGGTTATGCCGTGATCCAGTCGGGCTATTCCGAAGGCGGTTGGGCGATCGAGGCCGGCGCACGCGACACCGAGCGGCTGCGCCGCCATTTCATTTCGCAATACGGCGCGCCCGCACAAACGCTCCTGATGGGCATGTCGATGGGCGGCACGCTGATCGCGCAGACCACCGAGGCTCGGCCGAACATTTATGCAGGCGCCTTGTCGCTGTGCGGCGCGGTGCAGCCGTCCGACGCCTTGTTGAACCAGGGTTTCGCGCTGCGCGCGGCGTTCGATTACTACTTCCCGGGCGTGCTGGGTCCCTTGGTGCCGGTGCCGGACGATTTCCGCGGCGACGACAAGACCGTGGCGAAGATCCAGCGCGCGCTGGATTCCAAACCGGAGGCCACGCAAGCGTTGCTGCGCTGGTACGGCGCGGCCGGCGGGAAAACCCTCGCCGCGATCATCGCGGACGCGACCGGGGACGCGCAGGGCCTGCAGCACCGCCTGCATGGCAGCCCTTTCGACAACGCCGACCTGATCTACGTCGGTTCCGGTGACGACTATGCATTGAACGACGGCGTGCGTCGCTACCGCGCCGACCCGAAGGCCGCGGCATGGCTTTCACGCTGGTACACGCCGAGCGGCCGCCTGCAGGTGCCGATGCTCGAGCTGCACGATACCGCCGACCCGCTGGTGCCGGCCGGCGGCGTGTTCGAATACGCCCTGCTGGTGCAACGCGCGGGATATTCCGGCCACTTCTTGCAGCAGTACGTCAACCGCGAGGGCCACTGCGTGTTCACGCCGCGGGAAATCGGCCGCGCCTTCGACGAGCTGACCGACTGGGTGGACCACGGCCGGAAACCGGCGCCGGGCAAGCTGGCTGTTTCCGGCGGGAGTGCGGCGAGATGATTCGCCGCGTGCCGTCACGCCTACTGGCCCAGGTATCGCGCCAGCGCGAACTGCACTCCCTTCGGTGTCGGGAAGAAAGCCTGGAATCCGACCGCCACGATCATGCCGTCAGGCTGCAATACCGCACCATTGGCGCCGCCGTTGAGATCGCCGAAGGAAGTGCGCACGCGGCCGCCACGGCCGAACGTCGCATCCAGCGAGCCATCGGAATTCAGGCGTGCCAGCGTGAAGTCGGAATCCGAGGATTCGCTGTTGGGATAGCCGACCACCACGAGCTTGCCGTCTCCCTGCAGCAGCACGCGGTGGGCTTCCTGACAGCAACTGCCGAAACTCACCTGCTTCAGGCCGTCGCCGTTGAAGCTCGTGTCGAGCGCGCCGTTGGCGCCGTAGCGCGCAATGGCAAAGTTCTCGTGTCCTCCGTTCTGCAGGATCGCGAAGCCGGCCGCGACGATCCGGCCGTCGGGTTGCAACGCCGCCGAGTACGCGCGGTCGAAGCCGTCGTTGCCGAAATCCGTGCGCACCTTGCCGCCCGTACCGAACGTGGTGTCGAGCTGGCCATTGGGGAGATAGCGTGCCGCGGCAAAGTCATAGAAACTCACAGGGTCGAGCGCGGAGCCGACCGCGACGATGCGGCCGTCGGGCCGGAGAAGTACGGCGAACGCGTCGTCGTTGTGTTTTTCAAAGTCGGTGGTGATCTGGCCGCCGTTGCCGAAGCCGATGTCGGGCGAACCGTCGGGGTTGTAGCGCGCCAGCGCGAAGTCGGTGTCCGAAGACTCTTCGCTGGAGAAATTCACGTAATCGGTGCCGGCGGCGACGATCTTGCCGTCGGCTTGCAGCGCGAGCGCGGAGGCATAACTGCCCTGCGGAAAATGCGTGGTGACGATGCCGCCCGAACCGAAGCTCGTGTCGAGCGAACCATTCGGGTTGTAACGCGCGATTTCGAAATTGCCGAGGAAGGTGAACAGCGGAAACGCGCCGCCGGCGACGAGGATCTTGCCATCGGGCTGCACGACCACCGAAGAGATCACGGCGGCGAGTCCCGGGAAGTCCGTGGTCACCCGGCCATGGATGCCGAAACTCGCATCGAGCGATCCGTCGGGGTTGTAGCGCGCCAGCGCGAAATCCTCGCCGGAGAAGTCGTTGTTGATGTAGGTGGTGCCGGCCACGACGAGCTTGCCGTCGGCCTGCAACGCGACGGCGTTGGCGATGTCGGTACTGTTGTCGAAGTCGGTCGTCGCACGGCCGCCGATGCCGAAGGTGGGATCGAGGCCGCCGGGCGCGGCGCAGGAAAAACCGGCGAAGGCGAGCAACACGGCGCCCACCGCGGAAGCCAACTGACGCATGACCGTTCTCCTTCGAAATCCGCCGCCGACCATCGACTCGGGCGCGGCGTGCGGCGAAACCGCCCGTGCATTGGATACCGCAATCACCGCCATGGGTTCATGGCCGCCGAGGCCGTGATGCACGGATTCGACCCCGCGAGCGCGGCCTTCGCCCGACTTTCAGGAGAGGACCCTTGATTCGGCATCCGCGTGGCACGCGCCTGCTTTTCGTCTTGTTCGCGCTGGTGGCCGGATTCGGCGCGCCGGGCGCGATCGCGCAGGACATGTCGTCGCGCGCGATCGATCGAAGTGCGGCAAACGCCGTGCCTTCGTCGCGCCCGCTGGCGCTGGACGAGCTGGAACATCGCACCTTCGATTTCTTCTGGAAAACCGCCAATCCCGCCAACGGCCTGGTGCCCGACCACTGGCCGCTGGGACGCGAGCCGTTCGCCAGCATCGCCGCCGTCGGATTCGCGTTGACGGCCTATCCGATCGGCATCGAGCGCGGCTGGATCACGCGGCAACAGGGCCGGGAACGGGTGCTGGCGACGCTGCGGTTTTTCGCCCGTGCGCCGCAGGGCGAGAGCGAGGACGACGACACCGGCTACCACGGGTTCTTCTATCACTTCCTCGACATGCGGCATGGCCTTCGCTACAACCGCAGCGTGGAAGTCTCCACCATCGACACCACGTTGTTGATGGCGGGCGTGCTGTTCGATGAAACCTATTTCGACGGCGGCAATCCGCAGGAAAGGGAAATCCGCGACCTCGCCGACCAGCTCTATCGCGGCATGGACTGGAACTGGGCGCAGGTGCGCCCGCCGCGCATCGGCATGGGATGGACACCCGGCGGAAAGTTCATTCCGCACGACTGGGAGGGCTACGACGAGGCGATGATCCTGTACGTGCTGGCGCTGGGTTCGCCGACGCACCCGGTTGATCCCGATGCGTGGCAGGCGTGGGCTTCCACCTACGGCCGCAGCTGGGGCAGCTTCATGGGCGGACGGCCGCACATCGGGTTCGCGCCGTTGTTCGGGCACCAGTACAGCCACTGCTGGATCGACTTCCGCGGCATCCGCGACGAGTGGATGCGCGGACGGGACCTCGACTATTTCGAAAACAGTGCGCGCGCGACGATCGGGCAGCGGGCCTACGCCATCGCCAATCCGCTGCACTTCAAGGGCTACGGCGCCGACGTCTGGGGCCTCACCGCCAGCAACGGGCCCGCCGACGTCACCTGGGAACACGACGGCACGCGCACCATTTTCCACGGCTACACCGCGCGCGGCGCGGATGTCGACCGCGTGTTCGACGACGGCACCATCGCACCGACCGCGGCGATTTCTTCGATCGTGTTCACGCCGGCGGTCTCGCAACGGGCGATGCAGGCGATGTATCGTCGCTATGGCGCGTGGCTGTATTCCGACTATGGCTTCAAGGATGCGTTCAATCCCAGTTTCGAATTGAAGACGCCACTGCGCAGCGGCCGGGTGGTGCCGGGGCAGGGCTGGTTCGACAACGAATACCTCGGCATCGACCAGGGGCCGATCCTGCTGATGATCGAGAACTACCGCAGCGGATTCGTATGGAAGGTGATGCGTTCCAATCCCTATATCCGCAAGGGATTGCAGCGCGCCGGCTTCACCGGCGGCTGGCTGCAGGAAACCGACGCGCCGTCCGCGGGCGCCGATCGCGCGCCGGTGTCAGCGGCCGGTGCGCGGCAATGAGGATCCTGCGTGCGCCCGGATGCCTGGCGCTCGCGCTTGGTTTGCTGCTGTCGGCGTGCAGCCACCCTTCCGCGGATACGCGCACGCTGGAATTCTGGACCATCGGCCGCGAAGGCGAAGCGGTGGCCAAGTTGCTGCCGGAGTTCCAGCGCGAACACCCAGGAATCCGGATCCGCATGCAACAGGTTCCGTTGACCGCGGCGCACGAGAAATTGCTGACGGCCTATGCCGGGGGTTCGCTGCCCGACCTGATCCAGATCGGCAATACCTGGATCCCGGAATTCGCGGCCCTGCACGCGCTGCAACCGCTGGACGCGCAGGTGGCGCAGTCGAGCGAGGTCCGCGCCGCCGACTATTTCCCGACGGTATGGGCGACCAACCGCATCGACGGTGCGTTGTACGGGATTCCGTGGTACGTCGATACGCGCCTGCTGTTCTATCGCGTGGATCTGCTGCGCGAAGCCGGTTTTGATTCCCCGCCGCGCGACTGGGCGCAATGGCAACGGCAGATGGACGCCATCCGCGTGAAGAGCGCAGGCAAGCGCTGGGGCGCGCTGCTGCCCACCAACGAATACGACCAACTGCTCGCGCTGGCGTTGCAGGAACACGCGCCGCTGCTGCGCGACGGCGGACGCTACGGCAATTTCGAAAGCGCGGGATTCAAGCGCGCATTGTCGTTCTACGTCGGCTTGTACGAACGCGGCGACGTGCCGGCCTACACCAACATACAGGTCGGCAATCCGTGGGAGGAATTCGGGCGCGGCGCGTTCGTGTTCTATCTCTCGGGGCCGTGGAACATCGGCGAATTCCGCAAGCGCCTGCCGCCGGCGCAGCAAGGCGAATGGTCGACCGCGCCGCTGCCGGGGCCGGATGGCCCGGGCGATTCTGTCGCCTACGGTTCCAGCCTCGCCATTCCGGCCGCTTCGCGCAACAAGCCGGGCGCGTGGCTGCTGATCGAATACCTCTCGCGCCCGCGGGTGCAACAGCGCTTCTACGAACTTCTGGGCGACCTGCCGCCGCGGCGATCGGCGTGGGAAGCCGGCGCGCTGCGCGCCGATCCGAAGCTGCACGCCTTCCGCGAACAACTGGAACGCCTGCAGCCGGCACCGCCGGTGCCGGAGTGGGAACAGATCGTCAACATGATGCAGGACACCGCTGCGCGCGCGATCGCCGGGCAATCGACGATCGACCAGGCCGCGGCGCGGATGAATGCGCAGGCCGATGCGATCCTCGCCAAGCGCCGCTGGGTGCTGGATCGCGGTGCGCCATCCCTGCGCGAAAAAGCGACCATCCAAGGCCGCACTTCTCGAATGCAGCGCGCTTCGAACGAAGCCCTATGAACAAGCCCATCGTCGCATGGTGGTTCCTCGCGCCGGCACTGCTGGTGCTGGGGATATTCTTCCTGCTGCCGGTGCTGGTCGGCTTCGCGTTGAGCCTGACCGATTACGACCTGTACGCGCTCGCGGATTTGCACAACCTGCGCTTCGTCGGGCTGCACAACTACTGGGAATTGCTGCACCGGCCGCTGTTCTGGGCGGCGCTGGGGCACACGTTGTACTTCGTGGCGGTCGGCGTGCCGCTGTCGATGCTGGCTTCGCTCGGCGCGGCGCTGTTGCTGAACTCGCCGCTGTCGAAGGCGCGGGCATTCTTCCGCACCGCGTTGTTCGCGCCGGTGGTCACCACCGTGGTCGCGGTCGCGGTGATCTGGCGCTACCTGTTCAATCCCAAGTACGGCGTGGTGAATTTCGTGCTGATGCACCTCGGCATGCATCCGATCGACTGGCTGGGCGACCCGCGCTGGGCGATGCCGATGATCATCCTGTTCGCGGTCTGGAAGAACTTCGGCTACGCCATGATCATCCTGCTCGCAGGCCTGCAGGCGATCCCGCAGGATCTGTACGAAGCGGCGCGCATCGACGGCGCTTCCATCTGGCGGCAATTCCGGCACATCACCCTGCCGAGCCTGTCGCCGATCCTGCTGCTGGTCAGCATCCTCACCGTGTCGGGCTATTTCCAGTTGTTCGCCGAGCCGTACGTGATCACCGAGGGCGGGCCGCTGCAGAGCACCGAAAGCGTGCTGTACCTGATGTACGACGAGGGCTTCAAATACTGGAACATGGGCACGGCCTCGGCCGTCGCCTTCCTGCTGTTCGTGCTGATGTTCGCCGTCACCGCGCTGATGTGGCGCGCGGGCGAGGCCGAGGCGGCGCGCTGACGCGATGAAGGTAAGGCATCGCGTGCGCCGTCGCAGGCCAGAGGCATGATGCCGAGGGCGGGTTGCTTGGCGAGATCAGGATGATCGAGCCTGCAACGGGAAAAACGTGACGAAATATGTCGATGATTTGGTCAAAATGGTGGATCAATGGCGCGCTGGTCGCGGCGGCGGCGCTGGTGCTGTTCCCGCTGGCATGGATGCTGTCGGTGTCCTTCATGCAACCGGGCACGGCCGGCTCGCTGCCGCCGCCGATGCTGCCGGCGCATCCCACGCTCGGCAACTATCGCGAACTGTTCGCGCACGCGGGCATGGGCCGCTATTTCGCGAACAGCGTTTTCATATCGACATCGATCACGCTGTTGTCGCTGGTGTGCAACACGCTGGCGGGATACGCCTTCGCCAAGCTGCGCTTCGCAGGCCGCGAGAAACTGTTCGGCCTGCTGATCGGCGGACTGGTGATTCCCGCGCAGGTGGCGATGCTGCCGCTGTTCCTGCTGCTGAAATACGTCGGGCTGGTGAATACCTATGCCGGCGTGATCCTTCCGAGCACCGCGACGGTGTTCGGCATCGTCGGCATCTTCCTGGTGCGGCAATACGCGCGGGGCATCCCCGACGACCTGCTGGAAGCCGCGCGCGTGGACGGCGCCGGCGAGCTGCGCATCTTCGTGCAGATCGTGTTGCCGTTGTTGAAGCCGATCCTGGTGACGCTGGCGGTGCTGACCTTCCTGACCGCGTGGAACGATTTCATGTGGCCGTTGATCGTGTTGACCGGCCAGCAGCATTACACCCTGCCGGTCGGCCTCGCGTCGCTGTCGCGCGAACACGTGCAGGATTTCGAATTGATGATGGCCGGCGCGGTAATCACGGTGTTGCCGGTGCTGGTGCTGTTCCTGGCGTTGCAGCGCTACTACCTGCGGGGACTGTTGCTGGGCAGCGTGAAGGGGTGAGAACGAGCGTTTGCGCGATGCAAAGTAATGCATCGCGCGCGAGTTCGAACGCCCGAGGCAGGAAGCCGAGGGCGGGGTTGCGTGGCGAGCGCCGGAAGCGCGAGCCCGCAACAGCGTCCGCACGCACAGCGTGCGCGGGAGCGATTGCGCGATGCAAAAGATTTTCGCGTTTGTTGCATTGCTGGCGATTTCCGCGCTCGCCGCCGCGGGACCCCACGGCGTGGAACGGGTACTCGACGATTTCTCGAATCCGGCGGCATGGCAGGTGTCCGGTTCCGACGATGTCCGCGCGTCGCTGCGCGCGTCCGATGGCCCGCGCGGCAAGGCCCTGTGCCTGGACTACGATTTGCGCGGCACCGCGGGCTATGCGTCGATGCGCCGCACGTTGCCGCTCATGCTGCCGACGAATTATGCGTTCGACCTCGACGTGCGTGGCGCGGCGCCGGCCAATACGCTGCAGTTCAAGCTGATCGACGCCAGCGGCGACAACGTGTGGTGGCATCAGTGGAAGGATTACGCGCCGCCGGCGGACTGGCGCACGCTGCGGGTTGCCGCGGATGCGATCGGTTTTGCGTGGGGCCCGGCCACGGACCATGCGCTGAAGCGAAGCGCCGGCTTCGAGCTTGCGATCGCCGCAGGCGCAGGCGCAGGCGGCGGCCGCGGCAGCGTGTGTTTTTCGCGGCTTGGGCTGCTCGAATTGCCGCCGGCATCCGCGCCGCAGGAAGCACGTGCGCGTCCCGATCCGAATGCGGAAGTGGAAGCCGCGGCGAAACAGGCGCCGCGCGGGTTCTACCCGCGCGCGTTCACCGGCGAACAAGGTTACTGGACCCTCGTCGGCATCGATGGCGGCCGTGACACCGGCTTGTTGTCCGAAGACGGCGCGCTGGAAATCGGCAAGGGCGGTTTCACCATCGAGCCGTTCCTGCAGGAGGGTGGCAAGCTCTTGACCTGGGCCGATGTCGCGATCACGCATTCGTTGCGCGACGGTTACCTGCCGATTCCGGGCGTGCAGTGGAAGCATGGCGACTTGTCGCTGCGCGTGACTGCATTCGGCACGGGCACGCGCGGAGATGCACGCCTGATTGCGCGTTACGACGTGCGCAACGACGGCGATCGTGCGCGCGACGTCACGCTCGTGCTCGCCGCACGGCCGCTGCAGGTCGATCCTCCGAGCCAGTTCCTCAACGCGCCGGGCGGCGTCAGCCCGATCCATGCGCTGGCATGGCAGGGTGGCACGCTGGCGGTGGACGGCGAGCCACGCGCGCGCCTGCTGCGCGCCGCGAGCATGCGCGGCGCGACGACGCGTGCGCATGGCATGATCGTGCAACGGCTCGCGCGCGGCGATTTTCCCCCCGCGCAATCGGTGCACGATCCCGATGGTTACGCCTCGGGCGCCGCGCTGTACCGCGTGCATCTGCAACCGCACTCCGGTGCGACCTTCGGGGTGGTCGTGCCGCTTGCGGGTTCCCGGATGCCGGCGATTGCCGCCGATGCGGACGCCGCCGCATGGCTGCAGCGCGAGGAAGACCAGGTCGCGGCGCAGTGGCACGGCAAGCTCGATCGCGTGGTGCTGAAACTGCCGTCTTCGCAGCAGCGCCTGATCGATACCCTGCGCAGTTCGCTGGCTTGGATCCTGATTTCGCGCGACGGTCCGGAATTGCGGCCGGGCACGCGTTCGTATGCGCGTTCTTGGATCCGCGACGGCGCGATGATGGCCGATGCGCTGCTGCGATTGGGGGACACCGAGGCGGCGCGCGATTATGCGTTGTGGTACGCGCCCCACCAGTTCACGACCGGCAAGGTGCCGTGCTGCATCGACGCGCGCGGCGCCGATCCCACCCCGGAAAACGACAGCCCCGGCGAGCTGCTGCATCTGATCGCGCAGGTGTACCGTTACACGAACGACCGCGCCTTCCTGCAGGCATCGTGGCCGCACGTGACGGCGACGATGGCCTATCTGGAAAAATTGCAGGACGGCGAACGCCATTCCGCTGTCCGGATGTTCCGTGGCTTGCTGCCCGCATCGATCAGCCATGAGGGCTATTCCGCGAAGCCGCAGCACTCCTACTGGGACGATTTCTGGGCGCTGCGCGGACAGGACGATGCGCTGTCGATGGCGCGGGCGCTGGGCGATCGCGAGGCGACAAGGGAGTGGACGAAACAGCGCGACCGTTTCCGCGACGATCTTTACGCGTCGATCCGCGCCAGCGTCGCCGCGCACCGCATCGACTTCATCCCGGGCAGCGCGGAGCTGGGCGATTTCGACCCGACCTCTACCACGATTGCCCTCGCGCCCGGCGGCCAACAGGACAACCTGCGCACGCGCTTGCCGCCATCTCTGCTCGACGGCACCTTCAATCGCTACTGGACCGAATCGCGCGCGCGCGCGGACGGCGGTACGGACTGGGATGCCTATACGCCGTACGAGTGGCGCAATGTCGGCGTGTTCGCGCGGCTTGGCTGGCGCGGGCGCATCCCGCCGATGCTCGATTTCTTCTTCGCCGGGCAACGTCCCGCGGGCTGGAACCAGTGGGCGGAAGTCGTGGGCCGCGATGCGCGCGAGCCGCGCTTCATCGGCGACATGCCGCACGCGTGGGTGGCCTCCGATTACCTCCGTTCGATCCTCGATCTGCTGGCCTTCGAGGACGGCGTCGACCAAACCATGGTGCTGGGCGCAGGAGTGCAGGAAGCATGGCTGGAGCAGGGCGGCGTCGCCCTGCACGGACTGCGCACGCCTTGGGGCGCACTGGGATATTCGTTGCGGCGTGACGGCGCGCGGGTGGTCTGGACGATCGACGCGGATACCGCCTTGCCGCCTGGCGGGCTGGTGCTGGCGTGGCCGTTGCCGCGTCCGCCGGGGGCAACCACGATCAACGGCAAACCGGCACGGTGGCGGGAGGGCGGATTGCGCATCCGCACCGCGCCCGCGCGCGTCGTCGTCGAATAGCCGTCCGGAGTTCCCGCGTCACGCGCCGGAATGCGCATGCAGCTCCGCGCCGCGCGTGGCGATCACCCTCGAGTAGAACCGCGCGCTCGCTTTCGGCGTGCGTTGTTGCGTGACGTAGTCCACGTGCACGATGCCGAAGCGCTTGGAATACCCGTGCGCCCATTCGAAATTGTCCAGCAGCGACCACACGAAATAACCGCGCAGGTCGACCCCGCGTTGCATGGCCGCGTGGGCGGCGCGCAGGTGGTCGCGCAGATATTCGACTCGCAGCGGATCGTCGATGCCGCCTTCAGGCGCCGTCGGCGGATCGTAGAAGGCCGCGCCGTTCTCGGTGATGTAGATCGGCGGATTGCCGTAGCGTGCTGCGACCCACTCCAGCACGTCGGCAAGGCCGCGTGGATAGACTTCCCAGCGGGTCTGCGTATGGGTCGCGCGCGGCTGCGGCACGCCCGACGCGTGCACGGGCCACGCGCGCGCATCCGCGGCCGTGACGTTGCGCGTGTAGTAGTTCACGCCGATGAAATCGATGGCTTGATTGATCGTTTCGAAATCCTTCGCCGGCCAGTGCGGCCATGCATCGCCGAAGATTTCCGCGAGCTCGTCGGGATAACGGCCGAGGAACACCGGGTCCAGGAATTGCCGGTTCATGTAGGCATCGGCGCGCGCGGTGGCGGCAAGGTCGCGTTCGTCCTGCGACGCCGCGTATTTCGGTTCCAGGTTCACCACCAGGCCGATGTCGTGTTTGCCGATGGCGCGATAGGCCTGCACCGCCGCGCCGTGCGCACGCAACAGGTTGTGCGCGGCGATCGGTGGCTCGTGCAGGCTGCGGTGGCCGGGCGCGAGCACGCCGTGCAGGTACCCTGCATCGGTCACCACCCAGGGTTCGTTGAGCGTGGCCCACAAGCGCACGCGGTCGTCGAGTTTGCGGAACACGACCTGCGCGTAATCGGCGAACCAGTGCGCGATGTCGGGATTGAGCCAGCCGCCGCGGTCGTCCAGCGCGGCCGGCAGGTCCCAGTGGTGGAGCGTGGCCATCGGCGAGATGCCGTGCTCCAGCAGCGCGTCCACCAGCCGATCGTAAAACGCCAGGCCCGCCGGGTTGATCCTGCCGAAACCATCGGGCACCACGCGGCCCCACGCGATGCTGAAGCGATAGGCGTTCATGCCGAGCGCGCGCATCAGCGTCACGTCATCGCGCCAGCGGCGGTAATGATCGCAGGCGAGATCGCCGGTATCGCCGTTGCGCACCCTGCCGGGCGTATGCACGAAGCGGTGCCAGTTGCTCGCGCCCGCGCCGTCGGCCAGCGGCGAACCTTCGATCTGGTAGGCCGAGGTGGCGCTGCCCCACAGGAAGCTATCCGGAAACAAGGATTCCGGCGGTTTCGCGGCGTCGGCCATGGCAGGGTCCACCCGGGGATGTAAACGATTACATCGGCATGATAACGTGCCGCGACCGCGCGGGCGAGCCGCGCGAAACACGGCGCAGCCCATGGCCACCGTCCGACTCGACAACGTGCGCAAGGAGTTCGACCGGGGCAAGGTCGCCGTGGCGGGCGCGAGCTTCGAAGTGGCCGACGGCGAACTGCTGGTGCTGGTCGGTCCTTCCGGTTGCGGCAAGACCACGTTGTTGCGGATGATCGCGGGACTCGAAAGCGCGGATTCCGGCGCGATCGCGATCGATGGGCGCGTGGTCAACGACGCCCCGCCGCGCGATCGCGACATCGCGATGGTGTTCCAGAACTACGCGCTGTACCCGCACATGAGCGTGGCGGAAAACCTCGCGTTCGGGCTGAAGCTGCGCGGCGTGGCGCGCGCGGAAATCGCGAGGCGCGTGCAGGCCGCGGCGGCCATGCTGGGTTTGGCGGGGATGCTGGATCGCCGTCCGCGCCAGTTGTCCGGCGGCCAGCGCCAGCGTGTGGCGCTCGGGCGCGCGCTGGTGCGGGAGCCGAAGGTATTCCTGCTCGACGAACCCTTGTCCAACCTCGATGCGAAGTTGCGCCTGTCGATGCGGGTGGAAATCGCGCGGCTGCACCGCCGCCTCGGCGCGACGATGGTCTACGTCACCCACGACCAGATCGAGGCGATGACGCTGGGCCAGCGCATCGTGGTGATGAAGGACGGCGAGATCCAGCAGATCGACACGCCGATGCGTTTGTACGAACAACCGGCCAACCTGTTCGTCGCGGGTTTCCTCGGCAGTCCCGCGATGAACATCCTGCGCGGCCGCCTGCGTGCGGGCGATGGCGCGCACCTGGACATGGGACAGGTGTCGCTGCCACTGGACGGGCTGTTGCGCCTGCGTCCGGAACTGGCGGAGTACGAAGGCCGTGAATTGGTGCTCGGCCTGCGTCCCGAACACCTGCAACCCGTGGTCGCGGGCGACGGCGGAACGGGGGTTGTCATGCAGGCGCAACTGGAAGTGATCGAACCCGTCGGCAACGAGGTGTTCCTCAACCTGCGTTTCGGAAGCGACGAAATCGTCGCACGCGTGCCGCCACAGGCATTGCCCGCGCATGGCGCGTCGGTGGAGTTGTCATTCGCACCCGGGAAGCTGCACGCATTCGATCCGCAGACCACTCGGCTTATTCGGAGTGCGGCGGCATTCGAAACATGATCGGCGCATGAACCGCGCGCGACACGACGCGACGCATAAAGTTCCATGAACTGCGCCTGAGTTCGGCCTTACGAAAACGCAACAATTGCTCTTAACGATTGTCTTACTTCTGCGCGCAACGAAACGCGCGTGTGCCGGCGGATTCATCGATTCGTCGGTGCAACACGCACAACAAGCAGGAGAAAGATAATGCGCAAGACCCTGACTGCCCTTTGCATCGCCGCGGCCTTCGCGGCTGCGCCTGCCTTTGCGCAGGACGGCAACGCCAATACCGGCACGGGCCAGTTCTTCATCAACGGCAACATCGGACACAGCAACGTCATCAGCGGCCCGAACAGCGGCGGCGATACCGGCTACGTGGTCAACGGCGGATACCGCTGGAGCGTGACGCCCAATTTCGCGCTGGGCGCGGAAGTCGGCTACAACGATCTCGGCAACGTGCAGATCAAGAACGTGTTCAACAACCAGCCGGTGATCGCCAACGACAAGGCTTCGCTGCACGGCTGGACCGCCGGCGTGAACGGCCGTTACAACATCGACACGAACTGGTATGTCTCCGGGCGCGGCGGCGTCTACGCATGGAAGGGCGAAGGCGAGACCAGCGACACGTTCCCGTTGTTCGTGCACAACAACGACACCGGCTATTACGCGGGCGCGGGCTTCGGCTACGACTTCAACCGCAATTTCGGCATGGGCCTGGCCTACGATTACTACCACGCCGACAAGAACAATCTGAACTTGTCGACCAATCTGGTGTCTGTAAATGCGGAGTACCGGTTCTAGTCTCCCCGGTACGACTCCAACGTCGCGGGCGCTCTCGGCAGGGCGCCCGCTTTTTTGTTCCGCAAAGGGATTTCGCCGCAAGGCGGCAATCGGCGACATGGTCACGCCGGGCTTTCGCGGGAGGCGTTGCCCCGCACCCCGCGGAAGGCGAGCAGAAGAGACAGGACGTCGAAACCCGAAATTTCGAAAGCGCGAAGAGGGCAACGCCAGGTTCCGGATCTTCGCCGCAAGACAACCGGAATGACGAACCCGCCCTCAGTACGCGGTCATGTCGTACGGATCGCTCTGTGGCATCTCGCTGCCGCCTGCGCCTTCGGCCAGCCGGATCTTCAACGCGAGGCCGTCGCGCGAGTCGGCCTTGGACAGCGCTTCCTCCAGTTCGATGATGCCTTCCTTGTAGAGCCGGAACAGCGACTGGTCGAAGGTCTGCATGCCTTCCTGCAGGCTGCGTTCCATTGCTTCCTTGATCTGGTGCACTTCGCCGCGGCGGAGCAGGTCGCGGATGTGCGGCGTGTTGATCAGCACTTCCACCGCCGGGCGGCGGCGGCCGTCCTTGCCGACGACGAGCCGTTGCGAGATCACCGATTTCAGGTTCAGCGCAAGGTTCATCAGGATGTTCTTGTGCGCGGCTTCGGGGAAGAAGTTGAGGATGCGCTCGATGGTCTGGTCGGCGTTGTTGGAATGCAGGGTGGCAAGGCAGATGTGGCCGGTTTCGGAAAACGCGATCGCCGCATCCATGGTTTCGGTGTCGCGGATTTCGCCGATCAGGATCACGTCCGGCGCTTCGCGCATCGCGTTCTTCAGCGCGTTGTGGAACCCGTGCGTATCCAGGCCGACTTCGCGCTGGTTGACGATCGATTTCTTGTGGCGATGCAGGTATTCGATCGGGTCCTCGATGGTGAGGATATGGCCCGAAGTGTTGCTGTTGCGATGGTCGATCATCGAGGCCAGCGTGGTCGACTTGCCCGAGCCGGTCGAACCGACGACCAGGATCAGGCCGCGCGGTTCCATGATCAGCTGCTTGTAGATCTGCGGCAGCAGCAATTGCTCGATGGAAGGGATTTCGCTCTTGATCGAGCGGATCACCATGCCGACTTCGCCCCGTTGCTTGAACACGTTGACGCGGAAACGGCCGACGTCCTTGATCGCGACCGCCATGTTCAATTCCAGCTCGCGTTCGAACTGCGGCACCTGGCCTTCGTCCATCAGCGAATAGGCGATCTTCTTGACCATGCCGGAGGGCAGGCCGGTGTTGCCGAGCGGGTAAAGCTTGCCCTCGACCTTGATATGCACCGGCGCGCCGCTGGACAGGAACATGTCCGACGCGCCCTTGTCCATCATCAGTTTCAGGAAATAGCCGATATCCATGTCCAGTACCGTGGCGAATGGCAGGCAAATCGAAGCAAGAGAGAGGCCAGCCGTGCGCCGCGTTGCAATGCCGCGACCCGCGCCGGACAATAGCTCCGGTCCCCATGGCGATCTTATGGCACGCTCCCGCATGAAAATCCATCGGCTGGTTCCGCTTTTCGTGATGGCGTTGGCGGCTGGCTGTGCCACGACACCGCCCCCGACGGGGCTGCTGGACCAGGCCGACGCGCAGATCCGCGCCGCCGCCGCCGCCGGAGCCGCGACGCGCGCGCCGGATCCGTTCGCGGAAGCGCAGCGCCGGTTCGCTTTCGCGCAACAGGCACTGGCCAACGGCGACAACGATCAGGCCGCAGCCAGCGCCGAGGAAGCCGCGGCGGCCGCGGAAACCGCCAGCGCCCGCGCGCACGCGGTCGAGCTGGAAGCGCGCATCCAGAACCAGCGTGACGAAAACGCCAGCCTGCAGGCGGATCTGGACCAGAAACAGGCCGAAGCCGCCGCGGCCCAGCAGGCCGCATCGCAGCCGGCGAGCGGCGCTTCCTCGCAGGAACTGCCGCAGATCCAGCTGGGTGCGCCGCCGCCTGCCCCGGCGTCCACCGGCGCACCCGCACCGGCCGGGACCAGCGCCACGCCACAGGACGAATCCTGGCCACCGCCGGCCGGCAGCAGCGGCGGCGTCGCCGAGCAAGGGAGTACGGGTTGATGCGCGCCGCACGAGCGATTGCCGTTGTTCTGCTGGGCTTGGGCTTGGCGCTGCCCCTGACGGCGGCTGCGTCCGCGGATGACGCCGAGATCCAGGGCTTGGGCGCACAACTGGATCGGCTGAGCGCCGATCCCGCACTGGGCAGTCTTGCGCTCGGCGAGCAGGCCCGCGCACGCGATGCGATCGCCGCCGCCGCCAACGCCGGACGGCGCGAGCGCCCGCACTATCTGTTCATCGCCGAGCAAAGGGTTGCGCTGGCGCGCGCCGCGGCGCAGGTCGAGGCCGACCAGAAACAGCTCGACCAACTGCAGCGCGAGCGCGATCACATCATGCTGGAAGCGTCGCAGACCGATGCCGACGCGGCCCGCGCCGAACTCGCCAGGCAACGCCTGCAATACCAGGCCGCGGTCGAACAGGCGCAGATGCTGCAGCAGCAGGGCGCGGCTTATTCGCAGCAGGCCCAGCAGGCGCAGGCCGAAGCCGCGCAAGCCAAAAAACTTGCGTCCGCGCAGACGCGTGCCGCGGCGCTGGCCCGCAAGGAGGCCGACCTGGCCGAACAGGCCACCCGTGCCTTGCGCGGCGATTCCACTGCCTCCTCGACGGGCGCCGGCAGCGGCGGCAGCGGAAGCGGAAGCCTCGTGTTGTCCGACGCATCCTTCCAGGCAGGCAGCGATGTCCTGTCGGCTTCGCGCTCGCGCAGGCTGGCCACGTTCGCCCAGGCACACGCGGGGCAGACCCTCCGGATCGTGCCGCGCGCCGCCTCCGGCCAGCGGGTCCTGGCGGGTCGCCGCGCCGTATCGGTACGTGATGCGCTGGTCGCCGGCGGCGCGGACGCCGCGCGCATCCGCATCCGCTCCGTCGAGGGCGGCGACAAGGGGGCAAGCGTCGAGGTCAGCGCCGGGCCCTGAGCGCGCCCGACGCATCGGGTTCTTCCGAAAATTTTTCTTTCGCGGCAATTGCTTGCGGCACGGTCGCCAGCGCTGGCCGGGGCTTGCGGCCGGTTGCGGAACCGGGCGGATCGGAGTAGCGTCAACTCCGGAACCGGCCTTGCGCCGTTCCCCATCGAATCGAATGAATCCCGTACCTTCAATGACCCCCGCGCACCGCTCCAGCGGCGCGTGGGTGGTGTGATTTTGGAGCGCCGGGCAACCGAAAGGAGGTTCTGCAATGTTCGAGTACGTGCAGAAAGATGACGTCGAAGCACTGATGAAGGCGGACCCCGAGTTCCGCCGCCTCTATCAGCACCATCAGGAACTGGACAGCAAGGTTCGCGATGCGGAACTCGGCGTGCTGCCGCTGGACGACACGTCCCTCGCCGGCATGAAGCGCGAAAAGCTGCATCTGAAGGATCGACTCACCCGGATGTGGGATCAGCGCACCGCCATGGCGCATTGATCCGCACGCATCTCGTCCCTTCCCCGGCCCGCCACGCGCGGGCCGGTTGCTTTTTGCGGGCCTGCCCAATTGCAGCGGCCCGACTCAGGGCGTAGATGGCCCTCCGGGCTGCAATCCCGACCGGAGCAGGTATCATCATCGGCTGCGCCCTGACCCGATTCCGCATGACCGTCGACAGCGTCCTCGAACTGATCGGCCGCACCCCGATGGTGCGCGCGCGCCGTCTCGATGCCGGTCCCTGCGAGCTGTTCCTGAAACTGGAAAGCGCCAATCCCGGCGGCTCGATCAAGGACCGCATCGGGTTGTCGATGATCGAAGGCGCCGAGAAGTCGGGAAAGATCAAGCCTGGCGCGACGCTGGTGGAAGGCACCGCGGGCAACACCGGGCTGGGCTTGGCGCTGGTCGCGCAGCAGAAGGGCTACCAGCTGATCCTGGTCGTGCCCGACAAGATGAGCCGCGAGAAGATTTTCAATCTCAAGGCGATGGGCGCGGAGGTGGTGCTGACGCGCTCGGATGTCGCCAAGGGCCACCCGGAGTATTACCAGGACCTGGCCGAACGCATCGCGCGCGAGACGCCCGGCGCGTATTTCATCAACCAGTTCGGCAACCCCGACAATCCGCTGGCGCACGAGCAAACCACGGGCCCGGAAATCCTCGAACAGATGGACGGCCGCGTGGACGCGATCGTGTTCGGTTGCGGTTCGTCCGGGACGATGACCGGTCTGTCGCACTATTTCGCAAAGGCGTCGCCGCAGACGGAATTCGTTCTCGCCGATCCGGTGGGTTCGATCCTCGCGCAATACATCAACGAAGGCACGCTCAGCACCAAGTCGGCGAGCTGGCTGGTCGAAGGCATCGGCGAGGATTTCCTGCCGGTGATCAGCGATTTCTCGCGGGTGAAGAAGGCCTATTCGATCTCCGACCAGGAAAGTTTCCTGACCGCGCGCGAGTTGCTGAAGCAGGAAGGCATTCTCGGCGGCTCATCCACCGGCACGCTGCTGGCCGCGGCCTTGCGCTATTGCCGCGAGCAGACGCAATCGAAACGCGTGGTCACGCTGGTGTGCGACACCGGCAACAAGTATCTGTCCAAGCTGTACAACGATTACTGGATGCTGGACAACGGCTTCCTCGATCGCCAGCCGACCGGCGACCTGCGCGATCTGATCCTGCGCCCGTATTCGCAGCGCGACACCGTCGTGGTGAAGCCGGACGACATGCTGGTCACCGCCTACAACCGAATGAAGCTGTACGACGTCTCGCAACTGCCGGTGATGGACGGCGATGCGATCGTCGGCTTGCTCGACGAATCCGACCTGCTGATCCACGTCTATGGCGACGAGGCGAAATTCCGCGACCCGGTTTCCACCGCGATGGTCAGCCGGCTGGAGATATTGCCGGTGGATTCGCCGATCGAATCGCTGCTGCCC
>JAFEEJ010000025.1 GCA_018241145.1 Pseudomonadota bacterium | reverse complement strand
TCCGCAGATCACCGCGATCTCGATGGTGGCCGAAGCGCTGCAGGACGAGATCCCGCTGGTCGCCGATGGCGGCGTGCGTTATTCCGGCGACGTGGCAAAAGCCATCGCGGCAGGTGCATCCACGGTGATGCTCGGTTCGATGTTCGCCGGCACCGAGGAAGCGCCGGGCGAGGTCGAGCTGTACCAGGGCCGCTCGTACAAGAGTTACCGCGGCATGGGTTCGCTGGGCGCGATGTCGCAGGGTTCCAGCGACCGTTATTTCCAGGACGAAGCCGAAGCCGACAAGCTGGTGCCCGAAGGCATCGAGGGCAGGGTGCCGTACCGCGGCCCGTTGCGCGCCATCGTGCACCAGTTGATCGGCGGCCTGCGCGCCTCGATGGGTTACTGTGGCTGCGAAGCCATCGACGCCATGCGCAGCAGGTCGCAATTCGTGCGCGTCACCGGCGCGGGCGTGCGCGAGGCGCACGTGCACGACGTGCAGATCGTCAAGGAAGCACCGAATTACCGGATGAACGATTGAGAAAAGCAGGGAGCGGGGTGGAGGGGGCAGGGAAGATCCCGGTTTCACGTGTCTGCGCAGCTCCTGCTTTTTCCTGCTCCCTTTCCCCTGCTTCCTTTATGTCCGACCTCCACTCCGACAAAATCCTGATCCTCGATTTCGGTTCGCAGTACACCCAGCTGATCGCGCGGCGGGTGCGCGAGATCGGCGTGTATTGCGAGATTTGGGCGTGGGATCACGCGCCGGAGGAGATCGCGGCGTTCGCGCCGAAGGGGATCATCCTTTCCGGCGGACCGGAGTCGGCGATCGCGCCGGATGCGCCGCGCATCGCGCAGCAGGTGTTCGCGGCCGGCGTGCCGCTGCTCGGCATCTGCTACGGCCTGCAGGCGATGGCGGTGCAACTGGGCGGCGCGGTCGAAGGCGGCCACGCGCGCGAATTCGGCCATGCGCGCATCCGAACCGTCGCGTCGTCGAAATTGCTGGACGGGCTGGAACCGGGCGATGCACCGCAGGACGTGTGGATGTCGCACGGCGACCGCGTCACGGTGTTGCCGCAAGGGTTCGAGCGGATCGCATCCACCGAATCCGTGCCGGTCGCCGCCGCGGCGGACGAATCCCGCCGGTGGTACGGCCTGCAATTCCATCCGGAAGTCACGCACACGAAACACGGCGCGGAAATCCTGCGCCGTTTCGTGGTGGATATCTGCGGCTGCGCCACGTTGTGGACGGCGGCGAACATCATCGACGATGCGGTCGCGCGCGTGCGCACGCAGGTCGGCGCCGGCAAGGTGCTGCTCGGGTTGTCGGGCGGCGTGGATTCTTCCGTCGTTGCGGCGCTGCTGGAAAAAGCCGTCGGCGGGCAACTCACTTGCGTGTTCGTCGATACCGGCTTGTTGCGCGCGGGCGAGGGCGACCAGGTGATGGACACGATGGCGCGCCACATGGGCGTGCGCGTGATCCGCGTGGATGCCGCGCAGCGTTTCTTCGATGCGCTGCGCGGCATCAGCGACCCGGAAGCCAAGCGCAAGGCGATCGGCAGACTGTTCGTCGACGTGTTCGACGAGGAAGCGCACAAGTTGCAGGGCGTGCAATGGCTGGCGCAAGGCACGATCTACCCGGATGTGATCGAATCCGCCGGTTCGAAAACCGGCAAGGCGCACGTGATCAAGTCGCACCACAACGTCGGCGGCCTGCCCGAGCGCATGAACCTGCAACTGGTCGAGCCGCTGCGCGAGCTGTTCAAGGACGAGGTGCGCCGCATCGGCGTCGCACTCGGCCTGCCGCGCGAGATGGTGTATCGCCATCCGTTTCCCGGCCCGGGCCTGGGCGTGCGCATCCTCGGCGAAGTGAAGCCGGAGTACGTGGGGATCCTGCAACGGGCGGACCACATCTTCATCGAGGAATTGCGCGCGGCGGACC
>JAFEEJ010000257.1 GCA_018241145.1 Pseudomonadota bacterium | reverse complement strand
GTGACGGGTGCGCACCACGTCGGGGTAACTGTCGGTGTAGGTCAGTTTCAACTGGGCCAGCTTGGATTGCAGGTCCGCGATCTGCGTGCGGTACATCCCTTCGCGCGTCTGCACCGTCGCCACTTCCGACTGGCCGGAAAGCTGGCCTCCGAGCGTGGCGCTCTGCGAGCCCAGTTCGGCGATGTTCATGCGCGCGGTTTCCTGTTCGGTGCGCAATTGCGCAATGCGCGTATTGGAATCGACCTGGTTGCCGGGTGCGGCATCCTCGTGCGTCACGAGGAATTGCTTGATCTTCTCGGACTGGGCGTCCAGTTTCTTGCGGTATTCCTGCACCTGACTGTCCATGAACGCGTAGGCGCTGGAGCTTTCACGCTCCTTGGAGGCGAGGCTTTCCTGGATGAACAATTGCGCCATTTCCTGCGTAACCTTGTACGCCCTCTGCGGATCGGTATCGGAATAACTGATCTCCAGCAGGTTGTCGCGCGGGGTATCGATTGATGTGCGCAATTTGATGTCGTTGATCAAGCGAACCTGTTCCAGCGGCGATGGATGATTGGCCATCCAGCCGCCGTCAGTCAGGATCTGCTGCATGATCTTGCGGCTGAAGATGACTTCGCTGGCGATTCCGGCCCGATCGGACACGGCGGTAGGTGCCGCCAAGCCTTCCGTCAACGGCTTGATGATGTTGTTTTCCTGCACCAGGATCGTGGTGGACGACACGAACTTTTTCGGCCACACCACGCCGGTCGCCAGGGCCAGCAATGCGATCACCGCAAAAATGGTCACCAGCGCGATGCGGTGGCGCCTCGACTCGCTGACGATGGTTTCCCCCAGCGCGGTGATGCTGTAGGGGTTGGCCGGGACCAGATCGGTACTCATGGGATGCTCGCGACGGATTCAGAACACGCGTGTCGGCACGGTGATCACGTCGCCGGGCTGCACGGGGTAATTGGTGGACAGATCACCCGACTGCAACACCTTGTCGAGGCGGACGTTGTAGGCCTTGGTGGCCCCGTCGGGGCCCTTGCGGTAGAGCTCGGTGGCGTCGGGCGAGGCGAAATCGTTGAGGCCACCCGCCGCCAGCACGGCGTCGAGGATGGTCATGCCCTGTCGGTAGGGGATCGAAACCGGTTGCCGCACGGCGCCGGTGACCCGTACCCGCGAGAGGTATTCGTGGCTGCGCAGCTCGGTCAGCACCACCGTGACCTGCGGATCGCGGATGTACTGGCCCAGTTTGCCCTTGATTTCGCCCGACACTTCTTCGGCGGTCCGGCCGCCGGCCTGCACGTCGCCGATCAGGGGCACGGAAATCTTGCCGTCCGGGCGTACCGGCGCGCTGACGCTCAAATCCGGGTTCTGCCAGACCGTCACCTGGATCTGGTCGTCGACGCCGATGTGGTAGTCCTTCACCTGCTGGGCGTCGGGGTTGTAGGGAGGCGGCTGGTTGGAGCCGGAGGTGGTGGCGCACGCCGCCAGCATCAGGAAACCGCCCAGTGCGAAGAGACGAAAAAGGGTTTTCATGGCTTTGCCTTCCCCTTGGAATGATTCGGACCGTGAAACCTATCACAGTCACCCGTTACTTTTCCTGCCTGCACAACGTCTGTTTCGTGACCTCAGACCTTGTAGAAACTTCGATACCACGCCACGAACCTGTGCACACCTTCCTCGACCGGGGTTTCCGGCCGGTATCCCGTGTCACGGGCCAGTTCGGCCACGTCGGCGCAGGTATCGGGGACGTCTCCGGGCTGCAAGGGCAGCAGGATTTTCTCCGCCTTGCGCTCCAGACAGCTTTCGAGCACCTCGATGTAACGCGCCAGCTGCACTGGCCGGTGGTTTCCGATGTTGTAGACGCGATACGGCGCGGACGACGAATCCGGCACCGGATCGACAAAATCGAAAGCAGGATTCATGCCGGGAGGTCGGTCCAGCACGCGGACCACGCCCTCGACGATATCGTCGATGTAGGTGAAGTCGCGGGTGTGGTGGCCGTGGTTGAAAACCTCGATCGGTTCCCCCGCGAGGATCTTGCGGGTGAACAGGAACAGCGCCATGTCGGGCCGGCCCCAGGGGCCGTACACGGTGAAGAAGCGCAGTCCCGTGGTCGGCAGACCGTATAGATGGCTGTAGGTGTGGGCCATCAATTCGTTGGCCTTCTTGGTTGCGGCGTACAGGCTCAAGGGATGGTCCACCGGATCGCGCACCGAGAACGGCAGCTTGCGGTTGGCGCCGTAGACCGAGCTGGACGAGGCGTAGACCAGATGCTCGACCTTCCCATGCCGGCAGGCTTCCAGGATGTTGATGAAGCCGACCAGGTTGGATTCCACGTAGGCGTGCGGGTTTTCGATCGAATAGCGCACGCCGGCCTGCGCCGCCAGGTTGACCACCCGCTGCGGTTTGAACTCCGCAAAGACGCGCTCGACCGCCGCACCGTCCTCGATGCCGGCCCGCACGAAGGAAAAGCCCTTTTGCGGCGTCAGCCGGTCCAGCCGCGCCTGCTTGAGCGAAACGTCGTAATAGGCATTGAGGTTGTCGACGCCGATGACCTCGTCGCCTCGAGCCAACAGCCGCTGCGAAAGCGCGGCGCCGATGAAGCCGGCCGCTCCCGTGACCAGAACCCGCATTCCCTTGACCTTTTTTGCTCAGCCCGCCCCCGCGGGCGTGCATAGTATGCCTGCGCCGGCGCCTCCGCGCAGAACCGACCGGCGGGACAGGCTGTCGGGTTGCTTGGTTGCGAGGCGCGAAATCGGGGATGATCCAGTCAGGTTCGCGGGAGAAGAGCGATCTAGACGTGCAGAAGAAGTACAACTCCGGCGGGCGCATCGGCTACGAAACCGCCAAGGATGCGCGCACCGCGACCTTCTCGGTGCATCTCGATCCGCAACATCCGAGTTATCTCGAACTGCCCTTGGTGCCCGACAACTGAAGCCAGGGCGGCAACGGGCCGGCGGACGCTCCTACAACCGCCCGTCCACCGCTTCGCGCGGCAGGATGTTCTTGACGTCGAACAGCACGCAGCCGGGCTTGCCCAGGGCGCGCAATTTATCGGCACCCATCGCGGTGAATTGCTCGTGGCCGACCGCCAGGATGATCGCATCGTAGCTGTCGGGCTTCAGTTCGGCGACCAGGTCCAGGCCGTACTCGTGGCGCGCCTCGTCCGCATCCACCCACGGATCGTGCACGTCCACCTGCGCGGAATAGCCGCGGAATTCGTCGATCACGTCGACCACGCGCGTGTTGCGCAGGTCGGGGCAATTTTCCTTGAACGCGAGGCCCAGGATCAGCACGCGCGCGCCGGCCGCGTGCACGCGCCGCTGCGTCATCAGCTTGATCACCCGTTGCGCCACGTGCTGGCCCATGCCGTCGTTGATGCGCCGGCCGGACAGGATCACTTCCGGGTGGTAGCCGATCTGCTGCGCCTTGTGCGTCAGGTAGTACGGATCCACGCCGATGCAATGGCCGCCGACCAGGCCGGGCCGGAACGGCAGGAAGTTCCACTTGGTGCCGGCCGCGGCCAGCACTTCGCCGGTATCGATGCCGAGCCGGTGGCAGATCAGCGCGAGTTCGTTGATCAGCGCGATGTTGAGGTCGCGCTGGGTGTTCTCGATCACCTTGGCCGCTTCCGCCACGCGGATGCTCGATGCGCGGTGGGTGCCCGCGTTCACCACCTTGCGATACAGCGCGTCCACGAACTCCGCGGCCTGCGGCGTGGAGCCGGCCACGACTTTCACGATCGTCTCCAGCCGGTGTTCGCGGTCGCCCGGATTGATGCGCTCGGGACTGTAGCCGGCGAAGAAATCCACGTTGTATTTCAAGCCCGATTCACGCTCGATGATCGGCACGCAGACTTCTTCGGTCGCGCCGGGATACACGGTGGATTCGTAGACCACGATGCCGCCACGCTTGATCGCGCGGCCGACCGTGCGGCTGGCCGATTCCAGCGGCGTCAGGTCGGGACGCTTGAACGAATCGATCGGCGTCGGCACCGTGACGATGAACACGTTGCAGCCGGCGAGTTCCCTTTCGTCGTTGCTGCAACGCAATTGCTTCGTCTCGCGCAGCGCATCGGCGGAAACCTCCAGCGTGTGATCGCGAAACCCTTGCAGTTCCGCGATGCGCGCGGCGTTGATGTCGAACCCGAGCGTGGGCAGCACGCGCCCGAAGCCGACCGCCAGCGGCAGGCCGACATACCCAAGGCCGATCACGGCCACGCGGATGGCATCGGGTTCGGGAAGCGTTGCAGCGTCCATACTTTTTCCTTCAGGCAGTGCGGCCAAAAGCGCATGCAGGGCCAAGAGCCCCGTGGCCGCTTTTTCGATTTTCGCGATCAGGGATGACTGCGTATTTTAGCCGGTGCGCGCCGCGCAAAGTTCAAGCTGAGCAATGCGGCGCCGATCAGCGCGATGCCGGCCCACTCGGCCGGATCGGGCTTCTCGCCGAGCAGCGCCCAGGCGAACAGCACGCCCGCGATCGGCACCAGCAGGCTGGTCAACCCGGCGACCTGCGTCGACAGGCGTTGCACGATCAGCAGCCACAACGCCCACGCGATGCCGGAGGACAGGATCGCGTTGTAGGCCAGCGCGGCGAGGAACGGCGGCGACCAGTCGGTCGCGCGCTGGGGCACGATCAACGCCACCGCGCACAGCACCAGCGTGCCGTACAGCATCTGCCAGGCCGTCAATTGCAGCGGCGTGGTTTGCGAGCGCTGGAACACGCCCTTGCTCAGGACCGTGCCGATCGCCCAGGCCAGCCCGCCGGCCAGTGCCAGCGCCACGCTGACCGGGCTGCCGACCTCGCGCCAGGGTTCGATCACGAACACCAGTCCGGTGGCCGCGATCACGATGCACAGCCATTGCCGCGCGCCGGGTCGTTCGTGCAGCCACCACCACGCCAGCGGCACCATCCAGAACGGCATCGTGTAGGCCAGCAGCGCGGTCTTGCCCGCGCCGCCGCCGACCAGCGCCCATTGCGCGAAGATCTGGAAACCGGCGGTCTGCGCGAGGCCGATCAGCACGGTCGGCACGAAAGGCGGCGGCTGGAACGATTCGCCGCGGAACGCGAGCAGCCCGAACAACACCAGCGTGCCGAACAGATAGCGCAGCGCGCAGAAGTTGAACACGCCGCAATAGTCCAGCGCCCACTTCATCACCGTCCAGTTCAGCGACCACACCACGGTAAGTACCGCGAGCGCGATCCACGCGGCGCGCCGGTAGGCGGGATCCCCGGGCATGTTCCGGTCGATGGCCGTCAACGCCGCGAACCGCGCAGGCGTTCGATCGAAAAAGTCGCGATCTCGCCGCCGCCTTCGGCGCGGCGCGGCTGGCCCTCCGGCGCGCCCCACGCGTGCAGGGCGACGATCTCCCAGGTCGCCGGGATCATGCCGTCCACGCGCATCGATTCGTAGGCAGCCAGCATGCGCGCGAAACGCCGCTTGCCCAGCAATCCGCGTTCGCGATCGGCATCCGCATGGGTCGCCCCCAGTCCCTTCAGTTCGCGCAGGAGATCGCGCGGCGAATCATAGAGCGTCCGCAGGTGTTCGACATCCAGCACCGGATCCCGCAGCCCCGCGGCCAGCGCGATATCGCCGAGGTCGTGCATGTCGAGGAAACGGCTGACGTGGGAATGCACCCCGTCCGCCGCGGCCCATGCGCTGCGCAACTCGTGCAGCGTGTCCGGGCCGAAACTGGCGAGCGCGAGGAATCCGCCGGGCCTGAGCACGCGCGCGAATTCCTCGAACAGCGGCAGCGGTGTCGCGCACCACTGGATGCACAGGCTGGAATGCAACACATCCACGCTGGCATCCGGCAGGGGCAGGCGCAGCGCGTCGCCGCACACGCGCTCGAACGGGTTCGTCGCATCCGCATGCCCGCGTGCGATCCGCAGCATCGGCAGTGCGATGTCCAGCGCGAGCACCTGCGCCCGCGGCCAGCGCCGCTTCAACAGCGCCGCGCCGCGCCCGGTGCCGCAACCCACGTCGAGCACGCGGACGGGTTCTGCTTCGTAGTAGTCCAGCCGTTCGAACAGGCGTGATTGCACTTCGCGCTGCAACGCGTCGTGCCGTTCGTAGATCCGCGCCGCGCGCGCGAAGGACCGTTGCACCTGACGCTGGTCGATGCGGAAATCGTTCATGCCGGCGTGCCGGACGCGAACAACGGTTGCAGGGCGGAGGCAACTTCCGACGCGTGTCCGATGAACGGCGCGTGGCCGCCGCCCTCGATCCGCACGAACGCACCCCCGCATTGTCGAGCACTCCACTGCATCGCCTGCCACGGTACCAGCCGGTCGCGCCGGCCGGCCATCCATGCGCTGGAACAGGACAATTGCGGCAAGCGGCCACGCAGGTCGGTGCGTTCCAGCACTTCCAGCCCCTCGCGCAGGGCGCGCAGGCCGGGCGCCGCCTGCGCGAACGCCTCGCTGCGCAACCGGCGCAGGTCCTGCTGCGCGCAATCGCTGCCCAGCGCTTCGAGTGCGAGGAAACGTTCCAGCGTGCCGGGATGATCCTCTCGCAGGTCTGCGGCGAACTGCTGCAGGATTTCCGACGAGATGCCGTACGGCCAGTCCGGCGCGCGCACGAAACACGGCGACGCGCACAGCATTGCCAGCGCGCGCACTTGTTGCGGAAGGTCGAGCGCGGCCTGCAGCGCGATCACGCCGCCCAGCGACCAGCCCAGCCAGATCGCGGGCGGCACGCGTCCGGCGATCGCGCGCGCGCATTCGGATGGCATCAGCGGGATCGTGCTGTCGTGCGATTGCCCGTGGCCCGGCAGGTCGACCAGATGCAGCGTGCAGCGTTCCTCCAGCAGTTCGACCAGCGGCGCGAACACGCCGCCGTGCATGGCCCAGCCGTGCAGCAGCACGAGCTGCACGTCGCCGCGGCCGCGGGTTTCGATGAACAGCCCGGACATCAATCCGCTCCCGAGGGCGACCACGCTTCCCGCGAAGATGCAGGCGTGGCGCGGATCGCCAGCGCCAGCGCATCGAGCAGGCGGTCGACGTCCGTTTCCGCGTGCGCGGTCGACAGCGTCACGCGCAGGCGCGCCGCTCCGGCGGGCACCGTCGGCGGACGGATCGCCGTCACCAGCACGCCGTGTTCTTCCAGAACCTGCGATGCGCGCAACGTGCGCGCGGCGTCACCCGGCACGATCGGCTGGATCGGCGTGGACGAATCTGCGAGCGGCAACCCGAGTTGTTGCGCGCCGGAGCGGAAACGCGCGATCAACGCGGCGAGTCTTTCGCGCCGCCAGTCTTCCGTGCGCGCCAGACGTACGGCGGCATGCGTGGCAGCGGCCAATGCCGGCGGCGAGGCGGTGGTGTAAACGTAGCTGCGCGCGAATTGCGTCAGCCCTTCGATCAGCTCGGCGCTGCCGGCCACGAACGCGCCCATGCCGCCGACGGCCTTGCCCAGCGTGGCCATCAGCACCGGGGCTGCATCCTGCGAAAGTCCTGCCGCGGCGAGGCTGCCCGCACCGTGCTCGCCGAGCACGCCCAATCCGTGCGCGTCGTCGATCATCAAGGTGGATCCTTCGCGCGCGCACAGCGCAGCGAGTTCCCGCAGTGGCGCGACATCGCCGTCCATGCTGAAGACGCCATCGCTGGCGAGCAGTGCCGGTGCATCCGCCGCCGCCAGTTGGCGCGCCGCGGCGTCGACGTCTGCATGCGGATAACGCTTGAGCGATGCGCCGCAGAGTTTCGCCGCATCCAGCAGGCTGGCGTGGTTCAACTTGTCCTGCACGCAGACGCCGTTGCCGTCGAGCAGGGCGCCAATGGCGCCGAGGTTGGCGAGCCAGCCGGACGAAAACAGCAGCGCACGCTCGCGTTGCGTCCAATCCGCCAACGCTTCTTCCAGCTTCGAGTGTTCGCGGTGGTGACCGCAGACCAGATGCGCGGCGGTGGCGCCGGCACCGTACTGGTTCGCCGCTTCGCGCAATGCGGCGATGACCTCGGGATGTTGCGCGAGGCCGAGGTAGTCGTTGCTGCAAAAGGCGAGCAGCTCGCGGCCATCGATCACCACGTGCGCCCCGCGCATGCGCTCGATCGCGCGCAAGCGCCGCGACAAGCCGTCGCGTTCGCGCATTGCAACGCGCGCGGCGAGGTTTTCGAGCAGGTCAGGCCGCATCAGGGGACGCCCCTCTCGCGAGCGTGGCGGGGGTGAAGATGCGAACCGGCACGATCTTGTTGCATGCGTGGAACGGAAAGGCAAAACCGGACCCACGTCCCCAGGCCTTCTCCCGACGGGAGAAGGAAGAAATGCTCAAGCCGCCGCGGCATCATGCCCGACAATGTCGCAATGCGTGGTGTGCGCGTCGTGCGCGGCATCGACCTGCATCGGTCTCAATCCCAGCCGTTCGAACAGCTCGCGGTCGTGCATGACATCCGGATTGCCGGTGGTCAGCAGCTTCTCGCCGTGGAAGATCGAATTGGCGCCGGCGAAGAAACACAGCGCCTGCAATTCGTCGCCCATCTCCGCGCGACCGGCGGACAGGCGCACGATGGATCGCGGCATCACGATGCGCGCCACCGCAATCGTGCGCACGAATTCGAACGGATCCAGCAGCGCCGTGCCATCGAGCGGCGTGCCCTCGACCTGCACCAGCCGGTTGATCGGCACCGACTGCGGGTGTTCGGGCAGGTTGGCGAGCGCCTGCAACAGGCCCGCGCGTTGCCCGCGCGATTCGCCCATGCCCACAATGCCGCCGCAGCAGGTCTTCATGCCGGCGGCGCGCACGTGTCCCAGCGTGTCGAGGCGATCGGCGTATTCGCGCGTGTGGATGATCTCGCCGTAGAACTCCGGCGCGGTATCCAGATTGTGGTTGTAGTAGTCGAGCCCTGCATCCTTCAGTGCATTGGCCTGCGATTCGCTGAGCATGCCCAGCGTCGCGCAGGTTTCCATGCCGAGTTCGCGCACGCCCCGGATCATCGCCGCCACCTTCGGGATGTCGCGATCTTTCGGGGAACGCCACGCGGCGCCCATGCAGAAACGCGTGGCGCCGGCGTCGCGCGCGGCGCGCGCGCGCGCGAGCACGTCGTCGAGATCCATCAGCTTTTCGGCTTTCACGCCGGTGTGGTAGCGCGCCGCCTGCGGACAATAGGCGCAGTCCTCGGGACAGCCGCCGGTCTTGATCGACAGCAGCGTGGACACCTGCACCGTGTTCGCATCATGATGTGCGCGGTGCGTCGCGTGCGCGCGCGCCAGCAGGTCGTTGAACGGCAGCGCGAACAGCGCGAGCAATTCTTCGCGTTGCCAGTCGTGGCGCAGGGGCGTCATGGCGCGGGTCCGTGGACAGGGAGGCGGGAGTGTCGAAGGAGTCAGGATGACTGTCAACCTGAAAACCGCGGCCGTGGTTGACGGGCTGGGCCGGGCCATGCACCGTGCGTGGCCGTCGCGTTGCCTGCTTTGCGGCGGCCGCGGCGAAAACGGCATCGACCTTTGCGCCGACTGCGCGCGGAACCTGCCCCGCAACGATCGTCGCTGCACGCGTTGCGCCTTGCCGCTGGAAACGCCGGCGGCGTTGTGCGGTCGCTGCCAGCGGCGCGCGCCGCCGTGGGATTCGGCGTGGGCGCCGTTCCGTTACGCATGGCCGCTGGACCGGCTGGAATCGCGCTTCAAATTCGGCGCGGACCTCGCCGCCGGCCGCCTGCTCGTGTCGTTGTGGCATGCCTGCGATCCGCCGGGCGAACGGCCGCATGCGATCGTGCCGGTGCCGTTGCATCGCGCGCGATTGCGTACGCGCGGTTACAACCAGGCGCTGGAACTGGCGAAACCGCTGGCGAAGTCGCTGGGGCTGCCGTTGCTGCGCGACGCGTTGCGGCGCACCCGCGCCACCGATGCGCAAAGCGAATTGTCGGCGATTGCGCGACGGCGCAACGTGCGCGGCGCGTTCGCCGCGCATTTCGGCGACGACGTGCCGCAACACGTCGCGATACTCGACGACGTGTTCACTACCGGCGCCACCCTCGGCGAATGCGCGCGGGTGCTGAAACGCGCGGGCGTTGCGCGCGTGGATGCGTGGGCGCTGGCGCGCGCGCCGGCGCGCTGACCCTTCCCATCAGGAGAAGTGGCGCGAAACGCCGGAAGAAGGTTCGGCACTGTCGCGGATCCTCCGCGAGGTTCGTCCCCGCTCCTTTGCTGAAGGCACAGCGTCAAGGAACCTCCGATTTATTGAGGCTCCTGCGGTGCAGGGACGCACCGCACGCGGATCCAACACGGCAAGTGTTGGATCCGTCGACGCCGGGTCCGGACATGCGCCGGACTCGGCCTGCCCTGACAAATCCCGGATGGATTGGTTCAGAGCTTCCTCAACAGGCCCTAGTGCATCGCGAGCGCAAGCAGCATCCCGAGCCACAGGATTCCGCCGACCCAGTTGTTGTTGCGGAAGGCGGCGAAGCAGCGGTCGCGCGCGCGCTTGCGCATGGCCCACAGTTGCCACGCGAACAACAAGGCGGCGATCGCCAGCGCGATCCAGTACGGCAGGCCCAGCTGCGCGCGCACGCCGACCATGCCCATGCACAGGGCGAAGGTGCACATCAACACGCCGAGGATCGGCAGGTCGGCATCGCCGAACAGGATCGCGGTGGACCGCGCCCCGGCTTTCCTATCCTCATCCCGATCCACCATCGCGTACTCGGTGTCGTAGATCGTGGAGAACAGCACGTTGCCGAGGAACAGCAGCCAGCACAGCGGCGGCAGCGAATCGGTCACCGCCGCGAACGCCATCGGGATGCCCCAGCCGAAAGCCGCGCCCAGCACCACCTGCGGCAGCGAGGTGTAGCGTTTCGAAAATGGATACAGCGCGGCCAGCGCAGCGCCGGCGAAAGACAGCTCGATCGTCAGGCGGTTGGTGAAGGCGAGCACCAGCGCGAACGCCACCAGGCTGAGCAGTGCGAACACGACCAGCGCCGCGCGCGGCGTCACGCGGCCCGCCGCGAGCGGGCGTCCCGCGGTGCGCTGCACGCGCGGATCGAGATCGCGATCGGCATAGTCGTTGATCGCGCAACCCGCGGCGCGCATCAGGAACACGCCCGCGGTGAACACCAGCAACGGTTTCCACGGCGGGAAATCGCCGGCCGCCAGCCACAGCGCCCACCAGGTCGGCCACAACAGCAGCAACGCGCCGACCGGCCGGTCCATCCGCACCAGCACCAGCAGGTCGTGCGCCTTGTCGCGCCAGGCTTCCGGCAGCACGCGCAACAGGATTTCCAGCACGCGCGTGGAACGTTGCGACGCATCCGCGGGTCGCGCCGCGTTCATCGCGCGCCGCGCCGGCAACGGACGGCGCGGGCGCGGCGGCGGCGAAGGCGGGGGACGCTTGCGGATGGAGGGTTTGCGCGACATCGGCTATTTCGAAAGATCCAGTGCGCAGGCCGCGCTGCCGTCGCCGTTGTCGTGCAACTGCGAGACATCGTCGAGGCCGGCGTCGCGTGCGGCGGTGAGCTTGCCGGCGGCACAGGCGAAAGTGGCCGGCGCGTGCGCGGGCAGCTTCGCGAAATGCCATGGCCGCGGGTCGATGTTCGCGCGCCGCAAGGTTCCCTGCGAGCGCACGAATTCGGTGACCGCGTCGCGGTTGGTATCCGGCGCGGCCCATGCCGTCGCGCCGCCATCGAGACCGGGGAAATGCCCGCCGCCCTCGGCGCGGTAGTTGTTGGTGACGATCAGGAATGCCTGCTTCGGATCGAGCGGCTTGCCGCGGAAACGCAGGTCGACGATGCGTTGCCCGGCCGGCTGCGATACGTCGATCACGTAAGCGAATCCATCGCGCGGCTCGCCCGACAACACGTCGAAGTTGTAGCTCGGGATGCGGCGGTCGATCAGCGGTTGCGGCGTCGTCGCGGCGGGATCGATGCGGTTGAAATGTTCCGCGGCCTTTTCCAGCCATGCCTTCACGCCGGCGCCGTCCAGCTTCACCACCGTCAACGTGTTCGGATACAGGTAGAGGTCGGCGGCGCTGCGCAGCGACAACGGGCCGGCAGGAATGTCGGTGTAGTCGTTCGCGCCGGCAAAGCCGGTCTTGAACGCGGAGGCCGCCGACAGCAGCGGCAATCCGCGCAATTCGGGATGCGCGTCGTAAAGATGCGCCCTGGCATACGCGATCTGCGCGGCGTTGATCACCGCCGCCACCGTGCTGTCGCCGGCATCCACGAAATAACTGGTGATCGGAAAATCGGTGGCGCCGATCGGCGTGCGCATGTAGCGGAGGGTCGCCTGCTGCACGGGGGCGATGAGTTTCGCGATGCGCGGATCGGGCGCGACGCAATCGTCCTTCGCCGGACATGTCGGTCGCACCTCGCTGCGCGTGGCCGCATCGTCGATCGTCCACTTGCCGTTGCTGTATGCCAGCGCCAGTTCGATCACGCCGAGGTCGTGTCCGTAGAAGCCGCCCATCACCGCGGGCTTCCCGCGCACGAAGCCGCGCACGTTGTCGACGTCGCGCAGATCGTTGAAGCGCGATTTCGGATCGCGCGGGTTCGGGAACACGTCGTGCGAATGCCCCATCAGCAGCACGTCGATGCCGGGAATGCCGGCGAGGTACCAGTCGGCATTTTCCTGCGTCGGCGAATACGGCGCGAGGCTGATGCCGCCGTGCACCACGGCAATCACGAGGTCCGGACGCTGCGCTTGCAGCCCGGGCAGGTATTTCTTCGCGGCCTCGACCACGCCGAGCGCGCGCACCTTGCCGGAGAGGTGCGCGTGGTCCCATTGCATGATCGGCGGCGGCGTGAAGCCGAGCAGGCCGATGCGGATCGGGACATGGCGTGTCTTGCCGTCGGCATCGGTGACGGCGAGCGTGCATTGCAGCAGCAGCCACGGCTTGAACACCGGCTTGCCGTCACGTGCGTCGACGAGGTTGGAAAGCACCAGCGGATAATGCGGGCCGTCGCAATGTTCGACGGGCACGTCCGGCAGCGACATCGGCGTGCCGGTCACCTGCGACAGGAACGGCAGGCCGTAGTTGAATTCGTGGTTGCCGATGGTGCCGGCGTCGTAGTGCAGCAGGTCCATCGCGCGATAGATCGCAAGTTCCCGGTCACACGCCACCGGGTGCGAGAGCGCCTGATAATCCGCCAGCGCCGTGCCCTGGATGGTGTCGCCGTCGTCGATCAGCAGCGTGTCCGGATATTGCCTGCGCGCCTGCTCGATCAGCGTGGCCACGCGGTCGAACCCGACATGCGGATCCGGTTCGAGCCTGTCGTAGTCGTAGCCGAGCACATGGGCATGGATGTCGGTGGTTTCGAGGATGGCCAGTTGCGCGTGCGGGGCTGTCTCGGCGGCTTGTGCGTACGCGATGCAGCCTGCAACCAGCAAAGACAGCAGCAGCAAAAGCGGGCGGGGCAGAGAAAAAGCGCTCATGCGGTCAATGTGTCCGTGGCTGCGTCATTGCAGCGGTTTTGGCCGACACCCAGCGTTCGATGTCCTGCGCGGTCAAGGTGTCCTTCGGATGTTGCGGAAGTTCGGTACTGATCCGGACGTCCAGTACACGACCATCCGCACCGATCAGGGCCAGCGTCGGGTAGGCGCTGATACCGGCCTGATCGATCAATCGCTGTCCGGCGTAGGCTACGGGCCACGCGGGATGCCACTTCTTGACGAAGGCCTGGGCTGTGGCCTTGTCATCGAACGTCACGGCGACCATGCGTTGATCGGGATGCCGTTTCGCATAAGCGTTCAATGCGGGCAATTCCTTGATGCAGGGGACGCATTCCGCGAAAAAGAAATCGATCAGCCATGGTTTGCCGCGCAGGCTGGTGCTGGACAGCGTGCCTCCTGCCACGAGCGGCAAATCGAATGGCGGAAATGGCGAGCCGGTATTTATCGCCGTTGGGGATGGCCGGGATTTGAAGGAGAAGGAGCCCTTGGGGGCGGCGCCTTGCGGGAGCAATTTCCAGATTGCGGTGTGCGCCTTGGTGTTCGTTTCGATCACGAAGCGTTGGCCTTGATCGCCCGACTGTGTGAAGGCGGCGAAATCCAGTTTCTTGCCTTTTGCATCGAGAAAGGTGACTTGATAGTGCTCCCCGGGCTTCGCCTTGCCGAAAGCCTGCATCATCATGTTGGCCGCGCCTTCATCGTTGGTCATGATGGGCGAGCCAGCAAGGGCCGTCGCCGGAACAAGGCAGGCGCACAAAATCGCGAATGCGCCCATGAGAACGATGCGGAGATTCATCGACAACTTCCGAAGGCGGAAAACCGGATTGTCGCGCAACGACAGCGGGGCCGCGAGCGACCAGTGACCGATGGCGCCCGCGGCCGCGGCGGTTTGCATTGCCGCTATGATCGGGCGAATCCGGAATCGCGGGCGGGGAACACGCATGAGCCTGCTCCAGCAACTGACGCGACACAAATCGGTCGAGGCCTTGCAGGCCGAAGCCGGCGCGCGGCGCGATTTCCGCCGCGTGCTGGGCGTGTGGCAGCTCACCGCGATCGGCATCGGCGGGATCATCGGCGTCGGCATCTTCGTGCTGGCCGGCCAGCAGGCCGCCGCGAATGCCGGGCCGGCGGTCGCGGTGTCGTTCCTGATCGCGGGCATCGGCAGTGCCTGCGCGGCGCTGTGCTACGCGGAGTTCGCCGGCATGATCCCGGTGACGGGCAGCGCCTACACCTACGGCTACGCGGTGCTGGGCGCCCGGGTGGCGTGGCTCGTGGGCTGGGCCCTGCTGCCGGAATGCGCGCTGGTGGTCGCGGTGGTCGCGATCGGCTGGGCGGGCTACGTGCAGGTGCTGCTGTCGTCGGCGGGCATCCATTTGCCGGCGTGGGCGCAGGGCGCGCTGGGCACCGGTGAAGGCCACGTGTTCAACGTGATTGCCGCCGCGATCTCCCTGGTCGTCGCGGGCCTGCTGACGGTGCGCACCGAATGGGGTGCGCGCTTCAACACCGTGATCGTGGCGATCAAGGTGATCGGCGCGCTGCTGGTGATCGGCATCGGCGCATTCCTTGTCGACCCCGCCAACTGGCATCCGTTCGTGCCGGCGCGCGCGATGGGCACCGACGGCATGATGCACTTCGGCTGGTCCGGCGTGCTGACCGCCGCCAGCGTGGTGTTCTTCGCCTGCTTCGGCTACGACACCCTGACCACCGCCGCCGAGGAAGCGCGCAACCCGCAACGCGACCTGCCGCGCGCGGTGATCGCCTCGCTCGCGATCTCGATGACGCTCTACATCGTGATCTCGTTCGTGCTCACCGGCATGGTGCCGTATGCGCAACTCGGCGGCGCGGCGCCGGTGTCGGATGCGTTCGCGGCGCGCGGCTTCGGCTGGATCGGCGTGGCGGTCGCGGCGGTGGTGGTGGTCGGCGTGATGTCGGTGCTGTTCGCCTTCATGCTCGGCACCGCGCGCATCTGGTTCGCGCTGGCGCGCGACGGCCTGCTGCCCGGCTGGTTCGCCAGGGTGCATCCGAAATACGGCACGCCCTACCGGCCGACCCTGATCGCCGGCGCCTTCACCGCGCTGGTCGCGGGATTGCTGCCGATCACCGAGGTCGCCGAACTGATCAACATCGGCACGTTGTCCGCCTTCATCATCATCTGCGCCTCGATCCTGGTGCTGCGGAAACGGCAACCGGACCTGCAGCGCAGCTTCCGCACGCCGGCGGCGTGGATCGTCGCGCCGTTGGGCATCCTGTTCTCGATCGCGCTGATCTGGGGCCTGCCGGTGGTGACCTGGGAACGCTTCGTGATCTGGATGCTCGTCGGCTTCGTCATCTACTTCGGCTACGGCATCCGCCGGAGCGCGCTGGCACGCGGGGGAGGACTTGGCTGAAGTGTGCCGTTCGGCCTATACGCGGGACGTGGCGGACTGATATTTTTCACCGGTTGCATCTTTGCCGGGAGTTGAATCATGTCCGCATTGCATTTTCACGTTTCGGATCGCGTGCGCCTTGCCGTCGCGCTCGCGCTGGTCGCGGGTGCCGCGTTCGCCTACGAAGTGCCGACCGGCGACGTGCCGGCGCCGCAGGACACGCCGTATCCCGGCACGATCACGCTGGTCGTGGATGCGAGCGACCCTTCGCAGGGCATCTTCCGCGCGCACGAAACGATTCCGGTGCAGGCGGGCGAGTTGACCCTGTTGTATCCGCAGTGGATTCCGGGCGCGCATTCGCCCGTCGGCCCGATCGACAAGCTGGCCGGCCTCACCATCACCGCCAACGGCAAGCCGCTGGCGTGGACGCGCGACAAGTACAACGTGTTCGCTTTCCACGTCGACGTGCCGCAGGGCGTGTCCGGCATCGACGTGGACTACCAGTACCTGTCGGGGCGCAGCGAATCGCAGGGCATCGAGATCACCGGCAAGATGATGGACCTGTCGTGGAGCTCGCTGGTGCTCTATCCCGCGGGGCATTACTCGCGCCAGATCACCTATGCGCCCAGCGTGAAATTGCCGCAGGGCTGGCAGTTCGGCGTCGCGCTGGAGAAGTCCGCGCAATCGGGGGACACGGTGAGCTTCAAGCCGACCACGCTCAACACGCTGGTCGATTCGCCGATGTACGCCGGCCTGTATTTCAAGCGCGTGGATCTCGACCCCGGCGCCAAAGTGCCGGTGCACCTGGACCTGTTCGGCGACGAGCCGAAGGACATCGAGATGACGCCGCAGCAGTTGCAGCAGCATCGCAATCTCGTCACGCAGGCATACAAGCTGTTCGATTCGCACCACTACGACCACTACGATTTCCTGTACTCGATTTCCGACCAGCTCAGCGGCAACGGAACCGAGCACCACCAGTCCAGCGAAGACGGCGCCGATGCTGACTATTTCACCGACTGGAACGGCAGCGTCGGCGACCGCGACCTGTTGGCGCACGAATACACGCATTCGTGGAACGGCAAGTTCCGCCGTCCGGCGGATTTGTGGACGCCCAATTTCAACGTGCCGATGGGCGATTCGCTGCTGTGGGTGTACGAGGGCCAGACGCAATACTGGGGCTTCGTGCTCACCGCGCGCGCGGGCTTGTGGAACGCGCAGCAGTTCCGCGATGCGATGGCGCTGGTGGCGGCCAAGTACGACCGCAATCGCCCCGGTTTCGAGTGGCGCACGATCCAAGACACCACCAACGATCCCACCATCGCCGAGCGTGCGCCGCTGCCTTACCGCAGCTGGCAGATGAGCGAGGAGTACTACAGCGCCGGGCAGATGATGTGGCTGGCGGTGGACGCGAAGATCCGTTCGCTCACCCACGACCGCAAGTCGCTGGATGATTTCGCGAAGGCGTTCTTCGGCGTCGACAACGGCAGCTTCGTGACGAAGACCTACACGTTCGATGACGTGGTGGCCGCGCTGAACGGCGTTGCAAAATACGACTGGACCGGATTCCTGCGCATCCATGTCGACGCGCTGAACCCGCCGCTGGTCGACGGAATCGCGGCGGCGGGCTGGAAACTGGTCTACAACGACAAGCCCAGCGACATGGAAAAGGCCGCCGACAAGGATGCGCCGGCGCGCCACAAGATCGGCTTCGCGTATTCGATCGGGCTGGTGATCGGCAAGGACGGCCAGATCGGCGACGTGCGCTGGAACGGACCGGCGTTCAAGGCCGGCATCACCTCGGGCGCGACGCTGGTCGCGGTCAATGGCCACGCCTACAAGTCCGAGGTGCTGAAGGATGCGATCGTCGCGGCGGAATCGGACCGCAAGCCGATCGAGCTGCTGCTGAAATACCAGGACGAATACCGCACCGTGCCGGTGGATTACCACGACGGCTTGCAGTACCCGCACCTGGTGCGCGCCGGCGGGCCGGATTATCTGAGCGAGATCATCAAGGCGAAATAGCGACCACCTCTCCCGCCGGGAGAGGATTCCTTCGACGGCTTCACGCGCTGCGTGCCGCCCGGGTTGCGGCGCGCTGTCCGGTTTCGATCGGGCGCCGTTTGGCGCGAACCTGTTGCAGCGCGCGCGCCATGCGCGCCGCGGCTTCGTTCAATTCCGCCTCGTCGTGGTAGCTGAAACCCAGCCGCAGGAAGGGTTGCTCGCGGTGGAAGAAGTCGTACGCGCGCGCATCCTTGAACCACACGCCTTCGCGCGCGCCCGCCGCCGTCCAGGCCGGAACATCGATGCCGTCGTCCGCGCGCGCCCACAGCGCCATGCCGCCTTCGGGGATATGGAATGACAACGCGCCGCCGAGTTGCCGTTCCAGCGCGGCGGCAAACGCATCGCGCCGCGCCTGATAGATCCGGCGCGTGCGGCGCACGTGGCGCAACAGTTCGCCGTCCTCGAATAATTCCGCGATCGCGCATTCCATCGCCGCGTCGCCGCGCGCATCCGAAGCCGCGCGCAGGCCGGCCAGCCGCTCGAATACCGGCGGCGGCGCGGCGACGAATCCGGTGCCGATGCCCGGCGCCAGCAGGTTGGCCAGCGAGCCGACGTAGATCACGTTGCCGCGCCCGTGTCCCGCCGCGATCGGCAGCACCGGCTTGCCTTCATAGTGGAACTCGTGGTCGTAGTCGTCTTCGATGATCGCGAAGCCGTGTTGCAGCGACAGTTCGGCGAGACGTTCGCGGCGCCCGCGCGACATCACCGCGGTGGTCGGGAACTGGTGGTGCGGTGTCACGATCACCGCGCGCAGGCGCTGGTGCTTCAACAGGGCTTCCAGCGCGGCGACGTCCATGCCTTCGTCGTCGAGCGGGATCGGCAGCAACCGCGCGCCGGCCAGTTTCAGCACGCTGCGCGCCGGCGGGTAACCGAACGCTTCGACGGCGACCGCGTCGCCCGGCGCGATCAGGGTGCGCGCGACCAGGTCGATCGCCTGTTCGATGCTGCGCGTGATCATCAGGTTGTCGGGCGTGACGGCCAGCGCGCGCGAACGCGCCAGCATCGCGGCGAGCTCGCCGCGCAGGCGCGGATGGCCGCGCGCATCGGAACGCGCGAGCAGCGAACGGCTGCGCGATCCGATCGCGCGCCGGAATGCACGCGCCAGCGCACGATCGGGAAACAGCCGCACATCGGCGATGCTTTGCGACAGCATCAGCACGCCGGCCGGCAGCGGCGCGTCGTGCGGCGGCGGATGGGCCGGCGGTGCCAGCGCGTAGGTCGGGAACTCCGATGACGGCGCGATCGTTGCGACCGGCGCGGCCTGCGCCTGCGCCACGAAGGTGCCGCCGCCCACGCGCGTGCTCAGCAAACCTTCCGCCACCAGCTCGCCGTAGCCTGCGACCACGGTATTGCGGTTGACGCCCAGCAGGTCCGCCAGTTCGCGCGAACCGGGCAACGCATCGCCCGCCTTCAACCGGCCGCGGCGGATGTCTTCCGCGATCGCGCCGGCGAGCTGCAGGAACAACGGCAGCTCGTGTTGGGGATCGAGTGCGATGGTCAGTGCCCAGCGTCGCATGGGCGAAGTGTAGTCGCTGCGCGCCCGCAACCGGACTGGCGTTCATCCTGGAACCGGAGCTTTTTCATCCGCGCGCGCGGCGCAAGGCTGCAACACCGTGTGCCACAGGAGAGCCGACATGAAACGCTGGTGCCTTTCCCTCGCAATCGCCGCGGCTTTGGCTGGCGGCGTCGTCGCGCAAACAGTCGCGGCCGCAACATCGGAATACTACTTCGCCAATCTTCCCTCGCTGGGCGGCACGATCAGCCGCGGCAACAGCATCAACGATGCGGGTCTGGTATCCGGCTACTCGAATCTTGCCGATGACGCCAGCCGCCATGCCGCGGCATGGCGGTTCGGGCGCGTCATCGACCTGAAGACCTTGGGCGGCGCGAACAGCGCGGTTCCCTGGCCGGTGAAAAACGAGCTCGGCGTGATTTCCGGCATCGCCGAAACGGACCAGCCCCAGCAACTGGGTGAGTCGTGGAGTTGCGCGGCCGGTGGATTCCTCCCTTCCGACGGCCACACCTGTCTCGGCTTCGTGTGGGCGTTCGGGAAAATGCGCGCGTTGAATCCGTTGCCCGGCGGCAACAACAGTTTCGCCACGGGCACCAACAACCGCATGCAGACGGTGGGCTGGGCCGAAACCGGGTATCACGATCCCTCCTGCAACATCCACGGCGACAGCGACCAGGTGCTGCAATTCCTGCCGGTGGTGTGGGGGCCGCGCAATAACCAGATCAAAATCCTGCCGCTCGAAGGCGGAGACGACAGCGGTTCGGCCACCGCGCTCAACGATCGCGGACAGATCGTCGGCATCTCCGGCATCTGCGATCAGGCGGTGGGGCGCGAAAGCGCCAAACACGCCGTGCTGTGGGAACGCGGCCGGATCATCGATCTGGGCAACTTCGGCGCGCTGTGGTGGAACACGCCGATGGCGATCAGCCAGCGCGGTGTGGTCGTCGGCTTCGCCGGCGATCCGGACCCTGCCAATTTCAACGGCGATGTCACCCACGCTTTCATCTGGACGCGGGACGGCGGCATGCAGCGCATCAATCCCGCCGCCGACGACAACAGCATCGCCTACGGAGTGAACGAGCGGAACCAGGCGGTCGGTTTCTACGTCTACACCGACGGCAGCCTGCATGGTTTCCTCTGGGACGCGAAAAACGGCATGCGCGATCTCAACGATCCGGACCTGAAGCAGCCGGGCTACACCGACGTCATCACCGTCGCGGCCGACATCAACGATTCCGGCGTGATCACCGGGCGGGCTTTCGATCCCGCCACCAACGAAAAGCCGGCGTTCAAGGCGATCCCGACGCACGCCCAGTGATCGGGATGTTGTCCGCGACCTTCGCGCTTGCGCCGCGGCGGCTCGCCCCAGGCCGTCGCCCGGGAAGAGCCGCACCTTGCGGTGCGGCTCTTCGGGGTTGGCCTGAAACACGTTGACGGAGACGACGATGCAAACCGCCCTGCAGGACAACGACGTTGCATCGGCGCGCGAAAACGAGCTGCGCCGCCTCAACGAGGAATACGTGCGCGCCTCGCTGGAAGGCGACGTGCAGTGGTTCGACGCGCATCTCGCGCACGATTTCGTCTGCATCGAATCCGATGGTTCGGTGCTGTTCCGCGACGACTTCCTGCGCATGGCCGCGCTGCCATCCGGCCTGCGCGAATACACGCTCGATTACGTGGACGTGCGCTTTTACGCAGACGTGGCGCTGGTACGCGCTTCGGGTTCCTGGACAAATCAGGACAACATCCGCGGCATCAGTCGTTACATCGATGTCTATGTGTACACTGGGGATGCGTGGAAGGTGATATCCGCGCAGATCACGCGTCCCGCGCCGTCGAGGTGAATCGTGCAACCCGGCAAGTTTGCATTCGTACTGATGTTGCTTGCGTCCGCGCCACCGTCGTTCGCGACCGAATCCGCCAAGGCGTGCAGCGGCCCGGAATACCGCCAGTTCGATTTCTTCGCCGGCGACTGGGACGCCCACGACGCCAACGACCCGTCGAAGGTCATTGCGCGCAACAAGGTCGAGATCATCCTCGACGGTTGCGTGATCCACGAGGATTACCGCCAGAACGATGGCATGCACGGCGAGAGCTACAGCCTCTACGACGCCGCGCACAAGGGCTGGCACCAGAGCTGGGTCACCAATCGCGGCGACTTGCTGCTGCTGGATGGCGGCATGCAGCGCGATCTCATGGTGTTCACCGGCGAGCAGCGGACGAAGGACGGCAAGCCTTCGCTGCTGCGCGGCGTGTGGTACGTCCAGGGCAATGGCGTGCGCGAAACCGCCACGCGTTCACTGGACGGCGGCAGGACCTGGCAGCCGGTGTTCGACATCCTGTTCAAGCCGCACGGTCAATGACGGCGTTTCGCTGCGTTGGGTGAAGCCACATTGTCTGCCGTCATTCCGGGGCTGTCGAAGGACGGAGTCCGAGGCAGAACCCGGAATCTGCTTCTCTCAAGACTGCGCCTGGTGCAACAAGATGCCATCCATGGCCAATCCGTCCGCGATCAAGCTGTGGAACGATCGATGGATTGATCACGGTCCATCCATCGCGAGTTTCTGCAACTTTGTTGCGTGCGCGGCCAACTCTCTACGCAAGCGTTTCGGCGTGCGGATTTCGAAATCGCACGCGACCCGCGCGAGCTGGCGCGCGAACCAGGCCAGGTCGTCGGTGCGCGCGCGCAGCAAGACGCCGCCGTCCACCGCCTCGAACAAGCCGATCGCCGGTGAGAACTGCTTCCGCGCGATGTCGGGATCGGTGCGCAGCAGCACTTCGACGCGATGCGCGCGCGGCAGCGTGGCGATGGTGCGATGCAACCATTCCAGCACGTCGAAATCCGCCGGTGGGGTGAAACGCGCCGCGCGCGGTTGCACGTCGAGGATGCGGTCCAGCCGGAACGCGCGCACGCCGTGGCGCAGGTGGCAGTGGCCGACCGCGTACCATGCGCCGCCGCGAAAACCCAGGCCGTAGGCATCGAAATCGCGTTCGCTCTCTTCGCCTTGCGCGGAACGGTAGCGCAGGTGCACGCGCTCGCGCGCGTGCGCCGCATGGCTCAGCAACATCAACGTCGTGCCGGCGGGATGCGTCGCCAGCGCGCCGGCCGGTTCCAGCCGGACGGTCGCCTCCACCGCGCGCAGGCGCCGTTTCAGCGGTTCCGGCAGCACGCGTTCGAGCTTGGCCTGCGCGCTCGCCAGCGCGGGCGCTTCGGCGTGCAGTCCGAGGTTGCGCGCCGCCAGCAGGCCCATCGAGATCGCCAGCGCTTCGGCGTCGGTGAACATCATCGGCGGCAGCTTGAAACCCGCCACCAGCATGTAGGCGCCGTGACGGCCGCGCTCGGTGGTGATCGGGATGCCGAGTTCCTCCAGCAGCGCGATGTAGCGCCGCAGCGTGCGCACGTCCACGTTGACGCGCTGCGCCAGTTCCGGGCCGCCGATGCGGCCGCGGCTTTGCAGCAGTTCCAGTACCGCGAGCACGCGGGTGGTCGGATGGGGCATGCCGTGTTCCACCGATGGTGCGGAACAGTCTAGTCTGAATCAGGACATGGATCGCCCTGATTCGGATCTAGGCTGATCGAGTCGTTTCACATGGGCTTTGCGAATGCGCGCATTCCGGGGAACATCGTTGTGTCTGCTGCTGGCCGTCGGAGCAGGCAATGCCTGCGCCGCCACGATTCCGGCGTGTCCGGAGGTTTCGGCGACGGCAACCCGCGCAGGCCTGCACGATTTCGATTTCCTGCTCGGGCACTGGAACGTGCACAACCGCCGACTGAAGCAGCGGCTTGCGGATTCGCACGACTGGGTCGAGTTCGCGGCGAAGGATTCCTTCGCGGAGCTGCCGGGCGGGCTCGGCACGGAAGAACATTATTCGACCGACTTCTGGAAAGGTTACGCCGCGCTGGGCCTGCATCTCTACGATCCGCAGCACCGGGCGTGGACGTTGTACTGGGCCGACAACCGCAACGCGCCGGGCACGCTGCAGACGCTGGCGAAAGGCGCGTTCGTGGACGGCGTCGGCGTGTTCTGCGCGCCGGACCGGTTCAACGGCAAGCCGATCACGGTGCGCATCCTGTGGCAGCGCATCGATGCGCGACACGCGCGCTGGGAACAGGCGTTCTCGACCGACCGCGGCGCGAGCTGGGAAACCAACTGGACCATGGATTTCACGCGGCCGTGAGCCGCGCGCACGTTCGCATCGACCGGAGATCGCCATGCCCCGTTTCACCATCCTGCTGACAGGAATCCTCATGACCGCAGCCTTCACTGCCGCCGGCGCAGGCACCGATACGCACGCCGTGCCGGAGAGCGTCGCGCACCTGAACGATTACCCGGTGGTCGAACTGCGCCGCTACGACATCGCGCCGGGACAGCGCGACCGTTTCGTGCATTATTTCGACGCGTACTTTCCGGAAGCCTTCGAGCAACTGGACTGCATGGTGTTCGGCCAGT
>JAFEEJ010000256.1 GCA_018241145.1 Pseudomonadota bacterium | reverse complement strand
CTCGCCGCCGTTGTCGCGCAATACCCGGGTGCGGTCCTGCTGCCGCAAGCGACCAACCTCGGGCTGGCCGCGGCGTTCAATGCGGGCATTGCCTGGGCGCGTGCGCACGGATTCCATCACGTGTTGCTGCTCGACCAGGACAGCCGGCCCGCCGATGCGATGGTGCGGGAATTGCTGCAAGCGCTGGCGGCGCTTTCCGCCCGGGAGAAGATCGCCGCGGTCGGGCCGCGCTACCGCGATGAACAAGAATCGCGCGATGCGCCGTTCGTGCGCATACGCTTTCCCTTCAATCGCAAGCTGTACTGCGGCGACGGCTGTCCGGAAACGGTGCGCTGCGATTTCCTGATCTCTTCCGGCAGCCTGATTCCGCTCGACGTGCTGGATGACGTGGGCGGCATGGACGACGCCCTGTTCATCGACAACGTGGACCTGGAATGGTGTTTTCGCGCGCGCGCGGCGGGCTACTCGCTGTACGGCGCATGCGCCGCGCGGATGGCGCACCGCCTCGGCGATGCGCGCCGGCGCCTGCCGGGCTTGCCGCGCGGGGTGATCGTGCATGCGCCGCGGCGGTTGTTCTTCATCATGCGCAATCGCCTGCTGTTGTACCGCCGGGCCGCCACGCCGGGCGCATGGATCGCGCAGGACGTGCCGCGGGTGTTCGTCAAGTTCCTGCTGTTCTCGGTCTTCATCGGGCCCCGCCGGCGCCACCTGCGCGCCATGCTGGCCGGTTTGCATGCCGGCATGCGGGGCAGCACCGAAATGCCGGAGAATGCGCCGTGGCGATGAACGTGCGCGAGAATGCGCGGTCGCAAGTCGAACTGTCCCCCGGATGAAAGACGTGTCCTTCCTGCAAAACGTGCGCGCGGCCTGCGTCCGCGCGTGGCCATGGCTGCGCTGGCCGGTGTGGATCGGGCTGGGCGTGGCGCTGGGCTTTCTGGTGCCGTATGCCGCGGTGCTGGATGCGCGCGTGCGCGACCGCGTCGGCGAGATCGCCTTCTCGCAGCCCACCCGCGTATATGCGCGGCCGCAACGCCTCGCCGCCGGCGTGCCGATGGATGCGGATACCCTCGCGCTCGAACTGACCGCGGCCGGATACACGCAGGCGCAAAACGAGGCGCGCGTGCCCGGCACCTTCAGCCGCGACGGCAGCGCATTCGTGATCGCCTCGCGCGGTTATGCGGATCCCGCCGGCGGCGAGCTGCCGCGGCGCGTGCGCGTCACGCTTTCGCGCGGGCAGGTCGATGCGGTCAAGGACCTCACTTCCGGGCGGACGCTGCGCGAAACGCACCTGGATCCCGCGCGCATCGCCGCGCTCTACGGCGCCGAACAGGAAGAACGCCAGGTGGTACGGCTGGACGAACTGCCGCCGTTGCTGGTGACGGGCCTGCAGGCCGTGGAGGACCGGGATTTCAAGCACCATCATGGCGTGGATTTCGGCGCGATCCTGCGTGCCATGTTCGCCAACCTGCGTGCGGGCCACGTGGTGCAGGGCGCATCGACGTTGACGCAGCAACTGGTGCGCAATCTTTTTCTGGACCGCAACCGGAGTTTCGTGCGCAAGTTCAACGAGGCGTTGTTGTCGGTGCTGATCGAGGCGCACTACAGCAAGCAGCAGATCCTCAGCGCCTATTGCAACGAGGTCTTCCTCGGCCAGCGCGGCGACCAGGCGGTGCACGGTTTCGCCGCGGCCAGCCAGTTCTATTTCGCGCGGCCGGTGCAGACGCTGCGGCCGCAGGAGGATGCGCTGCTGGTCGGCATGATCCAGGGTCCGAGCATCTACGATCCGCGCCGCTACCCGCAGCGCGCGCTGGTCCGCCGCAACGTGGCGCTGGACATGTTCCACGCCACCGGCCTGCTCGACGATGCGCAATGGCAGGCGGCGAAGGCCTCGCCGCTGGGCGTCACCGCCACGCCGCAACTGGTGGCGGATCGTTTCCCCGCCTTCATGGAAGCGGTGCGCGCGCAACTGCGCCAGGATTTCCCCGACCAGCAGTTGCGCGGCGGTGGCCTGGGCGTGTTCACCACGCTCGATCCGGCCGCGCAGATCATCGCCGAGAACGCGCTGGACGATACGCTCACCGCGCTGGGCAAGCGTGGCCGCAACCTGGAAGGCGCGGTGGTGATCACCGATGCGAACACCGGCAGCGTGCTGGCGATGGTCGGTGGACGCCGCACCGACCTGCACGGTTTCAACCGTGCGCTGGACGCGCAGCGGCCGATCGGTTCGGCGATCAAGCCGTTCTACTACCTGATGGCGCTGGCGCAGCCGACGCGCTGGAATCTTGCATCCATGCTGGACGACACGCCGATCTCGCTGCGCCAGCCGAACGGCACCGTGTGGTCGCCCAGCAACGACGACCACATCGCGCACGGGCAGGTGCCGATGGTCGAGGCGCTGGCCAAGTCCTACAACCTCGCCAGCGTGCACCTCGGGATGCAACTCGGCGTGGAGCGCGTGGCGAAATTCCTGCGCTCGTTCGGTTTGCAGAACGTGCCGGCCAATCCTTCCCTGCTGCTCGGTGCGGTCGATCTCTCGCCGTTCCAGGTGACGCAGCTGTATCAATACTTCGCCGCCGATGCGCACGCGCTTCCGCTGTCCACCCTGCGCGGCGTCACCGATGCGCAGGGACAGGCGATCAAGCGTTACACCGTGCAACCGGGCGAGGGTGAATACCAGCCCGCCGAACGGCTGACGCGCTGGGCGATGCAGCAGGTCACCCAGTACGGCACCGCCGCGAGCGTGGGCGATTCGTCGCTGGCGTGGTTGCACGCGGCAGGCAAGACCGGCACCTCCGACAGCCAGCGCGATTCCTGGTTCGCGGGTTTCACCGGGCAGCATCTCGCCGTGGTCTGGGTCGGCCGCGACGACAACAAGCCGACCGGGTTGTGGGGCGCGACCGGCGCGCTGCGCGTGTGGCGATCGATCTTCGGCAAACTGCCGACGCAGCCGTTGCCACCGTCGCCCGGCGCCGGGATCGAATTCGCGTGGATCGATCCGCAAAGCGGGCAGGGCACGCAGCAGGATTGTCCCGGCGCGCGGCAATACCCGTTCATCGCCGGCTATGCGCCGGCCGTGCAGGATCACTGCTACTTCCAGCAGCTGAAGAATTTCTTCGGTGTCGGCGTGGGTGGCGACGATGCGCAATCGCCGCCGCAGGCCGCCGACACGACGCAACATTGAACCCTCGAGGAGGATGAGCGTGCGAAAGATTTCCATCATCGGTGGTGCAGCGGCCTGTGCGGCCCTGGGCCTGCTGGCCGCGTGTTCGCAGCCGCCCGCGCCGGGCTCGGGCATGCGCGCCCCCGATCACGACATCGTCGCGGCGATCCGCGCGGCCGGCGAACGCGACAGCTCGGTGGTGCAGGTCGCGCCGCTGCGCGATCCCGCGATCGACGGTTTCCTCGACGCCGCGCGCGCGGCCGAACGCGCGGGCGATGTCGCAGGCGCCATCGCGAAAACCGATGCGGCCCTGAAACTCGCGCCCGATGCGCCCGACATCCTGCAATACCGCGCGGAACTGGCGGTCGGCGCCAAGGACTACGCCACCGCCGAAAACGACGCGCGCCGTTCCTGGCAGCTCGGTCCGAAAGTCGGCGGTTTGTGCGCCGAGAATTGGCAGACGATCCTGGAAATCGAACAACTGAAAGGCAACGCACAGGCGGTGCAGGACGCGCGCGCGGGACGCGACAAGTGCCATGTGCAGGGGCCCATCAGGATGTGAGCCTCCGGTTGCCGGACACCATTCAGAAAGAAACATCGTGGAGCTCTGATTGCTTCCTGATAGATCGGTTGGGTGGCCCTTGCAGCTTACGTAACGTTCTGTAATGCGCCGCCGTCGATGTCCTCCGGCGCCAGGCCCTCGCGCCTTCTTTGCCACATCGCGTGCAGCAGCGCGGCGAAGTCGCGCGCGTAGCCGTGCATGTCGAACAGCCCGGTTTCGCGCTTGCGCCGCTGGATGCGGATGCGCAGCGCGGAGAGCGCGCCGGGGTCGCGCGCGAGGTGGATCGCGGTGTCGATGAATTCGCGCTCGTCGCGCACGTTCATCGCGTCCATGTTCAGGTGGTGGTTGATGCTGCCGGCCACGCGCGCGGCGAACGTGTCGCCGGGACAGGTCAGCACCGGGCAACCCGCCCACAGCGCGTCCGAGGCGGTGGTGTGCGCGTTGTAGGGGTGGGTGTCGAGAAACAGGTCGGCCAGTTCGTGGCGTGCGAGGTGTTGCGCGTGCGGCAGCTTGGGCGAGAACACCAGCCTGCGCGCGTCGATGCCGAAGGCCTGCGCTGCGGCGCGCAGGCGGTCGCCGGCTTCGCGTCCCGAATCCAGCAGCCACAGCACGCTGCCGGGTGTCCCGCGCAGCACCGCGCAGATGCGCGCGAAGCTTTGCGCGTTCAACTTCCAGCTGTTGTTGAAGCACGCGAACACGACGCCTTTTTCGGGCAGGTGGAAGGCGCGCCGGGGCGGCGCTGCGGGGATCTCGCGGGTGGCGTCGCTGGGCTGGTAGCAGCGCGGCAGCCATGCGATGCATTCGGAGAAATGCGCGCGCAGGCCTTCGGGCAGCACGAAATGATCGGCGACGGCGTAGTCGTAGAACTCCGCGCCCGAGGTGCCCGGATAACCCAGCCAGTTGACCTGGATCGGTGCGGGTCGCAGCGCGAACGCCGATGGCACGCCGCCCCCGCACCAGACGTCCATGTCGACGCAGATGTCGATCCGCGCGGCGCGGATCCGTTGCGCGATCGCGACGGGCGTCAGCTCGGAGACATCGTGGAACGCGTGTGCGGCGTCGCGCAACCTGCGCCGCATCGCGCTGTCGTCTTCCGGGCTGGTGGCGAACAGGTGCAGCTCGATGCCGGGAGCGGCCATCTCCTCGAATGCCTGCACGCACAGCAGGGCGGTGGGGTGCGCATGGAAACCGCAGGAAACGAAACCGACCCGCAGCGGCGCTTCGGAAGATCCGGCGGGTGCGGGCGGCAAGCGCGTGTTGCCGAGGCGCGCGAGCACGCGGCGCGCCTGCGCACGGCCGCATGCGAGTTGCTCGTCGGCGGTCGAGGATTCGGCCAGCAGGGAAAACGGTGCGACGTCGGGCTGGCCCTGCAGCGCCAGCGCGCGCAATTTCGCGCCCATCGCGTCGCTGTCGTGCCAGTCGTAGAGGCGCCGCTGCACGAACGCGAGTTGCGACAACGCCGGCACGAGGCCCGGATCGCGCTTCAGCGCGCGCCGGTATTCGGCCACGGCCGATTCGTAGCGTTGCAGTTCCTCGTCCACCAATCCGCAGTGATAGGGAAACGTCGCGTCGTCCGGCGCAAGCGCCGCGCCGCGTTCGTAGGCCTGACGCGCGCGCTCGAACTGGCGCTGCGTGCGCTGGATGTTGCCCAGCAGCATCCACGCCTGCGGCGCCTGCGCGCGCGCCAGCACCGTGCGCACCAGCCGTTCGGCTTCGGCGAGTTCGCCCAGCGGGATTTCCGCGGCGGCGAGATTCAACAGCAATCGGGGATCGTCGGGCGCCTGGTTGAGCGCGGCGAGATAGACGTTGCGGGCGCGCGCATGGTCGCCGTTGGCGACGCAGGCGTTGGCCAGCGCGTTCCACATCGCCGGGTTCGCGGGCATGGCGGCCAGCGCGCTCTCCATCGTGCGCACCGCCGCGGGCGCATCGTCCAGCGCGAGCAGGGCGGCGGACAGGTTGCACCTGGGAGCGAACGCCTCCGGTGCCAGCTCGATCGAGCGTTCGAACGCCGCGCACGCTTCCGCCGCGCGCCCGAGCAGCAGCAGCGACACGCCATGCAGCCGCGTCAGTTCCGCATCGCCCGGTTGCGTTTCCAGCGCGTGCCGCGCGTGCGCCTCCGCGCCTTGCGCGTCGTTGCGTTCGAGCAGCCACGCAATCGCCTCGATGTCGCGGTTGCCTTCGACGTCCATGCGCGCGCTCATGCGATCCCCGCGAGTTCCGCCAGTGCCTGCGCGTGCGCTTCGCGTTGCAGCGCGGCGACCAGTTCGTCCATGTCTCCCTCCAGGATTTGCGGAAGCTGGTGCAGGGTGAGGTTGATGCGGTGGTCGGTGACGCGGCCCTGCGGGAAATTGTAGGTGCGGATGCGCTGGCTGCGATCGCCCGAACCCACCTGCAGCTTGCGCGAGGCGGCCTGCTCGGCCGTCTGTTTCGCCTGGCGCTCGTCGCGCAGGCGCGCTTTCAGCAGCGACATCGCGCGCGCGCGGTTCTTGTGCTGGCTGCGTTCCTCCTGGCATTCCACCACGATGCCGCTGGGCAGGTGCGTGATGCGGATCGCCGAATCGGTCTTGTTGACGTGCTGGCCGCCTGCGCCGGAGGCGCGATAGGTATCGACCTTCAGATCGGCCGGGCTGATTTCCACGTCCTCGATCTCGTCGAGTTCGGGAAGGATCGCCACGGTCGCGGCCGAGGTGTGGATGCGGCCGCTGCTTTCGGTGGCCGGCACGCGTTGCACGCGGTGCGTGCCGGATTCGTATTTCAGTTTCGAGAACGCGCCGCGGCCTTCGATGCGCGCGACGGCTTCCTTGTAGCCGCCATGCTCGCCGTCATTGGCCGAGAGGATTTCCGTGCGCCAGCCCTGCCGCTCGGCGTAGCGCAGGTACATGCGCAGCAGGTCGCCCGCGAACAGCGCGGCTTCGTCGCCGCCGGTGCCGGCGCGCACTTCCAGGTACAGATTGGCCTCGTCGCGCGGATCGGCGGGAACCAGCAGCGCGCGCAGGTGCGCATCGTGTTCCCGCGCCAGGTCTTCGAGGCGCGCGATCTCGTCGCGTGCCAGCTCGCGCAGATCCGGGTCCGCCAGCATCGAGCGCGCGTGCTCGAGTTCCCGCGCGTTGCGCCGGCTGGCATCGAGGGCGTCGGTTAGCGGTTGCAGTTGCGCGTATTCGCGCGACAGTTCGCGGAAGCGCGCGTTGTCGGAAGCCGCTTCCGGTTCGGCGAGCAGGATGCCGATTTCCTGATGGCGTTCGGCCAGCCGTTCCAGCCGTGCGCGCAAGGCGGGGTTCATCGCGGGCGTTCGTCGTCGCCGAACAGGCGCGCCGCGGCATCCAGCAACGCCTGGTCGCCGGTTTCGGCGGCGTCGCGCAGGCGCACGCTGGGCGCGTGCAGCAGCTTGCCGGTCAGGGTATGCGCAAGATAGTCCAGCGCTTCGGCAGGCGCGCGCCCGTTGGCGAGCATCTCGCGCGCGCGCGCCAGGACCTGGTCGCGCTGCGCTTCGGCTTCCGCGCGAAAGGCGCGCAGCGGCTGGTCCAGCGCGGAGGAACGCCGCCAGGCGAGGTAGCGTTCCACCTGCAACTCGATGATCGCCTCGGCTTCGCGCGCGGCGTTTTCGCGCGAACGCTGCCCGGCGTCGATCACCTGTTTCAGGTCGTCGATGCCGTACAGGAACGCGTCCGGCAGTTGCGCGACGTCCGCTTCGATGTCGCGCGGCACGGCCAGGTCCAGCAGGAACATCGGCCGCCGCCGCCGCTCGCGCAACGCATCGTCGAGCATCGCGCGCGTCAGCACCGGCACGCGGCTGGCGGTGGCGGAAACCACGATGTCGGCTTCGGCAAGGTGCAACGGCAGTTCCGCCAGCGGGATCGCATAACCCCCGAATCGTTCGGCCAGCGCGCGCGCATGGTCGACGCTGCGGTTGGCGACGATCAGGCGCCGGATCTGCCGTTCGGCGAGATGCCGCGCGGCCAGTTCGATCGTTTCGCCCGCGCCGATCAGCAGCGCGCACGCCTGTCGCAGATCGGTGAAGGCGCGCTCCACCAACCGCACGGCGCTGAAGGCGACCGACACCGGCGCGACGCCGATGCGCGTGTCGGTGCGCACGCGCTTGGCCACCGCGAAGGCGTGCTGCATCAGGCGATCCATCGGCGCATGCAGGGTGCCGGCGGCGTGCGCGGCGCGCCAGGCATCCTTGACCTGCCCCAGGATCTGCGGTTCGCCCAGCACCATCGAATCCAGCCCCGTGGCCACGCGGAACACGTGCCGCACGGCGTCATCGCCGTCGTGGCGGTAGAGGAATTCGTCCAGGCGCCCCGGACTCAGGCGATGGTGGCGGTGCAGCCACGCCAGTGGCGCGTCTTCGGCGCCTTCACCGACGGTGCAGTACAACTCGGTACGGTTGCAGGTGGAGAGGATCAGCGCTTCCTCCACGCCGCGCTCGGCCGCGAGCTCGCCCAGCGCCGGCGGCGTATCTTCCGGGTCGAACGCCACCTGTTCGCGCAGGGCGACCGGCGCGGTGAGATGGTTCAGACCGAGGGCTACAAGCGGCATGATGGAAGATCGTGCGACCGGCTAAGCTGGCGGGAATGTAATCGAAGACGCGGGGTGCAGGTCCCGGATGCGGTATTTTAACTTCAAACCGAAAGCCGTCCGCAGGGTGTCGGCAAGCGCCCTGGCCGCGCTGCTGCTGGCAGGCTGCGCCAGCGCGCCGCATCAGTCCGCCGGGCGCCGGCAACCGCTGGCCACGCTGGAGTTGCCGGCGCAACCGGGCGATGACGCCACCGCGCAAGTGCTGGCCGCGGAATTCGCCCTGCAGCACGGCGACGCAAAAACCGCGGCCGGCGATTACGCGAAGGCCGCCTCGCATTCCGACGATCCGGAAATCGCGCGGCGCGCGGTCGAATTGAATCTCGCCATCCAGGACGAGCCCGGCGCCTCGGCTTCGCTGGCGCGCTGGCAGGCGCTGGGAGCGACGCCGCACGACCTTGCCTCTGCGCGTGCGCAGGTCGCGATGCTGCATGGCGACCGCGACAAGGCCGCGCGCGAATTCGGCATCCTGCTTGCGTCCGGGAAAGTGGACGACTGGAAGACGTTCGGCCGCGCGTTGTTGCAGGCGCGCGATCCGGCGCTGGCGGGCGTGCTGCTGGAACAGCTCGCGCCGGCGTCGAAAATGCCCGTCGACGAAGGGTTGTGGGTCGGGTTCAGCCAGCTCGGCGAGAAGCTCGGCCGGCACGCCTACGCGCGCCAGCTCGCCGACGCCGCGGTGAAACGCTTCGGCGGTACGCGCAGCCTGCTGTGGTCCGCGCAGATGAAGCTTGCCGCGGGCGATGGCGCCGCCGCGAAGGCGCTGCTCGCGCGCGCGCTGGCGGCGCATCCGGACGACACGGAACTGCGCATGACCTACGCGGCGTTGCTGGGCCAGGATGGCGACAACGCGGGCGCCGAGCGCGTGCTGGCTTCCGGAAAACAGGATGCGCAGACCTGGGCCGCGCGCGTGGCCTTTGCCGCGCGCGCCAACGACAAGGCGCTGCTGGCGAAACTCTATTCGCAGCTCAAGCGCGCGCCGGAAGACATTCGCCAGGACAGCGCCTTCCTGCTGGGCCAGCTCGCCGAATTGCTCGACAGGGACAACGAAGCGCTCGCCTGGTACGCGCAAGTCGATGGCGACGACGAGCACGCGTTCGATGCGCAGGCACGCAGCGCGGTACTGCTCGACAAGGCCGGCCGCCACGACGAGGCGCATCGGCGCGCGCGCGACCTGCAGCAGGACTATGCGGACGACCCCGACCAGTTGCGACGCGCCTTCGAACTGGATGCCGAGTTGTACGTGAAGGCGGGCGATGCGTCCTCTGCCGTCGCCGTGTTCGGGCGCGGCTTGCACGCCCTGCCGGACGATCGCGATCTGCTCTACGGCCGCGGCTTGAGCGAGGCCCAGGCCGGCAACACCGCTGCGGCCATCGCGGATTTCCGCCGCGTGCTGGACCAGAAGCCGGACGACGTCGATGCCATGAACGCCCTCGGGTACACGCTGGCCGATTCCGGGCAGGACCTGACGGAAGCCGCGCAGTTGCTCGGCAAGGCGCTGAAGGCGAAACCGAAGGATCCCGCCATCATCGATTCCTGGGGCTGGCTGCAATACCGGCAAGGTCATCCGGACGAAGCCGCGCGCACCCTGCAGCGTGCCTGGAGCCTGAGCAAGGACGCCGACATCGGAGTACATCTGGGCGAGGTGTTGTGGAAGCTCGGCGAGCGCGAACAGGCGCAGGCGGTGTTCGCGCAGGTGCGGAAAATCGATCCTTCCAACCGGCAATTGCGCGCAACGTTGCAGCGGTTGCAGCCGTGAGCATGCTTTTGCGTTGGTGGATCCGGTTCCGGTTTCCGGCGGTCGCGGCGGTCCTGCTGGCGCTGGCGGCCTGCGCACCGGTGCGTCCGCGCGTCCCGGCGACGCCGCCGGCGCAGGGACAGAGTGCGCGAGAAAGCCAGCTCGCCCCCCGCACCACCTGGAATTTCGATGGCCATTTCGCCGTGTCCAACGGACGCGACGGCGGCAGCGGCACGGTAACGTGGCGAGCCGATGGCGCGAACTTCTCGCTGCTGCTGCGCGCGCCGGTGACCGGCAAGACGATCGAATTGCAGGGCGGCCCCGGCGGTGCCGTGCTTACCGGGCTGCACGAATTGCCCATCCGCGGCGACGACGCGCAAGCCTTGCTGGCGGACGAATTCGGCTGGCACATGCCGGTGGAACAATTGACCTGGTGGGTACGCGGCCTGCGCGCCCCCGGCAGTACCGCGCAGGTGCAATACGGCGACGATGGCCTGCCGTCGTCGCTGTCGCAGGACGGCTGGACCGTGCAGTTCCGCGACTGGTACGACGACAGCCAGCCGCCCTTGCCGCGCAGGATCTTCGCGGCCAAGCCGCCGTATTCGGTGCGCCTGCTGATCGAGCAATGGCGCATCCAGTGAACGAGTGGAGCGCGTGGCCCGCGCCCGCCAAGTTGAACCTGTTCCTGCGCATCGTCGGGCGCCGCCCGGACGGTTACCACGACCTGCAGACCGTGTTCCGCCTGCTCGACTGGGGCGACGAGATCGGCCTGCGCGTCCGTGATGACGGCAGGATCGAGCGGCGACCCGGCCCTGCCGCGATTCCCCAGGACGACGACCTGTGCGTGCGCGCCGCGCGCGCGCTTCAGCAGACCACAGGCACGCGCAAAGGCGTGGAAATCGCGGTGACCAAACGCATCCCGGTCGGCGCCGGGCTGGGCGGCGGAAGCTCCGACGCGGCCACGGCGCTGGTCGCGTTGAACGCGTTGTGGAATACCGGCCTGACCCGCGCGGAACTGGCCGGAATCGGTCTGGGCCTTGGCGCCGACGTGCCGGTGTTCGTGCATGGGCGCAGTGCCTGGGCCGAAGGCGTGGGCGAGCGCCTGACTCCACTGCCGCTGCCGCCGCGCTGGTACGTCGTGCTCGATCCGCACGTCCATGTCGCCACCGCTGCATTGTTCCAAGCAACTGAATTGACACGCAATGCCGTCCCCGCGACAATACCCGGCTTTGTTTCCGGGATGATCGCGGACAACGCCTTCGAGCCGGTGGCGCGCGGACGCCATCCGCAGGTCGCCGCGGCGCTGGATTGGCTGTGCGGGCATGGCGGTGCGCGGCTCTCGGGCAGCGGCGGCGCGGTGTTCCTGGAATGCGAAGGCGAGATGGCCGCGCGCGGAATCGCGGCGCGCTGCCCGGCGGAATTCACGGCGATCGTCGCGAAAGGCGTGGACGTTTCGCCGCTGGAAGAAGCATTGCAACGAATGCGCGATAATTGATTTCCGCGTTGGCCCCCGCGGAGCGCGCGAGGCGCAACGTGGAGCCGCGGAGGAAGTGGATTGCGGCACAGGGATGTGCCCGTAGCGAAGGCGCAGGGCGCCGGAGCGCGCGGGCGTGGCACGGCTTCGCTGCGACCGCATCCATCGCGCCGTGGCAGGTCGAACGACGCCGCAGGCGCAGTGAGGCTGAGCCATGGATGGCTGCCAGCAAAGATGGGGCGTCGCCAAGTGGTAAGGCACCGGGTTTTGATCCCGGCATTCGCAGGTTCGAATCCTGCCGCCCCAGCCATGAATTTTGCGATCATCCGTGATCGCAGCTTCGGTGGCCGCGTTTGGATTTCGAAGTAACCGTTTGGTGGCTGGTCCAGAAGCGGCCCTGCGTGGCCGCACTTTTCAGAAGAGCGTATTTGCGGATTCCGCATCGTGCACACGAATTCCGGCCTGATGCTTTTCAGCGGCAACGCCTCGCGCACGTTGGCGGGCGATGTCGCGCACGCGCTGGGCGAGCCGCTCGGCAAGGCGCTGGTCGGCAAGTTTTCCGATGGCGAGGTGCAGGTCGAGATCGAGGAGAACGTCCGCAAGCAGGACGTGTTCGTGATGCAGTCCACCTGCGCACCTTCTGCGGAAAACCTGATGGAACTGCTGGTGCTGGTGGATGCGCTCAAGCGCGCCTCGGCGGCCAGCGTCACGGCGGTGATCCCGTATTTCGGTTATGCGCGGCAGGATCGCCGCCTGCGCGCGGCGCGGGTGCCGATCACGGCCAAAGTCGCGGCGCAGATGATCGGCGTGGTCGGAACCGACCGCGTGTTGACGGTGGACATCCACGCCGACCAGATCCAGGGCTTCTTCGACATGCCGCACGACAACGTGTATGCCTCGCCGGTGCTTCTGGCCGACATCTGGCGCCACTACGCCAGCGACGAGCTGATCGTGGTGAGCCCGGACGTGGGTGGCGTGGTGCGCGCGCGCGCCGTGGCGAAGCGGCTGGACGACGCGGACCTGGCGATCATCGACAAGCGCCGGCCGCGCGCCAACGAGGCGACGGTGATGAACATCATCGGCGAGGTGGAAAACAAGATCTGCGTGCTGGTGGACGACATCGTGGATACCGCGGGCACCCTGTGCGCGGCCGCAACCGCACTGAAGGAACGCGGCGCCAGGAAGGTGGTCGCCTACTGCACGCATCCGGTGCTTTCCGGAAGGGCCGTGCCGAACATCGAACAATCGCAGATGGACGAACTGGTGGTCACCGACACGATTCCGCTGTCGGACGCGGCGGCGGCCTGCGGCAGGATCCGCCAGCTGTCCGTCGCGGAACTGCTGGCCGAAACCCTGCGCCGCATGGCGTACGGGGAATCGGTGAGCAGTTTGTACGTGGATTGAGGTCCGGAAGCCGAAAATCGAAACTCGAAAGTCGAGATGGCGCTGGTGTTTTCGATTTTCCATTTTCGACTTTCAAACCAACTCTCCTGGTCGCGGGAGAGTTTTCATCCGCCGCGAGGTGGAATCATGTAAACCGAGGTAGAAACCAATGGCACAGATTCATGAACTCGCGGCTTCCGGCCGCACGGACCAGGGGAAAGGTGCGAGCCGCCGCCTGCGTCGTGCCGGCCAGGTGCCCGCCGTCGTCTATGGCGCGGGCGAAACGCCGCAGAACATCCAGTTCGAGCACAACACCCTGGCGCTGGCCGCGCGCAACGAATGGTTCACGTCGTCGATCCTCGACCTGCTGATCGACGGCAAGCGTCAGAAGGTGTTGCTGCGCGACGTGCAGAAGCATCCGTTCAAGCCGCAATTGCTGCACCTGGATTTCCTGCGCATCAACGAAAACCAGGCGGTCCGCGTCCGCGTGCCGCTGCACTTCGTCAACCAGGAAAAATCGCCGGCCGGCAAGGCATCGGGCGTCGTGGTTTCGCACGCGATGACCGACATGGAAGTGTCCTGCCTGCCGAAGGATCTTCCGGAATTCCTGGAAGTGGACCTGGTCGAACTGAAGCTGGGCGACATCGTGCACATGTCCGACATCCGGTTGCCGGACGGCGTGGAAATCCCGGAACTGCGCCTTGGGAAAGAGCACGACCACCCGGTCGTCACCGCGCAGGAAATCCGCGAGGAAGTCGAGCAGACGCCGGAAGGCGCCGAAGGCGCGGCTCCGGCCGAGGCTGCCGCAGCCGCGGCACCGGCGGAACCGGCGCCGGCCAAGAAGGAAGAGAAGTAATCGAAGCGGGGAGCGGGGTGAAGGGAGCAGGGTGGGACGCGCGGTCGCCTTGCCCTGCTCTCTGCTCCCTGCTTCCTGTTTCCTGCGCGCATGTCCGCCATTCGTCTCATCGCCGGCCTCGGCAACCCGGGCGCCGAACACCTGCGCACACGGCACAACGCGGGGTTCTGGTTCGTCGACGCGCTGGCGTCCGGCGCGGATGCGCGCTTCGGTTTCGAGAACAAGCTGCATGCGGAAACCGCGCGCGTGCGCATCGGCGACGAATCGGTGTGGCTGCTGAAGCCGGCCACGTTCATGAACAAGAGCGGCATCGCGGTGGCGAGCGCGCTGCGTTACTGGAAGATCGAACCCGAAGAAATGCTGGTGGTGCACGATGACCTGGACCTGCCGCCGGGCGCGGTGCGCTTGAAGTTCGACGGCGGCCACGGCGGGCAGAACGGCCTGCGCGACATCTTCGAACACCTGGGCCACGGCGCGTTCCATCGCCTGCGCATCGGCATCGGCCATCCGGGACACAAGGATCGCGTCACGCCGTGGGTGCTGGGCAAACCGTCCGTCGCCGACGAAGAAGCCATGCTGGGTGCGATCGCGCGCGGCCTGGACGAATTGCCGCGCATCGTCGCCGGTGATTTCAACGAGGCGATGAAAAGGCTGCACACGACAGAGCGGGAGGAGGAAGTGGAAAGTCGGCAGTAAAGACCGTATCCATGCTCTCCCACTTTCCACTTCCCACTTCCGGATTCAAGCATGGCAATTCAATGCGGCATCGTCGGCCTGCCCAATGTCGGCAAATCGACGCTCTTCAACGCGCTGACGAAAGCGGGCATCGCCGCGGCGAATTTCCCGTTCTGCACGATCGATCCCAACGTCGGGGTGGTGCCGGTGCCCGATCCGCGCCTGCAGCAGCTGGCGCAGATCGCGCACCCGCAGAAGATCATTCCGGCCGCGGTGGAATTCGTGGACATCGCCGGCCTGGTGGCGGGTGCATCGAAAGGCGAAGGACTCGGCAACAAGTTCCTGGCGCACATCCGCGAGGTCGATGCGATCGCGCACGTGGTGCGTTGCTTCGAGCACGCCGACATCGTGCACGTGGCCGGGAAAATCGACCCGATCGCCGACATCGATACCATCGACACCGAACTCGCGCTGGCCGACCTGGAATCGGTGGACAAGGCGCTGCAGCGCGCGGAACGCGCCGCGAAGGCCAACGACAAGGAAGCGTTGGCGAAAAGGCCGGTGCTGCAGAAACTTAGCGCCGGCTTGAACGAGGGCAAATCGGCGCGTTCGCTCGCATTGTCGGCGGAAGAAAAAGCGCTGGTGCGCGACCTGTTCCTGCTGACGATGAAACCGCTGATGTACATCGCGAACGTGCGCGAGGACGGCTTCACCGGCAACCCGCATCTGGATGCGGTGCAAACGCGCGCGGCATCGGAAGGCGCGGAAGTGGTGCCGGTGTGCGCGGCGATCGAGGAAGAACTGAGCGCGCTGGACGATGCCGACCGCGACGTGTTCCTGCACGACATGGGCCTGACCGAGCCCGGCCTGGACCGGGTGATCCGCGCGGCCTACCAGCTGCTGGGCCTGCAAACCTATTTCACCGCCGGCGAAAAGGAAGTGCGCGCCTGGACGGTGAGACGCGGCGCGACCGCGCCGCAGGCCGCCGGCGTGATCCACACCGATTTCGAACGCGGCTTCATCCGCGCGGAAACGGTCGCCTACGACGATTACGTCAAGTACCGCGGCGAGGCCGGCGCGCGCGAAGCGGGCCGGCTGCGTCTCGAAGGCAAGGATTACATCGTGCAGGAAGGCGACGTGCTGCACTTCCGCTTCAACGTGTAGACAGGGATGTCTGCATCCCGTGCAGCCCATGGATGGCCGTTGACACGGGATGCAGTGCCAGGATGTCTGGAAGATGCAGCAACCGCGGGCAATACGTCCGGCGTACGGATCAATCCGCGTCCTTGCCGCAGGTCGGTCCCAGCCACTTGCCGCTGAAGGCGCCTTCCATCACGAACGCGCCGCCCAGCTGCGGGTTGGTGCCTTCCACGTGCGTGCTGCCGGTGTAGCTGTCCCCGTTCAAGGTGCCGGTAAAGGTCCCGTGCGTTTCGTTCGTGCCGTGGTGGCACATCATCTCGCCGTGGAAAGTATTCCCCGACCACGCGGCGTTCTGCAGCGTGCAGTCCTTGTTGCCGATTTGCGGATTTTCGTCCCTGGCCGCCTCTTCCGGCGTCAGGCACTGCCTGAAGGTGCGCGGCGCGCCGCCGAACATCCTCGCGGGATCCATGCCGTGTTGCTTCATTTGCGCCAGCGCTTCCGGCGGAATCTGCGGCCCGCCCTTGGTGAAGCGCATGCTGGAAGTGATTTCCCACAAACCCGGCTTGCGGTGCGCCGCGTTGGCGGCCAGCGGCAGCACGAGGACAGCTAAGCAGCAAATCCCGATCGGACCACGACGCATGGCGGTTCTCCGTGACAGGTTGTCTTCCCGATAGTACGGGAAACCGGTGCCGGGAACGACATCGGCGTGCCGGCCCGGTCGATGTCGTGCCGGCCCGGCCACCCTCGCGCGCTCGTCAGTGCAGGGTCTGGTCGAAGTGGTAGTTGAACTCCAGGAAGTACGCGCGGCCGACCGGGCTGAACCAGTTGCTGGCGTAGTAGGGATAGCTGGTCCAGGTGTCGTCCTTGCCGGGCCTGGAATCGAACAGGTTGTCCACGACGAAGGAAGCCGACAGGCGCGGACTGAAGCGGTAGTCGAAGGTGGCGTTGTAGAGGAAGGTCGGGCCCAGACGCTGGGTTCCGGCGTAGTTGGGCAGGCCGCCCAGCCGCGCGCCGTACAGCGTGGCGGTGAAGTCGTGATAGGTCCATGCCACCGAATAATTGGCCTTGCTGCGCGGGATCACGTAGTAGTAGAGGTCGGTCAGTTCGTCGTCCACCGGTGCGTCCGGCGCCAACTGGATGGTGTGGCTTTTCACCCAGGTCGCGCCGAAATTGAAGTCGAAGATGCCGTACCGGTTGGCGTCCCATCGGTAGTGCGCGTGCACGTCGATGCCGGAGGTGCGGTCCACCGCCGCGTTGATCGGCAGCACCAGCACCGAGGTGATGCCGTCGGGATCGAATCCGGCGGTCGGCGGATTGCGCACCACCTGGCTTTCGATCTGCTGGCAGAGCGAGGAACTGCCATCGACCGGATTGCCGTTGACGTCCTCGCCCAGGCGGCAATCGGCCTCCTCGCGCAGGATGGTGTCGCTGTCCTGGTAGATGACTTCGTTGTTCAACTTGATGTCGTAGTAATCGGCGCTGAAGTCGAGGTTGGGCGTGGGCGAGAACACGAAACCGTAGGTGAAGGACTTGCTGGTTTCATCCTTGAGCGTCGTGCTGCCGTGGCTGCGGCCATTGAAGCTGATATCGCCCCAGTCGCAATCGCCGTAGTCCGGGCCCGTCTCCGGTTCGTAGAGCCGGCACTGGTAGTAGTCGGTGCCGCCGGAACTGGAGCCGCTTTCGCCCGCATACAGGTAGGAAAGATCGGGCGCGCGGAAACCGGTGCCCACCGAGCCGCGCAGCAGCAGGCTCTGGAACGGACGGTATTCCAATCCGAGGTTGTAGGTGAACTTGCCGCTCGAGGTCGAGCTGTAGCTGTACTTGTCGAAACGGCCGGCGGTCGAAAGCGTCAACTGCGAGAATACCGGCACGCTGAACTCCACGCCCAGCCCGGAATGGCTGCGCGAACCGACCGCATCGGTGTTGTGGTACCCGTAGTAGCTGCCATCGAGCGAAAGGGGATCGGCCTTCAGGCCGAAATACTGGGTGCCGTATTCGGCCACGCCGGCAAAACCCACCGACCCCGCGGGCAGGTGGAACAATTCGGTGTTGCTGAGGGTGAAGGAAACGATGTCGGCCCGGCTCTTGTCGTTGTCGATCGAATCCTGCGTGATCGAACGGAACTGGTCGACGGTCAGCGGCGTGTACAGGCGGCTCGGCGGCGCGTTGTAGATCTGGTAGCCGGTGTCGTTGCCGTCATCGTCGATGTATTCGCCCAGCGACGGGCCCAGATACAACGCCTGTGCCTTTGCGGCGACCAGCGCGGGCCGCTTGTATTCCAGCTTGTTCTGCGAGTGGCCGTAGGTGGCTTCGTAGTTCCACTGGTCGTCCTGCCCGAAACTGCCGCGCAAACCGGTGTTGAACGAGAGCGTCTGGTTGATGTTGCGGATCATCCCGGCATTGAAGCCGCCGTTTTCCTCGATGGTGAAATAGCGCCGGCTCCATTCCTCGACCTGGCCGGTCGCGGTGTTGTAGAACGGCGTGTCTGCGCAGTCGCCGTTCAGCGGTTCGCAGTTGTACCACTGCAACGGCGTGTTGTAGCTGTCCTGGTGCGAGGCGCTGGCCAGCACGTCCAGGAACAGGTCCATGTGGTCGTTCACGTGATACGTGGCCGAGCCGAAGAAGTTGGCCATCTTGCGGCCGTTCTCCAGCGTGCCGTAGCCGACGTCGTAATAGCTGCCGCAGTAGTAACCCGGACCTCCGTCCGCGGCATAACCGTCGCGCGAGGCGTAGAAGACGGTGCCCTTGTCGTACGCCGACAGCGAATCACACGTCGCCTTGCCCGGGTCGAGGTAGTTCCCGTCTTCATCGGTGCGCAGCCAGACCTGGCTCGCAACGACATCGGACGGGGCGAGCGGCGAATCCAGCCGCGAATCGGTGAAGCTGCGCTGGAAGGCCCACAGCGGCAGTTCGTTGGAGAGCTCCACGCCGAACACCGAGTCGAACTTGCCTCTGGAAAAACCGCTGGTGAGCTGCAGGCGCTCGTTGGTGCCGCCGCCGTGCTCGGTACCACCGACGCGGAAATCGATGGTGGTGCCGTCGGCCTTCTTCTTCAGGATGAAATTGATCACCCCCGAAATCGCATCCGAGCCGTACACCGCCGAAGCGCTGCCGGAGAGGATTTCCACGCGGTCGATCATCGACGTGGGCAGGTTGGAAATGTCGGTGAAGTTGCTGTTGCCGCCGTAGGATTGCGGGTAGTCGGCGACGCGCCGGCCGTTCACCAGCACCAGCGTGTGGTTCGGACCGAGTCCGCGCAGGTCCACCGCCTGCGCGCCCGGCGAGAAACCGTTGGTCTGCTGGTTGTTGTCCAGCGCGCCCAGGTTCTGCGTCAACGAAGTCATGATGTCGGGCACGCTGGCGAAGCCGCGCTGCTGGATGTCCTGCGCGGTGATCGTCACGACCGGTGCCGGACCCTCCACCTGCGCGCGCGGGATGCGCGAGCCGGTCACCACCACTTCCTGCAACGTTTGCGGATTCGCCGCGGACTGGTTCGTCGGCGCGAGCGGCGGCGGCGGTTGGCTGGCACGCGGCGCAGGCTGCGTTGCCTTCACGATCACCATCGCGCCGGAACCGTCCTGTTTCGCGGCAAAGCCGCTGCCCTGCAACAGCCGGTTCAAGGCTTGCTCGGTGGTGAACGTTCCCTGCGCGCCGCTGGTGTGCACGCCTTGCAGCTGGCCGGCGTCGTAGATGAATTGCGCGCCGGTTTGCCGCGCCAGCGCATCCAGCGCGCCGACCATGTCGCCGGCCGGAATGTCGACGCGGCGTGCCGCGGTTTGCGCCAGGCCGGCCGCCGGCAGCACGCAGGCCAATGCCAGCAGCATCGCAAGAAACACACGCATATCGTTCTCCCCGTACGCGGATTCGTACCCTCGTTCCAACAGGACGAACGATCCGCGGAATTCCCTACGTCAGTCGTGCAAGGCGTGCTTGCGTCCCGCAATCCCGGTTCGCTTCGCCGACAGCAGGATGCGGTCCCCCCGTGTTTCCGCACGCACCGGGAATACCTGTTCGATCAGCCGCACGAACGCCGCATCGTTGGACCAGCGGAATTGGCCGCCCACCCGCAGGCCCGCGATCGATGGATCCATGATGACCAGCTTGCGCGCGTTGTAGCGGTTGAACTCGCCGGCCGCAGCCGCCAGCGGGGTGTCGTGGAACACCACGAAGCCGTCGCGCCAGCTCAGCAGTTCGCGCGCGTCTTCCAGCGCCACGTGGCGCACTTCCAGCGCATCGCCCGTGATCATCGCAACGCTGCCGGGGGGCAACAGCGTGGTCGCCGCACCGCTGTCCGCCGGCGGCTCCAGCCGGACCAGGCCCTGCGTCACCACCACGCGCAAACCGGCATCGCCGTCGCGTCGCACGGCGAAGCGCGTGCCCACGGCGACCACGCGGCGTCCGTCCACCCGCACCACGAACGGACGCGCGGCATCCTTGCTGACCTCGAAATACGCTTCGCCGCGATCCAGTGCGACATCGCGTTCGTCGCGCGACATGCTCACCGCGATGCGGGTGTCGCTGCTGAGCGTGGCCGTCGAACCATCCGCCAGCGCGACCTCGGTGCTTCGACCGACGTCCGTGCGGTAGACCGCGGGAGCGGCGGCCGGAATTTCGCGCTGCCAGACGAACACGCTCGCGGCGGCGGCCAGCGCGAACGCAGCGGCCGCGATCACGTAGCGCCTGCGGGTCGCGCTGGCGCGCGCAGCGATTCGCTCGCGCGCCAGCGCGCGGCGTGCATCGAAATGCGGCGACAACGCCCAGTGGCCGCGCGGCGGCACCTGTCCGGGCGGCACGCCCGCGCCCAGCGCCTTCAGGCGATCGGCCTGTTCCCACGCCGAGGCCAGCCGCAACCAGGCCACGCGATGCGCCTCGCTTTCGCGCAACCATGCGCCCAGTTGCGCCTCGTCCTGCGCATCCCATGCTCCGGCGTCACGGCGCGCCAGCCATGCTGCCGCCGCGCGTTCAATCCGGCTGGCGTTGTCGGTCGGCATGGTCATCGAGACGAGGCGAGCGGCGTGCCGGCTGCGCATCGTCATCGGATGCGCCGCCATAGAAATACTGCGCGATCAATCGGGTTCCCTTGGCGATCTGTTTTTCCACGGTCTTCTCGCTGATGCCCAGGCGCGCCGCGATCTGCTTCTGCGGCAGGTCCTCCACGCGCCGCAGCCAGACCACTTCGCGGCAGCGATCGGGCAGGCGGTCCAGCGCCTCGGCCAGCCGCTTCAACGTCTGCCGCGCATCCAGCCAGCGGTCGGGCGAGCGCTCGTCTGTCAAGACGTTCGAATCGTGCAGATCACCCATGGCCTCGATGGAAACCACGCGGCTGCGGCGCAGCCGGTCGGTCATCAGGTGGCGTGCGGTGGCGAACAGGAACGCCTTCGGCAGTCGCGGCTTTTGCGCGGTCGCGGCCTGATAGACGCGTGCGTAGATTTCCTGGCGCAGGTCGTGGATTTCCCCGCGTTGCGACCAGGCGCGCGCGAGGAAACGCATCAAGGCTTCCTCGTGCGGCAGGATTTCGAGTACGAACCATTCGTCGAGTTCGGCGGACACGGCGTCGACAGTAGCGGCGGAACGCCGCCGGCGCATCCCCGCGGGCCCCGGAGCGCCGCGAGCGCGAACCACGATGGGGGAAGGAACGAAAGCGTTCGTCCCGGTAGGACGCATCGTCCGACGGATGGGGAGGGAAAAGACCATGATCGACCGTTGCCTTTCGCGCCTGCTGGCGGGGATCGCGCTTTGCGTCGCCGCGTGGCTGCCGGCCGCCGCGTCCGCCGCGCCACATTCCTACGAGTATTTCCGGATCGGCGAGATCCACGCCGCGACGCCTGCCGAAACCCGCGCGGGCCTGATGCTGATGGGCGGCGGCGAGAACGTGCAGCCGGCTTTCGAGTGGCTGGTCGCACACGCGGGCCACGGCCACATCGTGATCCTGCGTGCATCCGGCGACGATGACTTGCAGAATTACATTTATCACGACATCGGCGGCGTGAAGTCGGTGCAGACGTTGATCTTCCACGACCGCAGCCAGTCCTCCGATCCGCGCGTGCTCGACGTCATCCGCCACGCCGACGGCATTTTCATTGCCGGCGGCGATCAGGCCAACTACGTGCATTTCTGGAAAGGCACGCCGGTGAACGCGCTGCTGGACGCACACCTGCACGCGGGCAAACCGATCGGCGGCACCAGCGCGGGGCTCGCGATCCTCGGCCGCTACAGTTACGGCGCGCTGGACGGCGGCAGCGTCACCTCGCCGGAAGCGCTCGCCGATCCGATGGGTCCGGCGATGACGCTGCTCGATGATTTCCTGCACCTGCCGCCGCTGTACGAGTCGCAGGTCATCACCGATACCCATTTCGACACGCGCGAACGGTTGGGACGGCTGCTCGCTTTCATCGCGAATCTGGCGAAGACGCGGCATGTCGCGGCCATCGTCGGCCTTGGCGTGGACGAGAACACCGCGCTGTGCGTCGACGAGGATGGCCGCGCGCGGTTTTTCAGCGGGCATCCCGGTGGCCACGCCGATCTGGTGGTGCAGACGAAACTGAAAGAAGTGGAAGCGCAAGGAGGGCGCGCGGCGCTGGATGCGTATCTCGCCGACCGGGTGAAGGCCGGCAAGCCGCTCGACCTGGACGGCTACTCGGTGATCGCGATCGGCACGGACAGTACGTTGCGGTTTCCGTCGCTGCAGGTGGATCGTCCCGCATCGCGCGAAACGATCGACGTGCGCGACGGCAAGCTGGTCCGGCGCGCAATCCACTGAGCGCGAAGCCGCGATTCAGCCGATGCGCGGTAAGGTGCGGAACCAGGCCAAACGGAGGATCGCCATGCGACTGGTCGCATTCGCGCTTGCGGCGGCAATCATCCTGTCCGGTTGCGCGAGCGCCGCACCGCAGGGCGGCACGCCCGCGCCGCAGCTTGCCGGCACGCAATGGCGTTTCGTCGCGTTGCACGGGGAAAAGATTCCGGAAGACATCCAGGCGACGCTGCGCTTCGACGACAAGGGCCGCGCATCGGGCAACGGCGGATGCAACCACTACGGCGGCACTTACCTTGCGGGCAATGACGATGCCCTGCATTTCGGCGAGATGATTTCCACCCGGATGGCTTGCCTGCAACCTGCCGGCGCGATGGAAACCGAACGCGGCGTGCTGGATGCGCTGAGCCACACCGCGCACGCGCGGTTGCAGGACGGCGGGATGACCTTGCTGGATGTCGCCGGTACCGAACTCGCGACGCTGCAAGCGCAACCCTGACGGCAGTCAGTACGTCACCGTCACCGTGATGGTGTCGTTGTACGTGCCCGCCGGCGGCGTGACTTGCGCCGGCACGCCGCCGTAGACCGTCAGCGACTGCGAATTGCCGTTGCCGGTGCCCGCGACCGTATTGGTGCCGACCGTGTTGCCCCACACCGTGGTGCGTGCGGAATTCTGGTACAGCTGGTACGCGATCGAGTTGGCGCCCAGCACCATCTTGCGCGCGTTGATGTTGCCGCCCCCGTTCGAGCCGGCATCCAGCCCGACGTTGTAGGGCGTGCCGTTGGAACACTGTACGCCCAGCGTGGTGGTCGCGTTCACCGCGGAAGTCAGCAGGCCGACGCTGTTGCCGAAGTTCAGCGTGCTGGCGGTGACGGTGCACTTTTTCAGCACGGTCGCGGAGACGGTGAACGGAAACGTCGAGCCGGTTTGCGTGGCGCTGCATGAACCCGGCGCCGTGCCGCCGGTCTGCTGGTTGATCGTCACGGCCGAATCCACCGACCCGTACACGTCCGAGTAACTGCCGGGGATGGCGGTCGTCTGGTTGGCGAGTACGCGGCCGTAAAGGGTGGCCGCTCCGTTGATCGTGGAGCCCCCGGAGGAGGTTCCCGTCAGGGTCACGTTCACCACCAGCGGGGTAAGGAAGCCGAAGAACTGGCTGCCCCAGACCACCGAGCGCGCCGGATCCTGGTACATCTGGAAATTCAGGAGATCGCCCGAGCCGTCTTTCATCTGGCGGGGATTGGTCGGCCCGCCGCCCGGTTCGCCGATGCTGAAGCAGATGGTCGCCGAATAGGTATTTTTTTTATCGTTGTTGCTGCACGTGTAGGTGAAGTTGGCCGTGGAATCGGTCTGGCTGGATTGCGGATCGACATTGCCGAACGCCAGCGCGCTCATCGCCGTGCTGGAACAACTGATCGTCGCCTGCGCGGGCTTGTGCCAGAACAGTCCGAAACCGATCAGCAGCAACGCCGCGCAGCAACGCAGGAGGGTGTGGTTCATGGATGTGCCTCGCGGCAGGTCAGCGGCCCGATCACCGGCACCGTCGATCCCTGCGGTTGATAGTCGAATCGCGCGACGCAGCGGTCGCGTGCGGTCTGCACGTCGAGCGTGTTGTGCGCGTCGAGATTTTCCAGGTAGGTCATGCCGTCGTAGCCTACGATCGTCGCGGGCGCGGAACTGCCGCGCAGCGTGACGGCGCTGCCTTCCTTCACCGGCTGGCCATCCGCGTCGTGCAGGATCACCGAGGCCGCGTGCACGCTCCTGATGCCGAATGCCACCAGCGTGCCGGCGCGATCCGAGGGCACGGCTTCGGCATCGACGCGATCGATGGCGAAGTCGGCGGGCAAATCGAGCGGGTCGATCGAGAGCTTGTTGCGCTGGTAGGAATTGAGCGGCGTGATCAACAGGTCGCCATGCGCGTTGGTCGTGCCGATCGGCCGGTTTTCCAGCAACACCGGCACGTTCGCGATGCCGTTGGTGGATACCACCGCGAAGGCATCGTCGATGCGGCGCGCGAAGAAGAATTGGCGGTCCATGAACACCAGTGCGCCGCTGAGGTCGGCATATCCCAGCGTGTCGCCGTCGAAATTCTGCACGCCCGCAAGGATCTGGCCGTCCTGGCCGTTGTAGCCGAGTTCGGCCAGGCCGCCGTGCTGGTTGTTGCCGTCCTGCGCGCGCAGGTGCCAACCGAGGCCGCCGTCGGGATTGACGGGTCGGCTGATGTCGAGCATCGCGAGGTTGCCGGTGCGGTCGTGTTGCGCGGACAGCGTGGCGGAAACGTTGTTGTCCAGCGACAGCGACAGGCCGAGGAACACGCTGCGGTCGGCATGGTCGTCGAGGTTCTGGTTGGCGCTGAGATTGAACGCGAAGCGCGCGCCGAGCGACTTGTAGTAATACGCGCTGGCATAGCGCGAGCGCGGCTGGCCGGGATATTCCAGCTCGATGTAGCTGACGCCGATGCTGCCGGCGCCGCCGAGTATCAGCCCCGCCAGCGCGCGGTCCGAGCGTTTGGGCGGCGACAGGCCATAGCGCGAGGCGATGTCGTGGTAGTCGCCGAACGTGCGCAGGGTGTCGAGCGAGAAATTGAAGCGGTCATTGCGCCAGTTGTAGCCCAGTTCCGCCTGCCGACCGCCGACGCCGTGATCGTGGCTGGCCGCGTACGAGGCGTTGAGTACGCCGGCGCCGCCGACCGCGATGTCCGCGCCGGCGCCGCCTTCCATCAGCCCCGCCGTCGCCTCGGTGTGGCCTTCCAGCGTCAACCACTGGTTGGCGCCGTGCCGCCAGGTCCCGCTGAACGCGGGATCGGAGCCGTAATCGAACGAATCGAGGCCGTAGTTTTCGCGCACGAAGCCGAGATCCAGCGAGTAGTCGCTCAATCCCGGTTTCAGCAATTGATTGGTGGTGTAGAACGGGAAGGCGATCGTGGTCTGGCGGCCCATCGCGTCGGTCACCACGACTTCCGCCTGTCCGTTGCCGTTGACGATCGGCACGGTGTTCAACTGGAACGGCCCGGACGGCACGTTGCTGCTGTATTGCTTCAGGCCGTTGATGTACAGGTCCACGGTGGAAGGCAGGTTGGCCTGGCCGTAGAACGCCGGTACCGGGAACGTGATGAGATCCGGCTGCAGCGCGAAATTGCGTTGCAGCTGGATGCCGCCGAGCCGCGTGGCGCGCGACCAGTCCAGCGCGCCGCTGATGATGTCGCCGATGCGCAGCGTCAGCGCCTGGTCCACGAACGAGTGGCTGAAGGTGGTGTCCAGCCGCACGCTGTCGGTGTGCGTGCCGAGTCCGGGCAGGTCGAGGGTGCGCGTCAACGCGGTGTTGGACAGCACGCCCCAGGCATTGAACGCGCGCAGTTCGGTGAACAGCGAGAGATTGGTGGCGTCGTGGTTGTCACGCGCTCCGTAGAAGTCGTAATTCAGCAGGAGGCCCGGAGATGCCGTCGGGTGCGGGATCGCATTCGCGCGCGCGTTGAGCACGGACACGTCCTGCTCCACCAGCGACGGCGGCGCGGTGATTTCCAGGGTCTGCGCGGTTTCGTCGTAGTGGACGGCGATGCCCGGCAACCCCGCGATGTCGATGTCGCCGAGCGCATCGGGCGGCAACTTGAAACCGAGCTTGCGCAGCGTCCCGGCGTCGGCGCGAAACGCATCGCCCGTGCGCACGAAGTGCGCGATCCGGTGCGTGTCGCTGCCGTTCATCACCACTTCGAGGTAAAGGCTCTCGCCGGTTGCCGCGCTTGGGTCGGGAACCGAGGCATCCGGAATCACCGACGAGTCGATCGCATCCGCCCACGCGCGCCCGGAAGATGCCGCGGCCCCGGCGATGCCCAGCACCAGCGCGCTAGCGAGGCAGGTCGTCGACCGCGAAAGCCTGTTCGACCGGCTTGCCATTGATCGCAACCTTGAGTTGGGTGCCGGACGGAAGTTGTGCGGCGGAAAGTCTGAGCGACCAGCGCATGGTCATGCCGGGCAGCACATAGCCCAGCAGGCCCGCGGAAAGGGTGATGGCAGCGCCGCCGGGAGGGAGCAGGCTCGCGTCGCTGAGCTGGGCGTGCGTTGCGCCCGCATTGCGTGCCTGCAAGGCGATGCCGTCGCCGTCGCGCACCAGCGACCAGCGCAACGCGGCCGCGATCGCGGCGGCATCGGGCGGAACGGCGGGTTCGACGAATACCGGGACCGAATACCGCAGCACGTACCGCACGCCGGTCTGCTTCTGCTGCTCCGGCTGCGGCAATTCATCGACCAGCAGGCGATAGGCATCCTCGCCGGCAGCGGTCTTCTCGCCGAGCCGGATCACCCGCACCATCTGCTGCGCGCCGGGGGCGACGCTCAGCATCGGCGGACTGGCGACCAGCGCCTGCGTGGGCGTCAGCACGTCCTTGCCGTCGGCCTGGGTCCAGTGGAATACCCGTACCTGCGCGTGCAAGGGTTCGGCGCCGGTGTTGGTCAGCCACAGCCCCAGGGCGGGGGAACTGGAAGGCAGGAATTCGAGCCCGACGGGCGCCACCTGCAAACCGGAGGCGCCTGCCATGCCGCAAGCCATTGCCAGTCCCGCGGCCAGCAGACCGCGGGGGATGAATCGCCTGCGCATCGCCGGCGGCTCAGTAGGTGACCGTGACGTTGACGGTGTCGTTGTATACAGCCGCGGGAGGCGTGGTCTGCGCGGGCACCTGCCCGTAGACCGTGAACGCCTGCGCCGAGCCGGTGCCGGTACTGGCCACCGTATTGGTGCCGATGGTGTTGCCCCAGACCACGGTGCGGAGGG
>JAFEEJ010000255.1 GCA_018241145.1 Pseudomonadota bacterium | reverse complement strand
CGACAAGGCGGTCGTGGCCGCGGTCGATCAACTGAAGAAGATCTCCAAGCCGTCTTCCGATTCCAAGTCGATCGCGCAGGTCGGCACGATCTCCGCCAACGGCGACGAGGTCATCGGCAAGCTGATCTCCGAGGCGATGGACAAGGTCGGCAAGGAAGGCGTGATCACCGTCGAGGACGGCTCCGGTCTGGAAAACGAATTGGATGTCGTCGAAGGCATGCAGTTCGACCGCGGCTACCTGTCGCCGTACTTCATCAACAACCAGCAGTCGATGCAGTGCGAGCTGGAAGATCCGTACGTGCTGCTGCACGACAAGAAGATCTCCAACGTGCGCGACCTGCTGCCCGTGCTCGAAGGCGTGGCCAAGTCCGGCAAGCCGCTGCTGATCGTGGCTGAGGAAGTCGAAGGCGAAGCGCTGGCGACGCTGGTGGTCAACACCATCCGCGGCATCGTCAAGGTGTGCGCGGTGAAGGCTCCGGGCTTCGGCGATCGCCGCAAGGCGATGCTGGAAGACATGGCGATCCTCACCGCCGGCACGGTGGTCTCCGAGGAAGTCGGCCTGTCGCTGGAGAAGGCGACTGTCAAGGACCTCGGCCGCGCCAAGAAGATCGTCGTGACCAAGGAAAACACCACGATCATCGACGGTGCCGGCGACACCAAGGGCATCGAAGGCCGCATCAAGCAGATCAAGGCGCAGATCGAGGAAACTTCCTCCGACTACGACCGCGAGAAGCTGCAGGAGCGCGTGGCGAAGCTGGCCGGCGGCGTGGCGGTGATCAAGGTCGGCGCCGCGACCGAAGTGGAAATGAAGGAAAAGAAGGCGCGCGTGGAAGATGCGTTGCACGCCACCCGTGCGGCGGTCGAGGAAGGCGTGGTCGCCGGCGGCGGCGTGGCGCTGGTGCGCGCGCTGGCCGCGATCGGTTCGGTCACGGGCGACAACGAAGACCAGAACCACGGCATCGTGATCGCCAAGCGTTCGATGGAAGCGCCGCTGCGCGAGATCGTCGCCAATGCGGGCGAAGAACCGTCCGTGGTGTTGAACAAGGTCAGCGACGGCAAGGGCAACTTCGGCTACAACGCCGCGACCGGTGCGTATGGCGACATGGTCGAGATGGGCATCCTCGATCCGACCAAGGTCACCCGTTCGGCGCTGCAGAACGCGGCCTCGATCGCCGGCCTGATGATCACCACCGAGGCGATGGTGGGCGAAGCGCCGAAGAAGGAAGAGCACAACCACGGCGCGCCCGGTGGCGGCATGGGCGGCATGGGTGGCATGGGCGGCATGGATTTTTGATCCACGTTGCCTGGAGTCGTGAAACGAAAAACCCCGCTTCGGCGGGGTTTTTTGCAAGTAGCCATCCGTGGATCGTTTTCCTGCCCGCACATCCCTGTGCGTGCGTTTGCCGGCGCGAGATGCCATTCAAGGCATCTCGCGAAAGCCCCGGCTCACCTCCGCGAGCGATCGCGGGGCTTTTCGTTGCATGGCCGCACGGCACGCGCGCATCACGCCGTGCCGAGAAACTTCCGGCCGATAACGATATCCCGTGCGAGCGCCGGCGAACGCGGCACGCGGCTGTCGACTATTGCGACGCGCCGTTGGGTGGGTCGAGCACCGACTGCGGATGCGGCGTGCGCGCGACCAGTTCGGCCTGCGCCTCGTCTTCCGGCATCAGCTTCTGCAGCTTTCCCGACAGGCGCAACGGCGCGATGTTGACCATGCCGTGATCCAGCGCGCGCTGTTGCGGGTCCTCCGGCGCAGGCGTGGCGTCGGGTGCGCGCGTCAACGCCGAGAGCTGCGGCGCCATCACGTCGGTGAAGGCGAACCAGGCATCGTCGCGGATGCCGGCGCGCTCCAGCAACTGGCCGGGCAACGCCCACGCGGCGAGCGCTTCAGGGGTTTGGCTGCGCGGATGCGCGGGATCGATCAACAGCCATGATCCGGTTTGTTCGAGCTGGTCGCGACCGTCCTTGAAGCCGTTGATCTCGAACGCCTGTCCCAGCGCCGGCAGGTGGTCGCCGTAGAACAACAGCAACGTGGGCCGTGCCCGGTGCGACAACGCATCCGCGAGGCGACCGAGCTGTGCGTCGGCATGCCGCAGGTGATAGAGGTAATTCTGCAGCATGGTCCTGGCCACGCCGGTAACGCCCGCGGGCACCGGGATCGCGTCGCGCTCGGCGACGTCGATGTGGCCGGGATTGCCGTCGTACGGGCCGTGCGCTTCCATGCTGATCGCGAACAACAGCTGCGGCGGCCCGCTGTCCTTGAGTTGCGACAGGATTTCGTCGGTCAGCGCGCGATCGGAAACATAACGGCCGTCCAGCGGCGGATTCCTGGGAAAATCGTTGATCGAGATGAAACGATCGAAGCCCAGCCGCTGCAAGGCGCTCGCGCGGTTCCAGAAGCCCGGATCGTTGTCATGGATGGCGAGCGTGGTGTAGCCGTTGGCGCGCAGGGTGCGCGCCAGGCCGGGGATGACCTTGTTGTCGATCTGCAGGTAGGGGAACTGCACCTGCGGGAAATACCGCAGCGGCAACCCGGTCAGTACCTCGAACTCGGTGCGGATCGTTCCGCCGCCGAAGGTCGGCACGTACAGCGGCCCGGTTTCGCCGGTCGCGGCCAGCCGCGCGAAGTTGGGGATGAACTGCCATTCCGCGTATCCGCGCATCCGGCCCGGATCGAAGAACGACTCGCTTTGCACGACCACGATGTCCGGACGCACGCCGTCGTTGCCGGCGGCCATGCGCGCGCGCACTTCGGGTCCGGTATCGATGAGCAGGTTGCGCGCGGCACCGGTATCGACCTTGGCGTGCCTTCCGCTGTACTGCAGCCGGTACAGCGCCAGCATCGAAACCAGTCCGCTGCGTTTGGCGGTGTCGCCCGCCGACCACGGCTGGAATTGCAACGCGCCGCGGTCGTACACCACGTGCCAGGCCGACCAGCCGGCACACAGCGACAGGAAGGCCGCGAGCGCGCCCAATGCGATGCCGCTGCGCGGACCGGTGCGCCGCGTCAGCAACCGGGGTTCATAACGCCACAGCGCGACCAGGGCCGTCACGGCCGCGACCGCCAGCACCAGCCACCACAGGCTCACATGGACGTAGCCGCTGAGCAGGTGCGCACCGCCTTCGCGCATCTGGCCGAGCATGTGGAAATCGGCCGGCACCAGCGGGGAGGCAAGGTTCGCCATCTTTTGCGCATTGACCCAGTACAGCAGCGCCTGCGCGCCGAAGGCCAGCAGCATCGAGAACAGCAATCGCCGCGTCAGCGCCAGCAGCGCGGCTGCCAGCAACAGGCCGGGCAGGGCATTGGCGATCATTGCGCGCGGTGCGCTGAACAGTTTCAACGGCGAGACGCCGGGATTGCCGTCCAGCAGTCCGGTGGCCAGCACGAACAGCAGCACCAGCACGACGGCGTAGAGGAGACGCCGGCGCAAGACGTTGGGCAGGGGGGATTCGTTCGACATCGGCGATACCCATCTCGAAACAAAACTGTAACCGGACGGACATGAACCGGTTGTTGGCGGTCGCGCGGCATAATCGCGCGATGGATGCCGCACGAACGCACCCGCACGCCAAGGCGTTGACCGCCTTGGCCGAAGCCCGCTACGCCGAGCTCGCCGCGCAGTGCCGCGCAGCGGGCGTGCGCCTGCACGACGATGCAGGGGTCGGCGAGCGCCTGCGGCAATTGTTGCTGGCCAGCGATTTCGCCTTCGACGTGTTGCGTCGCGAGCCCGCGTTGCTGGGCGCCGAAGGCCTGCAGCGCCTGCGCGATCCCGCGCCCGCCTCGGCGCGCGCCGGATACCTTGCCGATATCGACCCCGGGCAATTCCCGGCACAGCTGCGCCGTTTCCGTCGCGCCGAGGCCTTGCGGCTGGTGTTCCGCGACGTGAACGGCCTGGACGATCTGGCGGACACGCTGTCCGGCACCACGGCGCTGTACGAAACCCTGATCCAGTCCGCGCTGGCCCATGCGGAAATCGCCATGCGCCGCCGGTATGGCATTCCCCGCGACGCGCAGGGCGCCGCGCAATCGCTGGTGGTCCTCGCGATGGGCAAGCTCGGCGGCGGCGAGCTGAATTTCTCGTCGGACGTCGACCTGATCCTGGGCTTTCCCGAAGGCGGTGAAACCGACGGCGCGCGTGCACTGGACAACGCGGAGTTCTTCGCGCGGCTGGCGCGTCAGTTCGTGCAACTGCTCAACGACACCACCGTGGACGGGATTGCCGCGCGCGTGGACTTGCGCCTGCGCCCGTTCGGTGAAGCCGGCCCGGTGGCGGCCTCGTTCGCGGCGATGGAACAGTACTACCAGCACGAAGGCCGGGACTGGGAACGCTACGCCTGGATCAAGGCGCGCCCGGTCGCGGGCGACATCGCCTCCGGCAGGCGCCTGCTGGAATTGCTGCGGCCGTTCGTCTACCGGCGCTATTTCGATTACACCGCGCTGGAAGGCTTGCGCGAGATGAAAGCCCTGATCGATGCGGAAGTCGCGCGCCGCGATCTGGCCGATGACCTGAAACTCGGCCCCGGCGGCATCCGCGAGATCGAATTCATCGTGCAATTGCAGCAGTTGATCCGCGGTGGCCGCGATCCGGCGCTACGCGTATCGGGCCTGCTGCCAGCGTTGGACGCCTGCGCGCGACGCGGTTACCTGCCCGCCGCGCGCGCGGAGGGGTTGCGCGAGGCGTATCGGTTCTTGCGCCGTCTGGAAAACCGCGTGCAGATGTTCGCCGACCGGCAAACCCACGCATTGCCGGACGATCCGCTGGTGCGGGCAAGGCTGGCTGCGACGTCGGGTTATCCGGACTGGGAGGCATTGCACGTTGCGCTGGATGCGTATCGTGCCGATGTCGCCGGGGCATTCGCGGCGATGCTGTTGCCGCGCGCGAATGGCCACGCACCGCAGCAATCGGCCGTGGGCGCGGAGTTGTGGCAGCGCGCGCGCGCGCAATCGCTGGATGCGGCGGCCATGCAGCAGGCGGGATTCGGCGGCGGCGACGGCGTGGTCGCGGCGCTCGCCGGACTGGCGGCGCTGCGCGGATTGTCCGCGCGCGCGACGCGGCGACTGGATCACCTGTTGCCGTTGCTGATCGACGCGGCGCGCGCCACGAACGCGCCGGACACGGCCGTGATCCATCTGGCGAAGCTGTTGCAGGCCATCGCGCGGCGTTCCGCCTATCTGGCGTTGCTGGAAGAACATCCGTCCGCGCGCACCCGTCTGGCGCGGTTGTGCGCGCAGGAGGCATGGCTGGCCGCGCGCGTCGTGGCGCAACCGTTGTTGCTGGACGACGTGCTCGATCCTCGCCTCGAGCATTTGCCGCGGGACGCGGCGGCGATCGCCGGTGAATTGTCCGAAGCGGTGCGCGAAACGCGGGATCCGGAAAACGCGCTGGAGGCGATCGCGGAATGGCGCGACAGTTTCGTGTTGCGGACGGGGATGGCGCTGCGCGACGGCCACGCCGACGCGGTGGCGACGGCGCGACGCCTGGCGGACGCGGCGTCGGCGGTGGTCGCGGCAGTGCTGGATCTGGCCGAGCGCGAACTGGTGGCCCAGCACGGGAGCCTGCCGGGCGATTCACGGGGATTCGCCGTGATCGGCTACGGCAGCCTCGGGGGATGCGAACTGGGTTTCGCGTCCGATCTCGACCTGGTGTTCGTCTACGACGGCGAGCGCTCCGCATCGACCAGCGACGGCTTGCGTCCGCTGGAAGGAACACGCTGGTATGCGCGGCTGGCGCAGCGCGTGGTGCACTGGTTGTCCACGCCCACGCGCGGCGGCCGGCTGTACGAAGTGGACACGCGCCTGCGCCCCGATGGCAGCAAGGGATTGCTGGTGGCGAGCCTGGGCGCCTATGCGGGGTATCAACGCGAGCGCGCCTGGGTCTGGGAGCATCAGGCGCTGGTGCGCGCGCGCGCGGTCGCGGGCGACGCAGACCTGCGCGTTGCGTTCGACGATGCGCGCGTCGATGTGCTGGGCCGTGCGCGCGATGCCGCGGCGACGATCGCCGAGATCGTGCGCATGCGCGCGCAATGGCGGCGCGAGCTCGACCGTTCGGACCAGCAGCGGTTCGACCTCAAGCAGGGCGCGGGAGGATTGCTGGACATCGAATTCCTGTTGCAGGGGCTGGTGTTGCTGCACGCGGCGCGGCATCCGGAACTGACGCGCCGCACCGATACGCCCGGGCTGCTCGACGCCGGCGAAACGGCAGGGATAGTGTCGAAGGCGGATGCGCGGATCCTGCGCGAGGCGCATTCGCATCTGCTTGCGCGTTCCCTCGCCTGCACCCTTGCCGCGCGGCCGCGCGTGGTTTCCGGCGACGAAGGCCTGGAGGCGCAATGCGCGCAAGTGTTGCGCGTGGCGCGCGCCGCCGGTTTCGATTTCGGCGCGTCAGTCTGACGCGGTGATCGACCGGAGCCGCGCGGAAAGCCGTTTGCCGAGCGTCGCCGCCACCTGCGTGGTTTCCCGCAACGGCGTCACCATCGATCGTTCGATCGGTGCCTCGAGGTCGTGCAGCGAACCGCGTTCGCGCAATGCCGCGTGGAAACGCGCAAGCTTCGCTGGCAGCGGCGCGGTGACGAGCGTGTGCACCGGCGCGCCGGTCGCCGCCGCTTCCGAAAGCATGTTGACCGAATCCGGCGTGACCACGATCCGGTCGGCCCAGCCGAGCAGTCCCGGATACGGATTCGGGCCATCGGCATCGCCACTCCAGAACATGCCCGGGAACCGCGCCAGCCCGTCGCGCAGGCTGCGCACGAATGCCGGCGGCGTGCGTCGCGACGCGGTGGCCAGCACGCTGCCGCCGCGTTGCAGCCGTTGCGTGATCCCGGCCAGCAGCGCGTGCGCGTAGGCGTCGTCGAATGCGATGCCGCGGCGCGTTCCTCCCAGCAGCACGGCGGTGCGGGGTCGCGGCAGGTGCTCGAAATCGGCGAAGGCTTCGCGGCCGTTCGCCAGCCAGGCGTCGTCCACGGGGTTCAGCGAACCCAGTGTTTCGATCACGTTGGCGCCATGCAAGCCGTCGTGCCGCGGTGCGATCACCGCATCCCAGTGACGCGGATCGATGCGCGGGTCGAGGATCTGCACGCAGAAGCACTCGCGATCGGACAGTTCGCGCAACAGCCGCGTCAGCAATGCGGCGCTGCGCCCGCAGCCGATCGCGAGCGACGGCCACGGCGGCGCGAAGGCCGTGCGGTCGCGCGCAGCCAGCGCCAGCCTGCCGCCGGGCAACCGGCGCGGCGCCGCCCAAGCCCATGGACCGCGCAGGGGCAGCGCCAGCACGCGCGCCGGCACCGACAGCGCCTGCGCCAATGCCAGCGCCTGCCGTTCGTTGCCCGCCGCGCCATCGGTGATCACCCAGGCTTCGCGCATGTCGATTTCGGCGTATCCGCTTCGTCGTGGTGTCAAAGGCACGCGTTATCGCACGTTTTGGCGATCTCTGCGCGGCTGCCGCACAAGGAGAATTCCGATGAAATCCGCACTCGCCTTCGCAGTCCTGCTTGCAACAGCCGCCGCCGGCGCCGCGCCGGTCCAGTACACGCTCGATCCTCCGCACACGCAGGTGCTGTTTTCCTGGGACCATCTGGGTTTCTCGCATCCCGTCGGCCGGTTCGGACAGGTGCAGGGCACGCTGGTATACGATGCGGACGCGCCCGGGAAGTCGTCCGTGCGCGTCAGCATTCCGGTGCAGAGCCTCGACACGCGCGTCCCGGCGCTGGACCGACAACTGCTCGGCCCGAAATTCCTCGACGAAGCGAAATTCCCGCGGATCACCTTCGCCAGCACCCGGGTCAGGCGCGATGGAAAGGGCCGGCTGCTGGTCGAAGGCGATCTGGACGTGCATGGAGTGACACGTCCGGTGACGCTCAACGTCACCCTCAACAAGGCCGGGAATTACCCGATGATCGACGCACCGGCGCTCGGCTTCGATGCCACCGCGCAATTCGATCGCAGCGCATTCGGCGTGAGCGAAGGCATACCGATGGTCGGCGATGCGCTGCGGGTGACGATCAGCACCGAGGCGATCGAAACGCACGCCTGGCGGACGAAGGTATGGCCGCTGGAACAGGCGGAAGCGACGGACTAGCCGTGCCCGCGGTGTAGGCTAGAATGGGTTCTTCCGGATGCCAGTCGGTGCCATGAGCAGCCAAGCCGCCGTCGATCACGCCACATTGCAGGCCAATGCGCAACGCCGTTACGAGGTCACCCGCGCGCAATTGCCGTTGTCCTGCCCCTTGCCGGAAATGGCGCTGTGGAACTCGCATCCCCGCGTTTACCTGCCGATCGAGGACGATGGCGGCGAATCGCAGTGCCCCTATTGCGGGGCGGTATTCGTGCTGAAGTAACGCGGCTTTTCCGTCGTCTTTCCCCGAGGAGCGATGTCGCCGCATCACGACGATGCCGCGTCGTGGTCCGAGGCTTGTTTCTTGCTTGTGATCTGCGTGTAATCCGGCGCCCCGTCTTCAAGCCCAAGCCATGACCGACTCCTCCCTGCCGCCGAGCCGTCCGCTGACGGTTGTCCAGCTGATGCCGGCCATGGAGAGCGGGGGTGCGGAACGTTCCACCCTGGAGGTCGCGCGCGCGCTGGTCGCCGCGGGACACCGCTCGGTCGTGGTTTCCGCCGGCGGCAGGTTGGTGGCGCAGCTGCAGGGCGAAGGCAGCGAGCACGTGCCGCTGGACCTGTCGCGCAAGTCGCTGCGCGCGTTGCGCCACGTGCGGCCGTTGCGACGATTGCTGGAAGAGATCCGGCCGGACATCGTCCACGCGCGCTCGCGCCTGCCCGCATGGATCGGCTGGCTGGCCTTGCGCAGGTTGCGTGCGCGCCCGCATTTCGTCACCACCGTGCATGGCCTGAATTCGCCCGGAAGCTACAGCGGGATCATGACCCGCGGCGAACGGGTGATCGTGGTGTCGCAAACCGTGCGCGATTTCGTGCTGAGCCATTACCGCATCGACCCCACGCGCTTGACGGTCATCCCGCGCGGGATCGATCCGGAGGAATTTCCCTACGGGTACCGTCCCGACGACGCGTGGCGGCAACGTTTCTTCGCGGAATTCCCGCAACTGGCCGAAGGACCGCTGCTCACCCTGCCCGGGCGCGGGACGCGCCTCAAGGGTCACGCGGATGCCATTGCCCTGGTCGCCGGGCTGCAGGCACGCGGCATCGGTGCGAAGCTGCTGTTGCTGGGCGTCATCGAAAAAGGCCGCGAAAGCTACCTGGAGGAATTGCGCCGGCTGGTGCTGGACCGCGGCGTCTACGACGCGGTGGTGTTTTCTCCGCAGCGCAGCGATGTGCGCGACGTGTACGCCGAATCCGCGTTGGTGCTGCAGCTCTCCAACAAGCCGGAAAGCTTCGGACGTACCGTGGTGGAGGCGCTCGCGCTCTGCCGCCCGGTCGTGGGTTATGCGCACGGCGGGGTGGGGGAACTGCTCGCGGAATTGTATCCGGCCGGGCGGGTGCCGCCGGGCGATGTCGAGAAACTCATCGAACGCGCGGCCGAGCTGCTGCGCGTGGCGCCGCCGATCGCGCCGTTGCAGAACTACCGGCTGGCCGACATGCAGCAGTCCACCTTGAGGTTGTACGAAGAGCTGGCGGCGGCCTGATCTTCCGCTTCCCGTACAATCCCCCCGTTTTTCGCACGCCGGTGGATGCCCTTGCGCCCGTCCGCAATCACGCCGCTGTTGCCGGTGTTCCCGTTCGCGGCGGTGATCCTGTTGCTGCCGTTCGGCCGCGCCAGCGAAGCCGCGCTGCTGGTCTGCGGGATCGCCGCGCTGGTCCTGTTCGCGCGCGCGCCCGCCGTACTTTCCCGGGACCCCGCCGCGAAATGGTTCCTGATGCTTTGGCTCTGCTACTTCACCGCCGCGCTGGTTTCCGCCTTCGATGCGGTGCAGCCGGGCAAGAGCTGGAGCACGGTCGCCGCCCTGCTTCGCTTCGCGCCGTTCGGCTGCTACGCGTGCTGGGTCGAGCGCAGCGACTTGCGCCTTCGCGCGTTGTACGGCATCACCGGCGCGCTGGTCGCGTTGTGGACCCTGGATGCCTGGGTGCAGGCCTTCACCGGATACAGTTTGGGCGGACACGCCGAGGCGTTGCGTCTTTCCGGCATCTTCGGCGCGGACGATCTGAAACTCGGGCCGGTGCTGGCGGTGCTGTCGCCGTTCCTGCTGTGGAGCATGCGCGAACGCTTCGGCCGCTCGGCGCTGGTCGCGGCGATGCTGGCGCTGCTGGGGCCGATCCTGCTCGCGGGCGAGCGTTCCGCGTGGCTCATGTACGCGCTGGTGGTGGCCGCGTTCCTGTGGCGCGAAGCGCGCACGCCCGCGCGTTTCGTGTCGTGGCTGGCCTGCGCGGCGGTGATTGCGGCGCTTGCCGCGGGGCTCGCATGGAAAACCTCGACGCGGTTCGAACAACGCGCGCAGCGGACGCTGGCGGTGTTCAACGATCCATCGCACGGGCTGGATACCGCACTGAGCGGACGGATGGACATCTGGCGCACGGCGCTGAAGATGGTTGCCGCGCATCCAATCAATGGCGTCGGCGTGCGCGGTTTCCGCTATGCCTACCCGCAATTCGCGGCGCCGGGCGATCATTTCGTGGTGGACGAAGCCTGCGGACCGGGCGAAGGCGCCTGCCATCCTCACCAGATCGTGCTGGAAGTGCTGGACGAAACCGGTGCGGTCGGCCTCGCGCTGTGGCTGCTGGGCGCGACGCTGGCGGTGCGTGCATGGAAGAAGGCTGCGCCCGCGGCGCGCGCGCGCGCGTGGCCCGCGGCAGTGGCGCTGGGCGTGATGGTGTTCCCGCTCAACACCCATCTGGCGTTCTACTCCGCCTGGTGGGGATTGCTGTTCTGGTGGTTGCTGGGCGTGCAATGCGCGGCGTTGGGCGGGGATCGCGTCGAAACCCGCGGGCCGGTGGCGGAGAAGGAGCCCGGACATGGCGCGTGAAAAATTCTCGCTGGTGATCATTACCCGCGACAACGCCGACACGCTGGAACGTTGCCTCGCCGCTGCGGATTTCTCCGACGAGATCGTGGTGCTGGATTCCGGCTCGGTCGATGCCACCGTGGAGATCGCGCGACGCCATGGCGCGCGCGTGGCCACCCATCCGTTCGATGACTACGGCCCGCAGAAGCAGCGTGCGATCGACATGGCCTCGTTCGACTGGATCCTCAATCTCGATGCCGACGAGGTGCTCTCGCCCGGCACGCGCGCGGTGATCGAGCGCGCGCTCGAAAATCCCTCCGTGGCCGGCTTCCGCCTGCCGCGCCGCGAGCGGATGTTCTGGACGGCGCAATCGCGCTGGAGCCACCGCAACGGACACCTGCGGCTGTTCGATCGCCGGCGCGCGCGCATGAACGACGTGCCGGTGCACGCCGCCGTGGAAGCGAACGGCCCGGTGAAGACCTTGTGGCGCGCGGATTTCCTCAACGACGGCGACGGCGACATCGCGACACGCGTGGACAAGGTCAACCGCTATTCCTCGGGCATGGTGGCGCACAAGCTGGCGCGCAGGCAGCGCTTCAGCGGCGTGATGATGGTGGCGTATCCGCCGATCTTCTTCCTGCGCCAATACCTGTTCAAGCGCTACTTCCTGTCCGGCTGGGCGGGGTTCATCGCCAGTGCGCTGGGCGCGCAATACGTGTTCCTGAAGTACGCAAAATTGTTCGAGGCCAGGAAAAATCGTGAGCGGTGAGCGGCGAAACGTGAGCGGTGAGCGGTAAAAGCTCGGCTGTTTTACGCTGACCGCTGTGACCTTCAATACACCGGCGGCATTCCCGCAGGCCTCGTCTTGAACCGCTTGTGCGCCCACAGGTATTGCTCCGGCGCTTCGCGCACCATGCGCTCGATCACCGCATTGATGCGTGCGGTGTCGGCGACGACGTCATCCGTCGGGAAGTCGTCCAGCGGCGCTTCCAGGCGCAACGCATAGCCGCCATGCGGCAACCGTCGATGGAAAAACGGCACCACCGCCGCGCCGGACAGGCGCGCCAGGTGGTGCGTCGCGGTGATGGTCGAGGCTTCGATGCCGAAGAACGGCGCGAACACGCTGTCCTTGCCGCGCATGTCCTGGTCCGGCGCATACCAGACGGAACCGCCGCGCTTCAGGTATTTCACCGTTGCCCGCAGCTCGTCCTTGTCGAACATCGTGTCGGCGTAGCCGAGGCGCGCGCGCAGCACCAGGAACTCGAACACGTCCGAATCCATGCGCCGGTACATGCCGGCGATGCGCAGCTGCCGCGAAATCAGGCGCGCGCACAATTCCAGGTGCGAAAAGTGGCCGCCGACCAGCAGCGCGCCGCGTCCGCGTTCGCGCAGGGCCTGCAGGTGCTCCAGGCCCGTGGTCTCCACGTGCAGCTTCGCCAGCTTGCGCTCGCTCGCCATCCAGCCCAGCGCGAATTCGCCGAGCATGATGCCCATGTCGCGCAACGCATCCGCGCGCAGGCGATCGCGCGCCGACGCCTCCAGATCGGGAAAACACAATTCCAGATTGCGCGCCACCACGTGGCGGCGTTCCCGCAGCAGCGGCGCGACCATGGTTCCGAAGGCCGCGCCCGCGGCGAGGATGAAACGATACGGCAACAGCACCACCAGCTTCAGCACGCACGCGCCCAGCCATGCCGGCCACTGGCGCGGGGCGAGCAACGATGCCTGGAAAACCGGTCTGCGCATGAGCGCGCGATGATAAGGGAACCGATCCATCGAGGCCCGTTTCATCGAGATTCGCGGCAGGAACGCAGCGCGCGTGGATCGAATGCGCCGGTGTTGACCCATCGAAAGCGGGCCGGGCCCATCCGGCATGGACCGGTTCGGGGCTTGCGGCGCGGTGCGATCGTTATACTCGCGCACGGCTTCGATCCGCGCCTGCGCATGCTGCGATTCCTCTACACCATTGCGATCTACCTGGCCACGCCGTTCATCGTGTGGCGCCTGTTCGCACGCGGCGTGCGTTATCACGGGTACTTCTCGCGCTGGCGGGAACGCTTCGGGCACTTCCACGATCCCGGCTTGCGCGACAGCATCTGGGTGCACGCGGTATCGGTGGGCGAGGTCAATGCCGCATTGCCGTTGATCCAGGCGTTGCGCCGCCGCTATCCGCGCGCGCCGATGGTGGTGACCACGGTGACGCCTACCGGTTCGGAACGCGTGCGGGCGCAACTGGGCGAGGAGGTTTTCCACGTCTACCTGCCTTACGACCTGCCGCGCGCCGTGCGGCGGTTCTTCGATCGCATCCGCCCCAGCCTCGCGGTGATCATGGAAACCGAGATCTGGCCCAATCTCTTCCATATCTGCGGCGAACGCGGCATTCCCATCGTGATCGCCAATGCCAGGCTTTCGGAGCGATCCCTGCGTGCCTATGCACCGATCCGTCCATTGGTGGCGCAGGCACTTGGCAACGTCAACCAGGTCGCCGCGCAGTCGCACGCCGATGCGCGCCGGTATCGTGCGCTGGGTGCCGATCCGGCGCGCGTCAGCGTTGCCGGCAACCTGAAATTCGACATGCCGATCCCGCAGGGCGTGCGCGAACGTGGAGAGGCCCTGCGGAAAAGCTGGGGCGAACAGCGTCCGGTGTGGATGGCCGCCAGCACGCACGAGGGCGAGGAGCTTGCGGTGTTCGAGGCGCACCTGGCGGTGCTGGCGCGCCTGCCCGACGCCCTGTTGCTGATCGCGCCGCGGCATCCGGAACGCTTCCGTGCGGTGGAGCACTCCGCGCGCAACCTCGGTTTCAGCATTGCCACCCACAGCGGGGGAGAATCGCTGGACCACGATTGCCAGTGCTACGTGATCGACGTGATGGGCGCGATGATGCGCCATTACGCGGCCAGCGACCTGGCTTTCGTCGCGGGCAGCCTGGCGCCGATCGGCGGGCACAACGTGCTGGAACCGGCTTCACTGGCGAAACCGGTCGTGGTCGGGCCCTACACCTTCAACTTCGAGGAAATCACCGCCAGCCTGATCGATGCAGGTGGCGCCCGCAGGGTGGCTTCCGCCCGCGAGCTGGGTGCGGCCGTGCTGGAACTGCTGCGCGATGCGCCCTTGCGCCAGCGCATGGGTACCGCGGCGCGGGTGGTGTTCGCGCGCGAACGCGGCGCGGTGCGCCGCACGATGGTGCTGATCGAACGCATCCTCGCACGCAGGCGCAGCCGGAACCCATTCACGAGCGATGCGGCCGGCGATACGGCCGGCCGCTAGCTGCAGCAGCCATCACGGAACGGCAAGCACGACGGTCGCAAGGTTTCGGGGCTCACTGCAGCAGCGCGTTGGCGGCCTCGACATCCTTGACGTCGAGGGTGCCCGCGGAATCCTTCAGCGTGAGCTGGTTGATCACGAAGGCATGCCGCGCCTGCGAGTAGTCGCTCTGCGCCTGCAGCAGGTTCTGCTGGCTGATCAGCACGTCCACGATCGTGCGCGTGCCGACCTCGAAGCCGGCCTGCGTGGCTTCCAGCGCCTTCTCCGCGGAGACCACCGCCTGCTTTTGCGCTTCCACCGAACTGATGCCGGCCTCGATGGCGTTGAAGGCGCTGCGCGTGTTGCGCACCACGTTGCGGCGATCCTGTTCGAGCACGTCGGCCTGCTCGTCGCGCTGCGCGATCGATTGCCGCACCCGCGACTGGGTCAGACCGCCGGAAAAAATCGGAACCTGCAGCACCAGTCCCACCACGGTGTCGTGGCTCTCGGCATCGCCGAAACTCGCCGGCAGGCCACCGATCGGCGGTGCGCCCCAGGAAGGCGAATCGCTGTAGCTCACCTGCGCGTTCAAGGTCGGCAGGTGGCCGGCGCGCGCCACGGTGATGTTGTGGTTGGAGGCTTCCACCACGTCGCGCTGCGACTGCAGCGCAGGATTGGTCTGCACCGCGAGGTTGACCCAGGCGTCGATCGAATCCGGTTGCGGCTTGTCCAGCGGCAGTTCGTCGGTGAGCTTGCGCAGTTCGCCCACCGGCTTGCCGGTGATCTGGCTGAGCGCTTCGCGATTGTCGAACACCGTGTTCTGCGCCTGGATCACCGAGGCGGCGGCGGCGTCATGCTGCGCCTTGGCCGCATCCACGTCGGTGATCGCGGACAGGCCGACGTTGAAACGCTGCTGCGCCTGGTCGAGCTGTTTGGCCAGCGCCTGCTCGTTGGCCTGCGTGAAGCGCAATTCGTCCTCGGCCGTCAACACGTTGAAATACGCGGTGGCGGTGCGCAGGATCAGATCCTGCTGTGCGGCCTGGTATTGTGCGTCGCCGCTCGCGGCCTGGGCATGCGCCGCCCGCACGGAAGCGAATTTGCCGAAGTCGAACAGGGTCTGGTCCAGCGTCGCCTGTTTGTTGAAGCTGCGTCCGCTGGTGTGGGTGGTGAATACCTCGTAACCGCTGCCATTGTCGACCAGCTGGGGACCCCGATTGCTGCCGTGCTGGTCGGAAAAACTTCCCGAAGCGCTGATCTGCGGCAGCAATACCGCGCGCGCCTGCGCCACGTTTTCCGATACGTCGCGGCGCGTGGCCTCGGCCTGTTGCAGCACCGGATCGGACTCCCGCGCCTGCCGATAGGCATCCATCAGATCCTCCGCGTGCGCGGTGGCGATGCCGGAGCAGGCGAGCGCCAATGCCAGTGCCATGGGACGCAATCTCATCGGGAATTCCTTGAAAAGCGGCAGTGATCCTGTTTCGTCCATGCGGGTGGAAGGCGCGGCATCCTTGTCGACCTCGACGATTTTTCATTCTTCCCGCACGGATGCGCCTAGAGCGAAAAACGTTGTGCGGGTTCGGCGCCGGCAAGGTACGGCAAGTCGGTCTCGAACAGGCGTTCCTCGCCGAAATGGCCGTCACCGTCCCGGCGCAGCAGCAATGCGCGCATGGCCGGTTCCATGCCGGCCACCACGAACATGCGGCCGCCGGGTTTCAGCCATTCGCGGAAGGCTTCCGGCACTTCGGCCACGGCGCCGGTAACCGCGATGGCGTCGAAGCGCCCGTCCGGCCGGAAATCGCGCAGCGCATCCGCGTGCAGCAGCCCGGCGTTGCCGATGCCGATCGCCTGCAGGCGCGTGCGGGCGAGCTGCACGAAATCCTGATGGCGTTCCACGCTGACGACATGGCCGGCGAGTTTCGCAAGACAAGCGGTGAAATAGCCCGAACCGGTGCCGATTTCCAGCACGTCTTCGTGCGGCTTGAGGTCCAGCGCCTGCAAAGCGCGGCCTTCCACCACCGGTTTCATCATCGACTCGCCGTGCGGCAGCGGCAGCGGCAGGTCGGCATAGGCAAGCGCGCGATGGGCCGGCTGCACGAACGCTTCGCGCGGCAGCGCGTTCAACGTTTCGAGCACGCGGGCGTCCAGCACCTCCCACGGGCGCACCTGGTTTTCCACCATGTTGCGGCGCGCGCGGCCGAGATCGATCGATTGCAGGTCTTCCATGTCGGGCATTCGTGTCGGAGGCGGAAGGGAAAGGATAATGCAACGGGCCCAATCGCGCGGGTTGGCCGCATCCGGACTGTCCGCTGCGCGCGAGGTTTCGATTAAGTGCCGGAAGTCATCGCGCGCGGATGATGGAAGTCATGGATGTCCGTGCTGCTGCGGAGCAAACTGCATGCCAGAACGCGGTGTCCGAAAAACCGCATGCGGCCGCGTGCGGCGGCGACGGGCGGTTGTCCGCGGACACGCCCGGACGACCGCGCGATGGCGCAACCCGTGGTGCCGTGGCTCTGCCAAATCGAGGACAGGCGGCCGCCGGACACTTGGGAAATCTGAACTTGGCCGTATAATAAACGATAATCCACGATCATCGGAGTTTCATTTTCGCCATGGCTTTTGCCCCTGCCCGCTCGATCGGCCCCGGACGTCCCAAGGACATGGAAAAGCGCGCCGCGATCCTGGAGGCGGCCAAGCGCCTGTTCCCGCAACACGGCTACGAGGGCACCAGCATGGACGCGATCGCCGCGGAGGCCGGCGTATCCAAGCTGACCGTGTACAGCCATTTCGGCGGCAAGGATTCGCTGTTCGTCGAAGCCGTGCGCACCAAATGCGAAGAACGGCTGTCGGCCGACGTATTCGCCGTGGATCCCGCCAGCCCGGTGCGGGGGCAACTGCTGGAAATCGCGCGCGCGTTCTTCGCGCTGATCACCAGCGAGGAAGCGATCGGCATGCACCGCACCCTGGTGGCCAGCGCGCAACAGTCGCCCAAGCTGGCGCAGTTGTTCTGGGAAGCGGGCCCCGCGCAGGTGCAGCGCGGATTCGCCGCCCTGCTGCAGGCGAAAGTGGAAGCGCGCCAGCTCGACATTCCGGACACCCGCCGCGCCGCCACCCAGTTCTTCGCGCTGATCAAGGGCGAATGCCATGCGCGAATGGAATTCGGCTGCGGCTGCTTCGAGCCGCGCGAGATCGAGGACCACCTCAACGCAACCGTCGACATGTTCCTGCGCGCCTACGCATCGCGTTGACGCGCCCGGATCGCCATTCGCGTGGATTCGTGCTTGAATGACGCGTTGAAGCGGGGGTGCCGCGCGCGGCTGAGAAACACCCTTCGAACCTGATCCGGTTCATTCCGGCGTAGGGAAGCTTCCGGAGGCCCCGGCAACCCTCCCGCTTCGATGGTACCCGGCGATGCGCGGCGCGCATCGTCCCCCGCAACCGGAGCAGGAATCCGCCGATGAACGCCGTCCCCCGCACGCTGCTCGAACAGGCCGCCGAACTCTCCGCCGCGGTGACGCGGCCGATCGCGGGATCGCGCAAGATCCACGTCGGCGGAAGCCGGGACGACCTGCGCGTGCCGATGCGCGAGATCGGGCTCGGCGATACGCCGTCGTTGTTCGGCGCGGAGGAAAACGCGCCCTTCATCGTGTACGACACCTCCGGTCCCTATACCGCCCCGGATTTTTCGATCGATCTCGCCACGGGCCTGCCCGCGCTGCGCGCACGCTGGATCGCCGAACGCGCCGATACGGAACGGCTGGCCGACTTCACTTCGCCGTTTACGCGGCGCCACGCGCAGGCGCGCGAACTCGACGAGGTCCGCTTTCCGAACCTGCCCGGGCCGCGGCGTGCGAAGTCCGGCGCCAATGTCACGCAGATGCACCATGCGCGGCGCGGGATCGTCACGCCGGAAATGGAATTCGTCGCGATCCGGGAGAATCAGAAACTCGACGCGCTGCGCGATTCGCCGTTGCTGAAGCAGCATCGCGGCGAATCCTTCGGCGCCGCCATTCCGCGGGCGATCACGCCGGAATTCGTGCGCGATGAAATCGCGCGCGGCCGCGCGATCATTCCGTG
>JAFEEJ010000254.1 GCA_018241145.1 Pseudomonadota bacterium | reverse complement strand
GGTCCAGCACGATCACCGCGTGGCCGTCGCCGAAGGTGTCGCGGTACGCCTGCAATCCGCTCCAGAACCGGAAGAAGTCCTGATCGGGCGCGGCGGCATCGGCGTAGATTTGCGCGGCCTGCGCATCGCCCTGCCCGCGCGCGGTGGCGGCGTCCTTCTGCGCCTGCGCCAGCAGCGATTGCGCCTGCTGCTCGCCCTCGGCGCGGATCGCGGCGGCTTTTTCCTCGCCCTGCGCGCGCAGCGCGGCAGCCTGCGACTTGGCCCCGGCCTGCATGCGCTTGTACACCGCGTCCGCGGCGTCGTCCGGGTATTCCACGCGCGCGATGCCGATCTCCAGCACCTGGATGCCGAGCCGGCTGGCGGTTTCGGGAGCGACCAGCGTCTTGAGGCGCGCACCGACGGCTGCGCTGTCGCCACCGATCAATTCGGGCAAGGTGTGCGACTGCACCTGCGAACGCAGCGCATCGCGCACCAGCGGCATCATCTGTTGCGTCGCCTGCAGTTCCTCGCCCGACGTGGCGCGGTAATACGCCTGCGGGTCGGCCACGCGCCAGCGCACGTAGATGCCGATCTGGATGGCGTTGCCGTCGGCGGTGCGGTAACGATCCGGATCCGATTCGGTGAGGATTTCGCGGGTGTCGTAGGTTTGCGCGTTCTGCGCAAAGGGCAGTTTGAAATGCAGGCCCGGGCCGAGCGCGGGATTCTCGATGCGCCCGAATTGCAGCAGCAGCGCGGCGTGGCCTTCGCGCACCACGAACACGCTGTCGGCGGCGGCCAGCACCAGCAGCAACACGATGGCGGCGGCGATCGTCTTCATGGCGCGCCGCCTTGCGGTTTCTGCGCGGTGTCCGCGGCATCCTCGTCCGGCTTCGGCTTGCCCGCGGCCGGCGACGGCGAAGGCGCGGCGTGCTCCACCGCGGCAGCCGGCGGCAGTTGCACCACCGCGCGCCCGGTGGTGTCGATCACCACCCGGCTCGCGCCCAGCACTTCCTGCATGGCCTGCTGCCACAGGCGCTGGCGCGTGATTTCCGGAGCCGCCTGATAGGCGTTGAGCACCGAACGGAAACGCGCGGTATCGGCCTGCGCCGCGGCGATGGTGCGGGCCTTGTAGGCTGCGGCATCCGCGCGCGATTGCGCGGATTGCGCGAGCGCATCGGCGTCGCCCTTGGCGGCGGCGGCGCGCGCGTCGCTCTGCATGCGCTGCGCATCCTGCCGCGCGTTGCCGATGTCCTGCTGCGCATCGCGCGCTTCCTGCGGCACGGAAATGTTCTGGATGCCCGCTTCGCCCACCGCGATGCCGCTGCCGTAACCGTCCAGCGTGCGTTGCAGGTTGGCGCGCACGCGATCGGCGAGGGCCGTGTCGTTGCGGTCCATCAGTTGCGCCAGCGTCTGCGTGCCGATCTGCGCGCGCACCGCCTCGAGCACGAGCTGGCGCATCGCGTCCTCGGGATCGCGCACCGCGAACAGGAAGCGCCGCGCGTCGGCGACCTTGTATTGCACGTAGAAATCCACCAGCGCGATCTGGCCGTCGCGCGTGAGCATGCGCAACTGGTCGCTGACCGTGCGGTTGCGGCCGGTGTCGACTTTCAGCACCTGCGCGAACGGCCGCGGCAGGTGCAGGTGCAGGCCCGGTTCGAGCACGCGCTGGAATTTCCCGAAGCGCAGCACCACGCCGGTTTCGCGCGCATCGATCAGCGTCCACGAACCCAGCGCGAACCACAGCACGACCGCCACCGCGATCAGCGCCAGCAGACCGCCGGGGCCCTTGCCCAACGGGCCGAGCTCGCGGCGCAACCGTTGCAGGCGCGCATCCAGGTCGAAACCGTCGCCCGGCCGGGGCGGACGGTTGCCGGGGCGCTGGCCGGTGCCCCAGGGCTCGTTCGGCTCGCGCGGTTTTTCGCCGGGCTCCTTCCAGGGCATGGTTCGACAGTCGATGAGGAACGCGCGACAAGGGCGCAAACGCAGACAGTTTAACAGGCCCTAGCCCGGCAACAGCGGCTTCAACCATCCGGCCTCGGCACGGAATTCGCCGGCCAGCGGCGCCAGCAACGCGCGCGGCGCGTCGATCCGCAGTTTCCAACCGTGCTCGTCGTACCCCTCGTCCGCCACCGCGCCCAATTCGATCAGGCGGGCACGCAGGCGCCCGGCCTGCGGCGGCAACCGCAGCTCGGCTTGCACGCGCGCGCCGGAAAGGCGTTCGCCGACGGCCTCGCGCAACCGGTCCAACCCTTCACCCGTGACGGCGGAAACCCACACGCGCGAGGGGGCGTCTTCGCCATCCCTGTCGATGCGTGGTTTGGTTCTTTGAAAAGCATGGTCAGGGACGACCACTTTTTGATTCTCGCCGACAGGGATGCCGGCAGGCAGATGATTGCGGCTGGGGCCACCCTCCGCTGCCGAAAATTCCGTGGCCGTTTCTCGAGCTTCGCCGGCAGCGACCTCGGCACGCAATACATCGATCTTGTTGAACACCAGCAACTGCGGCACTTCGCCGGCGCCGATTTCACCGAGCACGCCGTTGACGACGTCGATCAACTCGTCGCGTTCCGGATCGGCGGCATCGACCACGTGCAGCAGCAGGTCGGCATCGCGCGCTTCGGCCAGCGTGGCGCGAAAAGCGGCGATCAGGTCATGCGGCAGTTCACGGATGAAACCGACCGTGTCGGCCAGCACCGCCGGCCCGCAGCACAGGCCTTCCAGGCGGTGCACAGTGGGATCGAGTGTCGCGAACAACTGGTCGGCCGCGTACGCGTTGCCCTGCGTCAGCGCGTTGAACAGGGTGGACTTGCCGGCATTGGTGTACCCGACCAGCGCCACGCGCGGCAGCGTGTTGCGCAGGCGCGCGCGGCGTTGCTGGCCGCGCTGCACGCCGGTCCTGTCGATGCGTTCCTGCAATTTCTCGACGCGTTTCTGCAGCAGGCGACGATCGGTTTCCAGCTGCGTTTCGCCGGGCCCGCGCAAGCCGATCGCGCCGCCGCGCTGGCGTTCCAGATGGGTCCAGCCGCGCACCAGCCGCGTGGCCATGTGCTTGAGTTGCGCGAGTTCCACCTCGAGCTTGCCTTCGTGCGAACGCGCACGCTGCGCGAAGATGTCGAGGATCAAGCCGGCGCGATCCACCACGCGCACGCCCAGGTGCTTTTCGAGGTTGCGTTCCTGCACCGGCGTGAGCGCGTGATCGACCAGCACCAGGTCGGCATCCAGCGCGCGCACCTGCTCCAGCACCTCGTCGGCCTTGCCGGTGCCGATGTAGAAACGCGGATTGGGCGCGTCGACGCGCGCGTTGATGCTGCCCAACACCTGCGCGCCTGCGGATTTCGCCAGTTCCGTGAATTCCTGCGCGCGCCGCTGCGCATCTCCGCTGCGCGCGTGCGGCAGGACCAGCAGCGCGCGTTCGCCCTTGCGGTTGCGTTCGAAGAAAGCGTTCAAGCGGCGGCCGTATCCTTGCGATCCTTGCCGATCGCGCGGCTCAGCGTGCGGGCATTGCCGCACGCACGCTGCAAGGCCCGCGGGTCAGCCATTCCCGGACGGATGGGAAGCGGGGGTTTCGGCATCGTCCGTGGCCGCCGACGTTTCTTCGCTGGCGATCTTCACGTTGCGGCCGGGCACCACGGTGGAGATCGCGTGCTTGTACACCATCTGGCTGACCTGGTTGCGCAGCAGCACCACGAACTGGTCGAACGATTCGATCGTGCCCTGCAGCTTGATGCCGTTGACGAGGTAGATGGCCACCGGCACGTGTTCGCGGCGCAAGGCATTCAGGAACGGGTCCTGCAACGACTGGCTCTTGGACATGGTGGAGTCCCCTTTTCTATTCTTCTGCTTGCGAGTCAGTTCCGGCGATGGCCGGGAGGTCAAGCATAGCACCGCGCCTGCCCGCAGGCGCCTGCCCGCCCAGGAACAGCCGCAATGCATCGGCGGCGCGCACGACCACGTGCGGGTCGTCCGCATCCAGGATTCGCGCATCGTGTTCGCCGCGCAACCACGTGAGCTGGCGCTTGGCGAGCTGATTGGTGGCGAAGATCGCGCGCTGGCGGAATTCGCGTGCGTCGAATTCGCCGTCCAGATGCTGCCATGCCTGGCGATAGCCGACCGCGCGCAGCGCGGGCAATCCGGGATGCAGGTCGCCGCGTTCGCGCAAGGCGCGGACCTCGTCCAGGAAACCGCCGGACAGCATCGCATCGAAGCGCCGGGCGATGCGCGCGTGCAGGACCGCGCGGTCACGCGGCACCAGCGCGAGTTTCAACAGGCGGTACGGCAATTTCGAGCGCACACCGTCGCGCAATTGCGACAGCGGCCGGCCGCTCGACTCGATCACTTCCAGCGCGCGCTGGATGCGTTGCGCATCCTGCGGACCGATGCGTGCGGCGGCTACCGGATCGCGCGCGGCGAGTCGTGCGTGCAACGCCGGCCAGCCCGTGCCGGCGGCCTCGGCCGCGAGGCGGGCGCGCAACGCTGGATCCGCCGGCGGCAGGTCGGAAAGGCCGAATTGCAATCCACGGAAATACAGGCCGGTGCCTCCCGCCAGCAACGGCACGGCCCCGCTCGCGGTGATCTCCCGCAGGGAGCGCAGGGCATCCTCGCGGAAGTCCGCCGCGGAATACGGTTCGGCGGGATCGCGGATATCGATCAACCGGTGCGGGTGGCGCGCCAGCGTGGCCGCATCCGGCTTGGCGCTGCCGATGTCCAGGCCGCGATAGACCAGCGCCGAATCCACGCTGACCAGTTGCAGCGGGAAGGCTTCGGCCAAGGCGCACGCCAGCGCGGTCTTGCCCGATGCCGTCGGCCCCATCAGGAAAATCGCGGGGGGTCGTGTGTCGATCGCGCGCGCTGCTGGCATCGCCGCATTCTAGTGTCATGCGGCGGCGCCGCTTTACACGGCGCGCCCGCCGCGGTCTGATAGGCGGATGTTCGGCCGCGGCAGGGGTCGCGGCTGCGGCGGGATGGGGTTGAGTTCCGACAAGGTCTGCAACCGATGGACGCAGCGCGTGGTCTCGATCTGGTGCTGTACCTCGCGCAGGCAGGCTGCGCGATCGCCCAGGCGTCCATTTTCGCCTACTACTACCGCGTCTCGAAGCTGGAATACCTGCGGCTGTGGGGGCTCTCGTTCGTCGCGCTGGCGCTGTACCTGGTCGCGGCGATGCTGTCGTCCAACTTCGGCGATCCGCCGATGGGCGCGCTGCCATTGCGCATGACGATCAGCGCGGCGTCGCTGACCGCGGCGTACCTGCAGATCGCGCTGCTGGCACTGGGAACGATGGCCGTGCTCGGGCGCCATCCGCCCACGCAACGCATGGTATGGGGGCTGCTGGGCATTTCGGTCCTGCTCGGGGTCGTCACCATGCTGTTGTTCGCCGGCCCTCCCTCGGCTTCGACGCAACGCGTGATGTTGCGCAGCGGCTTGCGTTACGCGCTCACCGGCGCCGCCTACCTGATCGTGGCGATCCTGTTGTGGCGGCGGGCGCGACGCTCGGGGCTGGGCGCGCGGGTCGCGGCTTTCGCGATCGGCGCGTACGGCGTGGAACTGCTGCACGCGCTGGTGATCCTGATCGCGGAAACCGAGTTCGGCGTGCGCCTCAGCTGGGCGCCTTACATCGGCGTGCTGGATCTGATCGCGCAATTGTTCATCGGTTACGGCCTGGTGGTGTGGCTGCTCGAAGACGAACGCCTGCGTTACGAACGCGCCGATACCGCGTTGCGACGACTGCGCGACTTCGATCCGGTGACGGGCTTTCCCAACCGTCGGCGATTGCTGTCGGATCTGGAATCCACCCTGCGCGGCACCAACCAGCGCACCGCCGCCCTGCTGGTGCGCATCGACCAGGCCGACATGCTGAGCAGCTCGCTGGGCGTGGTTGCCGCCGAGGCGGTGATGGCGCAGGCGGCCGCGCGTGTGGAGGAATGCGCGTTGCCGCAATGGCCGCGGCCGGCGCGCCTTTCGGAGTGGAGGCTGGTGCAGATCGTTCCGCATGTGCACACCACCGACGACCTGGCGGCGAGCGCGGACAACCTGCTGGCCGCCTTGCGCGCGCCGTTCTACAGCGGCGACCGTGAGCTGGCCTTGTCCGCCAGCATCGGCATCGCCTTGTCGCCGGACGACGCCACCCAGGCCGCGCCGCTGATCGCCGCCGCGGAAGCCGCGGCGCAACTGGCCCGCGGCGAGGGCGGCAACCGCTTCAATTTCTATTCGACCGAAATGAATTCGCTGGTGCTGACGCGGCTCGGCTTGCAGGCCGAATTGCGGCGGGCGTTGCTGCGCGGCGAATTCGAGTTGTACTTCCAGCCGCTGCTGGCCGCCGGCAACCACCAATTCGCCGGCGCGGAATCGCTGGTGCGCTGGCAACACCCCAAGCGCGGCCTGCTGGCACCGGACATGTTCATCGACGAAATGGCACGGCTGGGCATGATCGAGGATCTCGACCGCCACGTGCTCGAACGCGCCTGCCGCGAAGCGCAGCAATGGCGTTCGCACGCGGGCAAGCCGCTGACCGTGGCGGTGAACATTTCCACGCGCAGCTTCCAGCGCGAGCATTTCCCGGAACTGGTGCGCGCGGTGCTGGCGTCGACCGGGCTCGACCCGCAGCGGCTGGAACTGGAAGTACTCGAATCCGGCGCGCTGGACGACATGGACCGTGCCACCGAATGCCTGACCCGCCTGCGCGCGCTGGGCGTGAGCGTGTCGCTGGATGATTTCGGCACCGGCTATTCGTCCCTGAGCCACCTGCGCGCGCTGCCGGTGGACTGCCTGAAGATCGACCGCAGTTTCGGCAACGAGGTGCTGGTGGATCCGCGCACCGCCGCGATCGTGGCGGCGATCGTCACGCTGGCGCACAGTCTCGGGCTGGAGGTCACCGTGGAAGGCGTGGAAAACGCCGCGCAACAGGCGTGGTTCGAACGCCACGGCGTCGACCGGTTGCAGGGCTACCACTTCGCGCGGCCGATGGATGCGCAACGCTGGCGCGTGCTGCAGGATGAACAGGACAGTCTGTCCGTCGCCGGCGGCGCCTAGCGCGCGGGCTCGCGCGCGGCGTCCGCGCTTATAATTCACTTTGGGAAGCTCTAAACAAATCCATCCGGGATTTGTCAGAGCACGCCGAGTCCGGCACATGTCCGGACTCGGCTTCGACGGATCAAACACTTGCCGTGTTTGATCCGCGTGCGGTGCATCCCTGCACGCAGGAACCTCAATAAATCAGAGGTTTCCTTGGTGTTGCGAGCGGACGCGGCGACCTGCGGCTGCGCCGGCAAAAAAGCGGCGCGCACGAAGGGCGGACGCGAAGCGCGGCATGGATGGCTGATAAAATTGCCGGACCATGCGAATGGATCGACCACTGTCCACGGGAGAGTTTCCATGCCCCAGATGATGAAGGCGCTGGTCAAGCGCGAAGCCGGCAAGGGAATCTGGATGGAGGAGGTGCAGGTTCCCCCGATCGGCCCCAATGAAGTACTGATCAAGCTGGAAAAGACCGCGATCTGCGGCACCGACCTGCACATCTACAACTGGGATGAATGGTCGCAGCGCAACATAAAGCCCGGATTGGTGATCGGGCATGAATTCGTCGGCCACATCGTCGACATCGGCCCCGGCGTGCGCGGTTACAGCGTCGGCCAGCGCGTTTCCGCGGAAGGCCACATCGTGTGCGGCATGTGCCGCAACTGCCGCGCCGGACGGCCGCACCTGTGCCCGTACACCATCGGCATCGGCGTCAACCGCAACGGCGCGTTCGCGGAATACCTCGCCATGCCGGCCTCGAACCTGTGGCCGATCCCGGACCAGATTCCATCGTCGCTGGCCGCCTTCTTCGATCCCTACGGCAACGCCGCGCATTGCGCGCTGGAATTCGACCTGATCGGCGAGGACGTGCTGATCACCGGCGCCGGGCCGATCGGCATCATCGCCGCGGGCATCGCGCGCCACGTCGGCGCACGCAACGTGGTGGTCACCGATGTCAACGAGTACCGGCTGCAGCTCGCCGCGGACATGGGCGCGACCCGCGTGGTCAACGTGGCGAAGGAATCGTTGAAGGACGTCATCGCCGACCTGCACATGGAAGGTTTCGACGTGGGCTTGGAGATGAGCGGCAATCCACGCGCCTTCAACGACATGCTCGATGCGATGTACCACGGTGGCAGGATCGCCCTGCTCGGGATCCTGCCGCGCGGCACCGGCATCGACTGGGATCGCGTGATTTTCAAGGGGCTGGTGCTGCACGGCATCTACGGCCGGCGCATGTACGAAACCTGGTACAAGATGACGCAGATGCTGCTGACCGGCTTCCCGCTGCAGAAAGTCCTGACCCACCAGCTCGCGATCGACGATTTCCAGCAGGGCTTCGACCTGATGGCTTCCGGCAGTTGCGGCAAGGTGGTGTGCAGTTGGAATTAGGCGGTATCCGGAAAAATCGATGCATGCTGTTGTCGAAAAGTGTGGCCATGGATGGCCACTCCCGGTCTTCATGGGTGCGGAATGCCGAAATTTGCAAGATGAATTCTTCAAGCGGCGATCATGGATTGTCGCAAAGGAAACAGGCCATGACCTACGCCGCGCAAGTACGTTTCAGCGAAGAACTCGAATCCATCCGCGACAGCGGCCTGTTCAAGAACGAACGCATCATCGCCTCGCCGCAGTCGGCGGAGATCACGCTGGCCGATGGCCGCCGCGTGTTGAACTTCTGCGCCAACAATTACCTCGGGCTGGCCGATCATCCGCGCCTGATCGAAGCGGCGAAGAAGGCGCTCGACACACACGGCTTCGGCATGGCCTCGGTGCGGTTCATCTGCGGCACGCAGGACCTGCACAAGGAACTGGAAGCGAAGATCGCGAAATTCTTCGGCACGGACGACGCGATCCTCTACGCCGCATGTTTCGATGCCAATGGCGGCCTGTTCGAACCGCTGCTGGGTGAACAGGACGCAATCGTTTCGGACGCGCTGAACCACGCCTCGATCATCGACGGCATCCGCCTGTGCAAGGCGAAGCGTTTCCGTTATGCGAACTGCGACATGGCGGACCTGGAAAAGCAATTGCAGGCCGCGGACTCCGCCGCCGCGCGCAGCAAGCTGATTTCCTCCGACGGCGTGTTCTCGATGGACGGCTTCATCGCGCCGCTGGATCGCATTACCGCGCTGGCGCGGCAGTACGGCGCGATGGTGCACATCGACGAATGCCACGCCACCGGCTTCCTCGGCGCCACCGGCCGTGGTTCCGCCGAAGTCAACGGCGTGATGGACAAGATCGACATCTTCACCGGCACGCTGGGCAAGGCGCTGGGCGGTGCGGTCGGCGGATTCACCACCGGCCGCGGCGAGATCATCGAGATGCTGCGCCAGCGTTCCCGTCCCTACCTGTTTTCCAATTCGCTGCCGCCGCACGTCGTGGCCGCCGGCATCGAAGTCTTCGACATGCTCGGCGAGGCGGGCGACCTGCGTGGAAGGCTGCTGGAAAACACACGCCACTTTCGCGAAAAAATGACCGCCGCGGGATTCGAAATCAAGCCGGGCACGCACCCGATCGTGCCCGTGATGGTGCGCGACGCCAAGCTCGCGCAACAGTTCGCGGCAAAACTGCTGGAGCGCGGCATCTACGCGATCGGCTTTTTCTTCCCGGTCGTGCCGCAGGGACAGGCGCGCATCCGCACGCAGATGTCGGCTGCGCACACGCGCGACCATCTGGATCGCGCAATCGAGGCATTCACGGCGGCGGGGCGCGCGTTGGGGTTGCTCAAGAATCCGTGAGGGGCAAGGCATTGTTCAAGAGTGCGGCCAGGGATGTCCGCTTGTGGCGTTCAACAATCGGAATCCCTTGCGCTCCTGCGTTGTTCGCACCTACCGCGACCATGGACGATCGCACAAAATTCGTGCGGCCAAGGATGGCTGCTTGTGGCGTTCAACAATGGGAACCTCTTGCGCTCCTGCGTTGTTCGCACCTACCGCGATCATGGACGATCGCACAAAAAAAGCCCGGCTCACGCCGGGCTTTTTCTTGTTGCCGACTCGTTGCCGAGTCTTATTGCTGTTGCTGCTGTTGCTGCTGATCGGCCGGTTGCGACTGATCGGTTTGGCCGGCAGCATTCTGGCCCTGGACCACCAGTTCGACACGACGGTTGCGCTGACGGCCAGCCGCGGTCTTGTTGGTGTCGATCGGGTTGGTCTCGCCGAAACCCTTCACCGACGTGATGCGGCTGGCGTCGATGCCGTGCGAGGTCAGATAGCCGTCGACGATGTTCGCACGACGCTCCGACAAGCCCTGGTTGTACTGATCGGTACCGACCGAATCGGTATAACCATCGATCTCGATCTGGACCTGCGGATACCGGTTCAGCGTATCCACGGCCTGGTCGAGGATGGCCAGCGAATCGGATTCCGGAGCCTTCAGCGTCGGGCCGATGTTGCTTTCGCCCTTCTTCGGACGGTCGAACTTGAAGTTCACGCCACGCAGGTCGATGACGACATTCTGCGGGCAACCATCCGGACCCAGGATCGCACCCGGAGGCGGATTCGGGCACTTCGGCGGCGGCGGTGCCGGCGGCGGCGGCGGCGGCGGCGGCGGCGCGGCGTGACCCATCTTGATCACGAGGCCGATCGTGGCCAAACCATCCACCCACGAAGTTTCACCGATCGTACGACCATACTGCTTGTCCGTGGGATCCGTAGTGAATCCGGCCAAGCGCGAAGACGTGGTGTCGCGGTAGTAACGCGCGGCAATTTCACCGCGAAGGGCCACGCGATCGTTGATGTTGTACAGCACGCCCACGCCCAAGGTCGCCATCGGGCCCCAGCCGGAGCCATTGGTGGTCAATGTGCAAGTGTTCAACCCGCCGGTGACATCATTGCAAGGATAGCTGACACCCGCCTTCGCGAGTTCACTGGACACCGCGGCATGCCGCACCGCACCGATGCCGCCCATCAGGTACGGGCGCCACGGCGAAGCCGGATCCATGAAGTACCAGCGGGCGGCCACATCCAGCTGGATGCTTTCCCACTGCTTGCCGGCGCGCGGCGAGCTGTCCTTGTAGTCGGCGTTGTCAGTGAGGCCCTCGAAATCCAGGGTCAGGTAGGGGTTCACCCAGAAGCCGACACCGATTCCGCCGGTGGGACTGGTCTGAACCTCGCGATCACTGTCGCCGAATGCGGCACCGATCCGCGGCACGATATACCAGCTGCCGTAGCCGGTGTCCGTGGTCATGGTGGTGTCGGTGGTCGCAGGGGTCGTATTGTCCTGCGGCATGGTGTCCTGGGCATGCGCCACGGACATGACGCCGGCACTTCCCAAGACCAGCGCGATCATCGCGCACAAGCCTTTACGTTTCATCGGAGTCTCCTTTTGTTGTTTCTCTGCGCCCCCACCACCCCGGTGGAACGCACAAAACGCGTACACCTTGCTGCATGGCGACGTGATCCCGCGGGATCCGCCGTCGAGGCACGCGCAGTTTAGCAAAAAACAAACATTTGATGCCAGTGGGGATTGCGCCGTTCATCGGCAAGTCATCCCTGCATTCAACTAGCGAAAAAACCTAGGAATTCCGACAATGGCGCGGCTTCCAGCCTCGCGCCGTCTGCACAAAGCTGAACAAGCTGCTGCGCCTGCCGGGCGGGCAAGTGGCCAGCCACGGCGCCCTCGAACTTGGCCTTGAGCACCGGCATGCCCTCGGCGCGACGCCGCCGGTGCCCGATGGGGTAATCGATCGCCACCCGTTCGGTGGAGGTCCCGTCCTTGAAGAAAACCCGCACGGCATTGCCGATGAAGCGCTTGTCCGGATCGAAATAATCGCGGGTGAACTGCGGGTTCTCGGTCACGGTCATTTTTGCGCGCAAGGCATCGATGCGCGGATCGGCAGCCACGGCGTCGGTGTAATCGTCCGCCGTCAGGCGCCCGAAGATCAACGGGACCGCCACCATGTACTGGATGCAGTGGTCACGATCCGCGTAATTGGCCAGCGGACCGGTCTTGTCGATGATGCGTGCGCCCGCCTCCTGGGTTTCGATCTCGATGCGCTCGATTTCGTCGAGGCGCTTTGCGGCCTGACCATGCAAACGCATCGCGCACTCCACGGCGGTCTGGGCATGGAATTCGGCCGGATAGCTGATCTTGAACAGCACGTTCTCCATGACGTAACTGCCGAAAGGGCGTTCGAACTCGAACGGTTTGCCGCCGAAGGCAACGTCGTAAAAGCCCCAGGTTTTCGCGCTGAGCGCCGACGGATAACCCGTTTCGCCGTGTTGCACGGCGTTCAACGCGTGGATCACCGCGCGGCGACAGGCATCCCCGGCCGCCCAGCTCTTGCGTGGCCCGGTGTTCGGCGCATGACGGTAGGTGCGCAATGCGCCGCCGTCGATCCAGCTGTTGGAGACGGCATCGATCACCTGCTCGCGATTGCCGCCGAGCATGGCGGTGGCGACCGCCGTGGAAGCCAGCCTCACCAGGATCACGTGATCGAGTCCGACCCGGTTGAAACTGTTCTTCAGCGCATAGCCACCCTGGATCTCGTGCGCCTTGATCGCCCAGCCCAGCGCATCGCGCACGCTCAGCGACTTGCCTTGCGAACGCGACAGCCAGTCGCCCACCGCCAGGATCGTGCCCAGGTTGTCCGATGGATGGCCCCATTCGGCGGCGAGCCAGGTGTCGTTGAAATCCAGCCAGCGGATCTGGGTACCGATGCAGAAGGCGGCTTGCGCAGGATCCAGCTGCAACGAGGTGCCGGGAACGCGCGCGCCGTTCTCCAGCGTGGCGCCCGGCACGATCGGCGCGAGGTGTTCGACGCACTGCGGAAACTTCATCGCCAGCATGGCGCAACCGAGCGAATCCATCAGCATGTAGCGCGCGGTTTCGAAAGCCTCGGTCGAATCGATGCGATGGTCCAGCACGTAGTCGGCGATATCGGCCAGCGGGCGGTCCGGCGCGGGACGCTGCGCGGAACGGATGTCATGACTCATGTCGGGATTTCCGGCTCGAACGAACTGCACATTGTGCCAGAGGCGGCGGCGGCTTCGCAGGGCTATTGACCGCGATTGCCACGCCGCACAGAATCCTGCGACAGGCGCGGTCGCGGGTTGCCGTTCCCGATCATCGCCGACAGGGCAGTCGGCAACAGCATGGAAGGGAGTAGTTCGGGTTCGGGCGTTCCCCGGACCTTGCGGCGATCGTCAACACGGGCGCGCAAGCGTTCCGGTCGCCGCGGCGGTTCAAGCGCATCCTTGCGCGTGAAAGTGGCCAAGAGCGCCGTCGATGGCAACCGGCTCCGTGGCTCACTTTCAAAACCGCGGGCGAGACTTCCGTGAACGCCGTCCGCGAGCGTGCGGGATGGCGCTCGCGGTTCGTCCGCACGCGCAGGGGCCGCCGATGACCATATTCGAACACGTGCTCGGCTCGATCTCGAACCCGGCCTTCTGGTCCGGCCTGGGGTCGATCATCCTGATCGACCTCGTGCTTGCCGGCGACAACGCGGTGGTGATCGCGCTGGCCGCGCGCAACCTGCCGCACCGGTTGCAGTTGCGCGCGATCTTCTGGGGCAGCTTCGGCGCCATCGCGGTGCGCGTGGCGATGACGGCGGGCGTGATCTGGCTGCTGAAAATCCCGGGGCTGATGCTGATCGGAGGCCTGGCGTTGCTGCCCATCGCCTGGCGGCTGCTGCGCCAGCATGAGGAAGACCACCACGTGCGCGCCGCCACCGGCCTGTGGAGCGCGATGCTCACCATCGTCATCGCCGACGCCTTGATGGGGCTCGACAACGTGCTCGCCATCGCCGGCGCATCCAAGGGCCATCTCGGACTGGTGACGCTCGGTTTGCTGATCAGCGTGCCGCTGGTCGTGTGGGGCTCGCGCTTGATCCTGAAGCTGCTGGATCGCTGGCCGGCGATCGTTTTCGTAGGTGCGGGGGTGATCGCCTGGACCGCCGCGCGCATGGTGACCGAGGACGATCTTGTGGACGACTGGTTCGACGCGCGCGACGCGCTGCGCTATGTCGTCGATGCCGTGTTCGTCGCCGGCATCGTCGCGCTCGGTTGGTGGGCGCAACGTCGCGCGCGTCGCGCGACGGCAGACGCTTGAGGGGCCGGCTTGTGGAACCGCGGGTGCGCGTGCATCCTCGAACGATCGTTCGGACGCGCAGGCCGCCTTGAACCCCTACCCGCACCTTTTCGCTCCGCTCGATCTCGGTTTCTGCACGTTGCCGAACCGCGTCTTGATGGGTTCCATGCACACCGGCCTGGAAGACCACGCGCGCGATTTCGGCAAGCTGGCCGAATACTTCGCCGAGCGCGCGCGCGGCGGCGTCGGCCTGATGGTGACCGGCGGCTTTTCGCCCAACCTCGAAGGCTGGCTGAAACCCTTTTCGAGCCGGCTGTCCTCGCGCTGGCAGGTCGCGCCGCACCGGCGCATCACCTCGGCCGTGCACGCTGCCGGCGGAAGGATTTGCCTGCAGATCCTGCACGCCGGTCGCTACGGCTACCACCCCTTCAGCGTCGCGCCCTCGCGGATCCGGTCGCCGATCACGCCGTTCACGCCGCGCGCATTGGGCGAGCGCGGCATCGAACGCACGATCCGCGCATTCGCGCGCTGCGCGAAGCTGGCGCGCGAGGCCGGCTACGACGGCGTCGAGATCATGGGCTCCGAGGGTTACCTGATCAACGAATTCCTCGCCGAACGCAGCAACCTGCGCGGCGACCGCTGGGGCGGCACGGCGGAAAACCGCATGCGTTTCCCCGAGGAGATCGTGCACCGCTCGCGCGAGGCGGTAGGCGGCGACTTCATCATCATCTATCGCCTGTCGATGCTGGATCTGGTGGAACGCGCGCAGGCGTGGAACGACATCGTGTCGCTGGCAAGACGCATCGAAGCCGCAGGCGCCAGCATGATCAACACCGGCATCGGCTGGCACGAGGCGCGCGTTCCGACCATCGTCACCTCTGTCCCGCGCGCGGCCTTCACGTGGGTGACGCGGCGCATGAAGGAACACGTGCGCATCCCGCTGATCACCACCAACCGCATCAACATGCCGGACGTCGCCGAGCGGATTCTCGCGCAGGGCGATGCCGACATGGTGTCGATGGCGCGGCCGTTGCTCGCCGATCCGCAATGGCCGGACAAGGCGCGCGCGGGCCGTGGCGATCGCATCAACACCTGCATCGCCTGCAACCAGGCCTGCCTCGACCACGTGTTCGAGAACAAACGCGCCTCGTGCCTGGTCAATCCGCGCGCCTGCCACGAAACCGAACTGGTGATCACCGCGGCGACGCGCAAGCAACGCTGCGCGGTGGTCGGCGCGGGACCGGCCGGCCTTGCCGCAGCCTGCACGCTGGCCGAACGCGGCCACGCGGTGACCCTGTACGAAAGCGCCGACGAGATCGGCGGTCAGTTCAATCTGGCGAAACGCATTCCCGGCAAGGAAGAATTTGCCGAAACCTTGCGCTATTTCGCCCAGCGGCTCGCCGAATTGCGGGTGGATATCCACCTGCGGACGAGCGCCGGCGCAGCAATCCTGCGGGAGCAGAAGTTCGACGCCGTCGTGGTCGCCACCGGCATCCTGCCGCGCAATCCGCGGATCCCCGGCCAGGATCATCCGAAGGTGCGCGGTTATGTCGAGGTCGTTTCCGGCAAGACCGCGATCGGCGCGCGCGCGGCGATCATCGGCGCGGGCGGCATCGGTTTCGATGTCGCCGAATTCCTGACGCAGGCGCCACCCTCGCCCACCACCGACATCGCGCGCTGGTCGCGCGAATGGGGCGTGGACACGACGCTGGCGCATCGCGGCGGCATCGTCGCTCCGCAGGTCGAAGCGTCCCCGCGCGAGGTGTGGCTGCTGCAACGCACGCCGGGCAAGCCGGGCAAGCGCCTCAACAAGACGACCGGCTGGGTCCATCGCGCCGCGCTGAAAGCCAAGGGCGTGACAATGCTCGGCGGCGTGACCTACGAAAAAATCGACGACGCCGGCTTGCACATCACGCTCGACGGCCAACCGCAGACGCTGGCCGTGGACGACGTGATCATCTGCGCCGGCCAGGAGCCCAACCGCACGCTCGCCGACGAGTTGATCGCGTCGGGGTTGAACGTGCACGTGGTCGGCGGCGCCGATGTCGCCGCGGAACTGGATGCCAAGCGCGCGATCGCGCAGGCGACGCGGCTCGCCGCCACGTTGTGAAACCCCTTCCCGCAAGGCAAGTCCGGCGCGGGCATGCTCATGCTTGAAGCCGGCGGCGTCCGTCCCGATTTATGTGGTGCGGAGCGATCCGGAACCCACGCATCCTTCGCATCCGGACCCACCAACCCCATCGACAAGGAGTCGCCGCATGAAACTCTACACCACGCCCGGAGCCTGTTCGACCGCCGATCACATCGCGCTGGAATGGACGGCCGAGCCCTACACCACGCAGATCGTCAGCCGCGAGGAACGCGGCAAGCCCGAATTCAGGAAACTCAATCCCGCGGGTTCGGTGCCGGTGCTGGAGGAGGACGGCTGGGTACTCACGCAGAACAGCGCCATCCTCAATTATCTGGCGGACAGGTTTCCCGAGGCGAAGCTCGGCGGCGACGGCACCCCGAAGGGACGCGCGGAAGTCAACCGCTGGCTGGGCTTCCTCAATTCCGACATGCACCCCGCGTTCAAGCCGATCTTCGGCACGACCAACTACCTCGAAGACAAGGCCGTCATCGAGAAAACGCACGACCATGCACGCAGGCAACTGCGCGCAATGTTCGAGCGCGTCGATGAACGACTCGGCAAGCACGACTGGCTGGCCGGCGCGCGCTCGATCGCCGATCCCTACCTGTTCGTGATGTTGCGCTGGGCAAAGAACGTCAAGGTCGATCTTTCGGGTCTGGAAAACCTGAAGAAGTTCGAGCAACGCATGCGCGCCGACGCCGGCGTACGGAAGGTACTGAAGGACGAGGGCCTCGATCAGGCTGCATGATGCCTCCTCCGATCGATGGGTGAAAAAGGCCGCGCGAAGCGCGGCCTTTTTATGCCACCCCGCGCAAGCGCGCATCCAGGCCACCTTGCCGAGCTCGAGGGGCCCACTGGATCCGCCAGCAATCGGGGCGACGGCTAACGCTTTTCGATGGGCACGTACACCCTGTCTTCCGGTCCGGTGTAGTTCGCACTCGGGCGGATGATCTTGCCGTCGATGCGCTGTTCGATCACGTGCGCGCTCCAGCCCGAGGTGCGCGAGATCACGAACAGCGGCGTGAACATCGCGGTCGGCACGCCCATCATGTGGTAGCTCACCGCGCTGAACCAGTCCAGGTTCGGGAACATCTTCTTGATGTCCCACATCACCGATTCCAGGCGTGCGGCGATGTCGAACATCTTCATGTTGTTCTGCGCCGCCGACAGTTCGCGCGCGACTTCCTTGATGACCTTGTTGCGCGGATCGCCGGTGGTGTAGACCGGATGGCCGAAACCGATCACGACTTCCTTGCGTTCGACGCGCGCGCGGATGTCGGCTTCCGCCTCGTCCGGCGTGTCGTAGCGCTTCTGGATCTCGAACGCGAACTCGTTGGCGCCGCCGTGCTTGGGTCCGCGCAGCGCGCCGATCGCGCCGGCGATGGCCGAATACATGTCCGAACCGGTGCCCGCGATGACGCGCGCAGCGAACGTGCTGGCGTTGAATTCGTGCTCGGCGTAGAGGATCAAGGACGTGTGCATCGCGCGCACCCATTGGTCACCCGGCGGCTTGCCGTGCAGCAGATGCAGGAAATGGCCGCCGATGGAATCGTCATCGGTTTCCACGTCGATGCGCTTGCCGTTGACCGCGAACTGGTGCCAGTACAACAGCATCGATCCCAGCGAAGCCATCAGGCGGTCGGCGATGTCGCGCGCGCCCGGATGGTTGTGGTCGTCCTTTTCCGGCAAGGCGCAGCCGAGCGCGGAGACGGCCGTGCGCATCACGTCCATCGGATGCGCGGAGGCCGGAATCTGCTCGAGTACCGATTTCACCGCGGACGGAATGCCGCGCAGCGATTTCAGCTTCGCCTTGTACGCATCCAGCTCCGCCTCGTTCGGCAACTCGCCATGCACGAGCAGGTAGGCGATCTCCTCGAACTCCGCCGTCGTCGCGAAATCCAGGATGTCGTAGCCGCGATAGTGCAGGTCGTTGCCGCTGCGGCCGACCGTGCACAGCGCGGTGTTGCCCGCCGCCACGCCGGACAGCGCGACCGACTTCTTGGCCTTGGGAAGGACTTGCGCGTTGTCGCTCATGGTTTTCTCCGTTTTCGTATCGTTGCAGCGAGGCGAGCCGCGCCGTCAGTTGTTGAAAATGACCTTGTCGGGCAGCTTCGGACACCGCCCGACCGGTGTCACCAGTTGCGCCAGCGATTTGTAACCGACCGCGTGCTTGTCGCTGTACATCCAGCACTCACCCAGGGTCGAGCAGTAGCAAATGTCGACCAGGGTCAGGTGCGTGACCGCGGCAGCCCGGAAACGCTTGTAGTCGTCCTCGTCCGCGAACTGGATCGCCGGAACCTTCTCGCCGGGCGTCAGCACGTTCGGATTGAGCGTCGACTGCGAATACTGGTGCGGCGCCGTGCCGAGCGCCTTCAGTACGTGCTGCCAATCCGGCTGCGGCTTGCCGTCCACGAAAACCTGCGCACTGCGCACGATCGCCGGGCCGACGCCCTTGTTGAGGACTTCGATGGAACGCTCGTTGTCGTTGTTTCCGGCCACCAGCCACGGCCATACCTGCGCCTGCACCTGCTTGGTCTGGACATCGGCGGTGTAGCGCGCGATGTACGCGGTGTAGCCGGCGACCAGCAGCGCAAGAAAGCCGACCAGCGAGGCAATGATCGCGGCCATGGCGTCCCACCTGACCTGGCGCCGCTCGATCTTCGCCGGCGTGGATGGGTTCTGGTCGTGATTCTCCTCCGACATGCTTCGTCAATCCTGGAACTGCCCGGATTCGGGCACGGCGGGACACCGGTCGACGGCAAAACGCGTATTGTTGCCGCGAATTCCCCGGGTCGTGTCGTCCACCCAGCAATCGCCCAAGGTCGAGCAATAGCAGACCTTGAATTTCAGTTGCATGCGCTCGGCGGCAGTGCGGAAAGTCCGGAAATCCGACTGATCCTTGAACTTGAGCCATTCGATCGTTTCGCCCGCCGAAACCACACCGTGATTGAATGAGCTTTGCCCAATCTTGAGTTCACCCGTTTGCAACGTGCGCAACACCTCGTCCCAGTCCCGTTGCGGCCTGCCACCGATCAGTACTTGCGCGCTTTTCACGATCGCCGGACCGACGCCCTTGTTGATCCACATGTACTCCGACGAGTTGTCGCTGTTTGCCCACATCAGGTACGGCCACACCTGCGCCCGCACCTGCTGGCGCTGGATGTAGGCGGTGTAGCCGGCAACGATCAGCGCAAGCAATCCGACGAGCGCCGCGATGATCGCGGCCAGCGCATCCCAACGGATCGAACGTCGGACCGCAGCGGGCGCGTTCTCTGCTGGATCGAGCGGCAACTCAGGCATGGGAAATCAATCCTTCCGTCCGCCCGCGAACAACGCGTCGAGCTTGTCTTCGTACGCGTGGTATCCGAGGAAGTCGTAGAGTTCTTCGCGGGTCTGCATCTGCGGCACGTACGCCTTTTGCGTGCCGTCGCGGCGCACGGTTTCGTAGAACCCCAACGCCGCCTTGTTCATCGCGCGATAGGCGCCGCAGCAATACAGCGCGATGTCCACGTTCGCGGAACGCAATTCGTCGACGGTGAAGAACGGCGTGGAACCGAACTCGGTGAGGTTGGCGAGGATCGGCACGTTCACCGCCGCCTTGAACTTGCGGTAATCGTCCAGCGTCTTCATGGCCTCGGGAAAAATCATGTCGGCGCCGGCCTCGACGCAGGCCACCGCGCGTTCGATCGCGCTGTCGATGCCTTCGACCGCCGCGGCGTCGGTGCGCGCCATCAGCACGAAGTCGCGATCGGTTTTCGCATCCACCGCGGCCTTGATGCGATCGACCATTTCGTCCTTCGATACCACTTCCTTGCCGGGACGATGCCCGCAGCGCTTCTGCCCGACCTGGTCTTCCATGTGCACCGCGGCGACGCCGACGCGCTCGAACGAACGGATCGTGCGCGCAATGTTGAACGCGCCGCCCCAGCCGGTGTCGATGTCCACCAGCAGCGGCAGTTGCGTGGCATCGACGATGCGGCGCGCATCGGTCAGCACGTCTTCCATCGTGGAGATGCCGAGATCGGGCATGCCGAGTGAATTGGCTGCCACGCCGCCGCCGGAGAGATACAACGCCTTGTAGCCGATGCGTTTGGCCATCAGGCCCGCGTAGGCCGTGATCGCGCCTACCACCTGCAATGGAGATTCGTCGGCAAGCGCGGCGCGGAAGCGTGCTCCCGCGGAAGAAGGATCGCCCATGCGGCCTCCGGCAAAGCCGCTATTTTAACGCATTTGGAGACGAGGCCGGCGATTGCGCGCGACCGCCCGCGGCAATCCGCGCCACCAGCGCCTCGAAACGCGCATCGCCGTGCAAGGGGCGGTACCAGGGATTCATCCAGAGGCTGTTCATGTGCGCGGAATGATCCGCATACGCCCGCTGGAGTTCCGTCATCGCAGCGTCCCTGTCGCCGAGCGCGGCATCGATCGCGGCGATGTAGGTGCGATCGACGTAATGCCGCTGCGCATCGGCTTCCAGTTGTTCCGCGGTCGCGCGCGCCGGCGCGGCGTCTCCGATGCCGGCCTGGCAGATCGCCAGTTGCGGGCTCGACAGGCTGAGTCGAGCATGCTGGCGGGCGTAACGATCCAGACACGCCTGCCAGCGCCCGAACGCGCCATCCACCATCGCCACCGTATCGCCGTTGTAGGCGAAGCGCGGATCGATCCGGTCCACGCGCCGGGCCAGCTTCATCGCGCCGGCCTCGTCGTTCTGCGCGATCGCCGCGTACGCTTCCCAGCGCGGGAACCATGGATTCAGCGGGTCCAGCCTTTCCGCGATCTGCAGTTGCCTGCGCGCCGCAGCCGGGTCCTTGTCGATCCGCAACGCGTATTGGCCGAGGATCGCGTGCGCCTCGGCCAGGCTCGGTTGCAGCTTCGCGGCAAGCTCCAGTTCCGGTTTCGCAGCGACGAAATCCAGGTCGTAGCTCATCAGGATGTAACCGAGCTGCAGATGTCCTTCCGCGAGATCGGGATTCAACGCGATCGCTTTCTGCGCCGCGCCCCGCATCGCCGGCAGCACTTCCAGCGGCGCGCGATACACGTCGGAAAGGTTGACGTACGCGCGCGCCATGCCCGCCCAGGCGGCGGCGTAATCGGGATCTTCGTCGATCGCCTGGTTGAACAACGACAGCGCCTGCACGAGGTCGGCCTCGTCGGTGCGCCACGACAACCGCGTCGCCTGCATGAACAGATCGTGCGCCTGCGCGTTTCCGGTGCCCTCGAACACCAGCGACTGCCCGTCGATGTCGCCGAGCTTGACCTGCAGCGCCGCGACGACGGCCGTGGAAATCCGGTCTTCCAGCGTGAACAGGCCTGCCATCTTCTCGTCGTACTGGTTCGACCAGAGTTTCGCGCCGGTGACCGTGTCGTCCAGTTCCACGTCGATGCGAAGGTCGTCGCCGGAGCGTTGCACGACCCCGGAAAGCAGGTTGCGCGCGCCGAGCTGCCGCCCGATTTCCTTCGCGCCGAGATCGCTGTCCTTGAAGCGGAACGAGGAAGTGCGGCCGATCACCTCCAGCCCGTTGATCCGCGACAGCGCATTGAGCAATTCGTCGCTGATGCCCTGGCCCAGATAATTCTCCTGCGTGCCGCCGCCCAGCACCGAAAGCGGCAACACCGCAATGGAATCGGGATTGATCGCCGCGCCGGATGCCGAAGCGTCGGCGGCATCGGAAGTGAGCGAAGTCGCGGCCAGCGAACGCTCGCGCGGCACGAGGTACCACCACACGCCTCCGGCGATCACCGCGATCAGCACGCCGGCCGCGCCCAGCGCGACGCCCGTCCTGAGCGAGCGCTGCCGCCTGCTCTGCGAAAGTTGCGCTTCTTCGCGCGGCACCTGGAACGCCCACGCCAGCACCAGCGCCACCGGGAATCCCGCCAGCACCAGCACCACGATGATGCGTTCCAGCCAGTCCGGCAGCGCCAGCACAGGAAACAGGATGGCGACGACCTGGATGATCAGCCAGCCGGCCACCGTATACGCCGCCGCCACGCGATACACGTGGTGGCGTTTGAGTTCGCGCCAGATTCCCCACTCGGCCATCGTTGCGCCCCGGACGCGGAAACCCTGAATCCGCGTCCACTCCTTCGCGGATTCTGACACGCGCCGGGCGGATTTCCAGATGGTCGATCGCTGCGAAAGCGAAGGGCGGCGTCCCCGCCGCCCTGCACAGGCGTCACCTGCGCCGCTCAGCGTGCGAGCAGGTGTTCGACCGCGGCGCGTTCTTCGCGCAGTTCCTTCTCGGTGGCTTCCAGTCGTGCACGCGAGAATTCGTTGACGTCGAGCTTCAGCACGATTTCGCACTGGCCGTTCCGGCAGGTCACCGGAAACCCGAAGATCACGCCCGGCGCGATGCCGTAACTGCCGTCCGCCGGCACGGCCATCGAGACCCAATCGCCCTCGTCCGTACCCAGCGCCCACGAACGCATGTGATCGATCGCCGCGCTCGCGGCCGATGCCGCCGACGACGAGCCGCGCGCCTTGATGACCGCGGCGCCGCGCTGCTGCACGGTCGGGATGAACGTGTCGCGGTACCAGCCGTTGTCCACCAGGTCGACCGCGCGTTCGCCCTTCACCGTCGCGTGGTGGATGTCGGGATACTGCGTGGACGAATGGTTGCCCCAGATGATCATGCGCCTGACGTCGTTGACGTGCGCGTGGGCCTTGTCGGCGAGCTGCGCCTTGGCGCGATTGTGGTCCAGCCGCATCATCGCGCTGAAGCAGGCCGGATCGAGGTCGGGCGCGTTGGCCTGCGCGATCAGCGCATTGGTGTTGGCCGGGTTGCCGACCACCAGCACCTTGACGTTGCGCTTCGCGTGCGCGTTCAGCGCCTTGCCCTGCGGCGCGAAGATCGCGCCATTGGCCGACAGCAGGTCCTTGCGTTCCATGCCGGGGCCGCGCGGGCGCGCGCCGACCAGCAGCGCGTAGTCGACATCCTTGAACGCGACGTTCGCATCGTCGGTGGCGACGATGCCGTGCAGCAGCGGGAACGCGCAGTCGTCCAGTTCCATCACCACGCCGTTCAACGCGGGCAACGCGGGCGTGATTTCCAGAAGATGCAGGATCACGGGTTGATCCCTGCCCAGCATGTCGCCGGCGGCGATGCGGAACAGCAGCGCGTAACCGATCTGGCCGGCGGCGCCGGTGATGGCGATGCGGACGGGTGCTTTCATGGTTCTACTCCGGAAGGCTTGTTCGAAGATCGTCGTCAAAACCGGGCGTCATTCCGCGGGGACCGGCTTCTTCTCCGCGAAGTCACCGGGTTCCCGGGTTCGCGGGAATGACGACGGCAGTTGCAGGGGGTTGCGCGCGGCGCAACCCGTGTCGCATCGGCCTACGCGGACACCGCGTGCGATTCGCGCATCTCGGCCAGTTCCGCGAAGAACTCCTTGAAACGTTGCAGGCCTGCGTCGAGTTGCGTGCGCGGGCAGGTGTAGGAAATGCGCAGGCTGCGCGGTTCGCCGAAGGCGGAACCCGGCACGCAGGCCACGCCCTTGCTTTCCAGCAAGGCGGCGCAGAAATCGACATCGTTGCCGACGATCCTGCCGTCGTGCGATTTGCCGAACGCGACCGAAATGTCCGGGAACGCGTAGAACGCGCCTTGCGGACGCGGGCATTTCACGCCCGGGATCGAAAGCAATGCATCCAGCACGTCGTCGCGGCGACTGGCGAACTCGGCGCATTTTTCCCGCGTTACCTGCTGCGAGCCGGTCAATGCGGCCACCGCCGCGGCGGTGACGACTTCCGGGATATTGGTGATGTGGTTGGAATTGAGCGTCACCACCGCGTTGGCGAGCAGCTCGGGCGCCGCCACGAAACCCACGCGCCAGCCCGGCATGCCGTAGGTCTTGGACAGCGAATCCACGATCGCGGTGCGCTCGCGCAATTCCGGTTTCATCTGCACGAAGTTGTGGTAACCGACGCCGTCGAACACCATGCGGTTGTAGATGTCGTCGGTGAGGATCCAGGTGTCCGGGTGCTTCACCAGCACGTCGGCCAGCGCGGCGATCTCCTCGCGCGTGTACACCATGCCGGTCGGATTGGAAGGGTTGTTGAACAGGAACACCTTCGGATTCGACGCCAGCGCGCGGTCGAGTTGCTGCGGCGTCAGCTTGTAGTTCTGTTCCGGCGGGCACGGCAGCAGCGTGATCTTCGCGCCGAGGATTTCGGCGATGTCCAGGTACGAGGTCCAGTACGGCGTCGGAAAGACGATCTCGTCGCCTTCGTCCAGCAGCGCCTCGCACAGGTTGTACAGCACCTGCTTGGCGCCGACGCCGACGGCGACGTTGGAACGCTGGTAACCGTCCAGCCCGATCTCGCGCAGGTGCGCGAGGAACGCATCCAGCAGATCCTCGCGGCCGCGATTGGAGCCGTAGGCGCCGCTGTCGTGCTTCAGCGCCTCGCGCACCGCTGCGTAGACGTGCTCGCCCGGCAGGAAATTCGGTACGCCGATCGAGAAGTTGACGATGTCGTGGCCCGCGGCCTTCAACTGTTTGGCCTTGTCGGCGATCAGCATGATCGCGCTGGGCTTGGCGCGGCTCATGCGCGCGGAGAGTTTCAACATGGAAGCCTCGATTCGGGCGGCACGGAACCGCACGATTTTAGCACGCGCCGGCGCCCGCCCGCGGGCGGTTGTCCCGGCGATCCGGCAACGGTATAGAGTGTCGCCGCTGCCTCGGCCGGATCACCGGCACTGCGCGCAGTGCCGATGCGAACCGCCCATTCCACTAACGACCGGGAGACCCCCATGCTGCACATCCTCTGGTACATCATCATCGGCTTCATCGTCGGCCTGCTTGCGCGTTTCTTCTTTCCCGGCGCGGTGCCGATGGGCATCCTGATGACCATCATCGTCGGCATCGTCGGTTCCGTCATCGGCGGCCTGATCGCGCGCCTGTTCAGCCGTCCGCCGCCGGGCACGCCGTTCCACCCCGCCGGGATCGTGCTGTCGATCATCGGCGCGATCATCCTGATCTGGATCCTGCGCGCCACCGGCGTCGCCCTCTGAAACCGCACCCGTGCGGAAACCGGACGGGCCGGGGCACCGGCCCGTTTTTTTGCACGGCTGGGTTGCAAATGCGAATCATTGCTATCTACAATGACGTTCATTGTCGAGGGAGGAAGCGATGCGACGTCATGCGACCGCGCTGCTGCTGGCCGCCACGCTGGGTTGGAGTGCGCTGGCGAGTGCCGGCGAATCGCCGTTCGGCTGGATCTATACCGCCGACATCCACCCGCCCGGCACCTACGAGTACGAACACCATTCCTACCTGCAGCACGACCAGGTCGGCGGCGACTACGACTACCTCATCAACCAGGAGGAACTCGAGTACGGCGTCAACGACAAGTTCCAGCTGGCGGGATATCTCAACTGGAGTTACGTCGACGCGTATCGCAACGAGCCCGATGGCATGACCGGCGGTCCCGGCACGGACATCGGCATGGACGACGATCCGTTCGGCCGCTACCGCAAGACGCGCTTCGAGAGCGTCTCGGTGGAAGCGATCTGGCAGATCATGAATCCGCTGACGCAGCCGATCGGCTTCGCGTTGTACGTCGAACCGGAGATCGGTCCGCGCGAACGCGAAATCGAGATCCGCGCGATCGTGCAGAAGAATTTCCTGGACGACCGCCTGATCCTCGCGGCGAACGCATGGACCGCCTTCGAGCACGAGGACAGCAAGATGGGCCCGATGCAGGAAACCATGCTGGAGCTGGACCTGGGCGCTTCGTATCGCTTCGCCGACAACTGGTCCGCCGGCATCGAGGCGCGCAATCACCGCGAATACGACGGCTACTGGTACGGCAACAAGGCGCACTCGGCCTGGTTCCTCGGCCCGAACCTGCATTACGCGACGCAGCGCTGGTGGCTGACCGCCGCGTGGCGCCATCAATTGCCGGTGGTGCAGGCCTTCACGCAGGAACAGCGCGACGTGGTCTATGGCGACCGCATCTATGGCGACGAGCACTCCCGCAACGAATTCATGCTGAAGATCGGCATCCCGTTCGGCACGCCGCGGGACATGCGGCAATGAAATGGCAACCGTTCCTGGGCGCGCCCCTCGCAGCGCTCAGCGTCAGCGCCTACGCCACGCAGTACTTCACCGTGGAGCAGGCGCAGGCACGGATGTTCCCCGGTGCGAAGCTGGCGCACGTGCCCTTGCAACTGGATGACGCGATCCGCGGGCAGTTGCACGATGCTTCCGGCATCCACGAGCCGTTCAACGAGGACGGCGTGTGGAAAGTGGACGGCGGCGGCTGGTTCATCGTGGACAAGGTGGTCGGCAAGCACGAGATGATCACCTACGCGGTATCGCTCACCGCGAGCGGCGCGGTGAAGGACGTCGAAATCCTCGATTACCGCGAAACCTACGGCTACGAGGTGCGCAAGCCGGAATGGCGCGCGCAGTTCACCGGCAAGACCGCCGCCGACCCGGTGAAACTCGGCCAGGACATCCGCAACATCAGCGGCGCCACGCTTTCCAGCAAGCACATCACCCAGGGCGTGAAGCGCGTGCTTGCGCTGTACCTGCTCGTCCTGTCGAAACAATGATCGCGCGCTGCCGGCCGCTGCTGGGCACGTACGTCGAGATTCGCGCACGCGACTCGACATTGGATTGCGCGGCGGTGGCGATCGAGCATGCGTTCGCCGCGGTGGAACAGGTGCAGGGCCTGATGAGTTTCCATGCCCGGGACAGCGAGCTGTCGCGCCTGAATCGCGCCGCGCATCGCCGCGCGCGGCGCGTGCACCCGTGGCTCCATCGCGTGCTGCGCCTGGCCGCGCGCCTGCATCGCGAAAGCGCCGGCTTGTTCGATCCGGCGATCGCGCCGCGGCTGGTGGAAGCGGGCTTGTTGCCGCGTCCCGCGGGCGCACCGCGACCGGCCCCCGGCGCGACGATGATGGATGTCGAACTCCTCGAGGGCTCGCGCGTGCGTTTCCGCAAACCGCTGTGGCTGGATCTCGGCGGCATCGCCAAGGGTTTCGCGGTGGACGCCGCGGTCGCGATGCTGCGCGCCAACGGCGTGCGGGCCGGCGCGGTCAACGCCGGCGGCGACCTGCGCGTGTTCGGCGAAGAGGCGCAGCTCGTGCATTTGCGCGATCCCGCGCAACCGGCGCGCGTGCGCCCGCTCGGCGCGCTGCGCTGCGGCGCCTGCGCCACCAGCGGCGGGTACTTCACCGATGGTGCACGCTGGGCGACGATCGACCCGCGCGGCGGTGCGCGGCCGCGCACGGGAAGCATCAGCGTGATCGCGCATCGTTGTGCGGTCGCGGACGCATTGACCAAGGTCGTGGCGCTGGCGCCGGCTTCGCTTTCGCGCGCGCTGCTGCGCCTGTACCGCGCCGAGGCGCTGCCGGCGTGACGCGCCGCGACCGCCGCGGCCAGCCCCTGCAGGGCACCGGGGTTCGCCTGCATCGCTGGCACTATTACGCGTTGTTGATCGCGTTCCTCGGCGTTGCGATCAGTGGCGTGCTGTGGAGCCTGCTGTACGACGCGCTCGGCCGCGAACCCGGCGATTTCTCGCGCACCTTGATGCAATGGCACGGCGCCTTCGCGATGTTGAGCCTGCTTGCGATCGGGGCCATGCTTCCGCAGCACGTGCGCTTTGCCTGGCACGCCGCGCGCAACCGATGGAGCGGCACCACGATGCTGCTCGCCGCGGCCGCCCTGGTGGTCACCGGTTACGGCCTGTACTACGCGGACGAAAGCCTGCGTGACTGGAGCAAGTGGATCCATCTGGGTATCGGCATCGGCGCGATCGCCGCCCTGCCCCTGCACATCTGGCTGGGCCGGCGCCGCGCGCGGCGGGAACCCGCCGCATCACCCGCGGCGCCGTGCGCCTCGACCCATCAGGCCGTGCGCATCAGCCGCGCGCATCCATCGACGCGTTCCACTGTTTGATCCGGTCGGCCTGCGCGGCGAGCAACGCGGCGGCGTCGCCTTCGATGGTGATCTTCTCGATCGTGTCGCCGCCGCGGAGGGCAGCCACCACCTTCTGGTCGTCGGCGGCAACGACCGCGCCGAACACGGTGTGCTTGCCGTCCAGCCACGGCGTCGGCACGTGGGTGATGAAGAACTGGCTGCCGTTGGTGCCGGGGCCGGCGTTGGCCATCGACAGCTTGCCGGGCGCGTCGTGCTTCACGTCCGCGCGACATTCGTCCTCGAACCGGTAGCCCGGGCCGCCGGTGCCGGTGCCGTTCGGGCAACCGCCCTGGACCATGAAATCCGGGATCACGCGATGGAAATTCAACCCGTCGTAAAAGCCGCGCTGCGCGAGGTTCACGAAATTGGCGACGGTCACCGGCGCCTTGTCGGCGAACAGCCGCAGATGGATGGGGCCGCGGGAAGTCCGGATCGTGGCGGTCAGGTCGGTCATTTCGAATCCTCACGCGATAGGCAGTCCGCCAGCTTAACAAGTCCCCCGGCGATTGCCAGCACCGATCGCGCGTTGCGGCTATAATCACGCCATGCGCGGAGGGCCAGGGACCCGGCCACCGCATTTCTTCTTTCTCGAATCGCGGCCGCACCTGCGGCCGTTCGGCGTGCCATGCTCATCCAGAACCTGCGCAACATCGCGATCGTCGCCCATGTCGACCACGGCAAGACCACGCTGGTCGACCAGCTGCTGAAGCAGTCCGGCACCTTGTCGGAACGCGCGGTGGTGCCCGACCGCGTGATGGACAGCAACGACCTGGAACGCGAGCGCGGCATCACGATCCTGTCCAAGAACACGGCGATCCGCTGGACCGATCCGCACGGCGGAGACTGGCGCATCAACATCGTCGACACGCCCGGACACGCCGACTTCGGCGGCGAAGTCGAGCGCGTGCTGTCGATGGTCGATTCGGTGCTTCTGCTGGTGGATGCGATGGACGGCCCGATGCCGCAGACGCGCTTCGTCACCCAGAAGGCGTTCCGCATGGGCTTCAAGCCGATCGTGGTGATCAACAAGATCGACCGTCCCGGCGCACGCCCGGACTGGGTGCTCAACCAGACCTTCGACCTGTTCGACCGCCTCGGCGCCAACGAAGAACAACTGGATTTTCCGGTGGTGTACGCCTCCGCGTTGCAGGGTTATGCGGGCTTGCAGCCCGACGTGCGCTCCGGCGACATGACGCCGTTGTTCGAGGCGATCGTGAAACACGTGGCGGCGCCACAGGTCGACCCGGATGGCGCGTTCCAGATGCGCGTGTCCTCGCTGGACTACAACAGCTACGTCGGCATCATCGGCGTGGGCCGCGTGCAGCGCGGCAAGGTGCGCACCAACATGCCGGTCGCGATCCTCGATCGCGAGGGCAAGAAGCGCAACGGCAAGATCCTGCAGGTGCTCGGATTCATGGGCCTGGAACGCCGTGAAGTCGCCGAAGCCCAGGCCGGCGACATCATCGCGATTTCCGGCATCGAGAACCTCGGCATTTCGGACACGCTCTGCGATCCCGCGCAGCCCGAAGCGCTGCCGGCGCTGACCGTCGACGAGCCGACCATCAGCATGACCTTCCAGGTCAACAACTCGCCGTTCGCCGGCAAGAAGGACCAGAGCGGCGGGCGGTTCCTCACCTCGCGCCAGATCCGCGAGCGGCTGACGCGCGAGACGCTGCACAACGTCGCGCTGAAGGTCGAGGACACCGAAGACCCGGACAAATTCAAGGTGTCCGGCCGCGGCGAACTGCACCTGTCGATCCTGATCGAGACCATGCGCCGCGAGGGATACGAACTGGCGGTATCGCGCCCGGAAGTGATCGTGCGCGAGATCGACGGCGTGGCGCAGGAACCCTACGAACAGTTGGTCGTCGATCTGGAAGAGGCCTACCAGGGCGGCGTGATGGAGCGGCTCGGCACCCGCCGCGGGCAGTTGAAGAACATGGAGCCGGACGGCAAGGGCCGCGTGCGGCTGGAATACCTGATCCCCGCGCGCGGGCTGATCGGTTTCCAGACCGAATTCCGCACGCTCACCGCCGGCACCGGTTTGATGTTCCACGTGTTCGACCACTACGGCCCGAAATCGGAAGGCGTGATCGGCAAGCGCGCCAACGGCGTGATGATCTCCAACGGCACCGGCATGGCGCCCGCATACGCGCTGTTCGGGCTGCAGGAACGCGGCCGCATGCTGATCGACGCCGGCGTGGAGATCTACGAAGGCCAGCTGGTCGGCATCCACGCCAAGGACAACGACCTCACCGTCAACGCGCTGCGCGCCAAGCAGCTCACCAACATCCGCGCGGCAGGCAAGGACGATGCACTGACGCTGGTGCCGCCGGTCAAGCTGTCGCTGGAACAGGCGCTGGAATTCATCGACGACGACGAACTGGTCGAAGTCACGCCGAAAGCGATCCGCCTGCGCAAGAAATTCCTGACCGAAAGCGACCGCAAGCGCGCCTCGCGGCAGGCGGCCTGAACGCGGCGCCGCGTCGTCAGCGGCAATTCTCCGGCAACAGGTCCGGGCGAAGGCCGGGGCCGGCGCAATGCCAGCGAACCACGTCGCTGCCTAGATAGGGCGACAGGATCACGCGTTCGCCGCGCAACGCCGGCTCGACCTCGCCGCCGAGCGTGATCACGATCCGTCCGGCTTCGATATGCACGCCGGCCAGATACTTCCCGGTGACGGCGGAAGGCGATTGCAACCCGGCGGCGGCGTTGTCCGGCGGCCACCCGCCCGTGCGCGCGCGATACAGCGCCACCGCCATGCGCACGCCGTCCGCGTCCGCGATCGCCTTGCTGATTTGCCCGCGCGCGGCCTCGCCATGGTGCTGGCGCACATACAGGAGCGACAGCCCGGCCACGATCGCCGCGAGGATCAGCGCGGCCAGAACGGCGCGTGTTCCGCTGGCCAGCGGCGAGGTTGCCGAAGACGATTCGTCGTGCCCGTTTTGCATCGGATGACCCCGCGGCAACCAGCGTAATGTAACGCAACCTGACGCGGAGGCGCACCATGAATCACCAGACGCAGACCCTGCTGGCCTGGAGCGGCGGCAAGGACTGCCTGATGGCGCTTGCGCGACTGCGCGCCGATCCGGCGTGGGACGTGGTCGGGCTGTTGACCACGGTCACGCGTCCGTTCGATCGTGTCGCGATGCACGGCATCCGCCGCGATGTGGTGCAGGCACAGGCGCGCGCGATCGGCCTGCCGCTGATCGAGTGCATGATCGATTGGCCGTCCGGCAATGAAGCCTACGAAGCCGCGCACGCCGACGCGCTGGAGCGCACGCGCGTACGCTGGCCCGGATTGAGCCATTGCGCATTCGGCGACCTGTTCCTGGAGGACGTGCGCGCCTATCGCGAACGCCAGTTGTCACGCGATGGCTGGCACGGCGTGTTCCCGTTGTGGGGCGAGGATACGCAGCGACTGTCGAGGGAATTCATCGCCGGCGGCCATCGCGCGGTATTGACCTGCGTGGATACCACGCAACTGGACGGCGCATTTTCCGGGCGCGAATACGATGCGGCGCTGCTGGCCGATCTGCCGCAATCCGTGGATCCCTGCGGCGAGCGCGGTGAATTCCACACGCTCTCCTGCGACGGCCCGTTGTTTGCGCAAACGCTGCGGCTGCGGCGCGGCGAATCGGTGCTGCGCGAGGGGAGATTCCGCTACACCGACTTCGCGCTGGACGACCGGACGATCGAATCATGCGCGCCTCGCGGTTCTCCACTCGACTCGCAATGATTGCCGCATGTTACTGATTGCCAATGGATTGAAGTAACACGACAGCCAGGGCAGCGACGCCCTCGCCGCGTCCGGTGAAGCCGAGCTTTTCGCTGGTGGTGGCCTTGATGCCGATCGCGTCCGCATCGCATTCGACCGCCGCGGTCAATCGCACGCGCATCGCCTCGATGTGCGCGGCGAGTTTCGGTTGTTCGCAAATCACGGTGATGTCGGCATTGCCCAGCGCGTAGCCGCGGCCGCGCACCAGGGCCATGCAATGCGCGAGCAGTTGCAGGCTGTCCGCACCCTTCCAGCGCGGATCGCTGTCCGGGAAATGCCTGCCGATGTCGCCCAGCGCCAGCGCGCCCAGCAATGCGTCGCACAGCGCGTGCGCGACGACATCGCCGTCGGAATGCGCGATCAAGCCGTGCGTGTGCGGAATGCGCACGCCGCCCAGCATCACGTGGTCGCCGGGACCGAAGGCGTGCACGTCGTATCCCTGGCCGATGCGGATCATGCGGTTCTGCCCAGCAGGAATTCGGCGAGTTGCAGATCGGCCGGCGTGGTGACCTTGAGGTTGTCTTCGGCGCCTTCGATCAGCAGCGGCCGCAGGCCGGAGAGTTCCATCGCCATCGCCTCGTCGCTCACGACCACACCCTGCGCACGTGCGCGTTCCAGCGCGATGACCAATTCACCGCGGCGGAACAGTTGCGGCGTCAGCGCACGCCAGCGTGCCTCGCGCGCCTCGGTTTCGAGGCTGCGATGGGCGACGTCGGCGCGCTTGAGCGTGTCGCGCAGCGGCGTCGCCAGCAGCGCACCGCCGGCAGCGGTGCCTTCGACGATCAGTCGACCGAGGTCTTCGTAACGCAGGCACGGACGCGCGGCGTCGTGCACCAGCACGAAATCCGCATCGCCCACCGAACCGGGCAGCGCGCGCAGGCCCGCCAGCACGGAATCGGCGCGTTCCCCGCCGCCGGTCGCCGTGTGCACCCGTTTGCCGTTGATCTCGTCCATGCCCGGCCACCAGGGATCCTGCGCGGCCAGCACCACCATCAGGCCGCCGACGCGCGGATGCGCGGCGAGGCGTTCCAGCGTATGCAGGATCAGCGGTCGTCCGGCCAGCGGCAGGTATTGTTTCGGGATGCCGGCGCCGAAGCGCGCGCCTCGGCCGGCCGCCGGCACCACGCACCACAAGGCATTCGCGTCAGTGGCCATCGCTGTCATCCGCGGCGGTGGTCGATGCCGATGCCGCGGGCGCCGGCGTGACTACCTGATAGAACGTTTCCCCGGGCTTGATCAGGCCAAGCTCGGAACGCGCGCGCGCCTCGATCGCCTGCTGGCCGTGCTTGAGGTCCTGCACCTCGGCGGACAGCGCCTCGTTGCGTTTCTTCAACTGCGCGTTCTCGGTTTCCTGCGCGGCGACCCGTGCGCGCAGGGCATCGAGATCGCGCATGCCGCCCTCGCCCAGCCACAACTTCAATTGCAGCGCGATCAGCAGCACGACCAGGATCAAGGCGACCCAGCGGATCATATTAGTGCGATCGTCCTTGATCGCTGCATTTCCAGACAGCGTAATAATCGGGACTGCCCAAGACATACGGGCACCGGAACGGCCGTCCTTGGCCGCACTTTTCACAACAGCCGCCTCGAACCCGGCTCACTGGCGTTACTTTGGAAAAGCGGGAAGGTTGGGAAAGGCGTGGCGCCCGACATAGCGCGCACTTTCGCCGAGACCGTCCTCGATGCGCAACAACTGGTTGTATTTGGCGATGCGGTCGCTGCGGCACAGCGAGCCGGTCTTGATCTGGGTGGCGGTGGTCGCGACCGCGAGGTCGGCGATGGTGGTGTCCTCGGTTTCCCCGGAACGGTGCGAAATCACCGCGGCGTATTTCGCGCGGTCGGCCATCGCGATGGCTTCCAGGGTTTCGCTCAGCGTGCCGATCTGGTTGAGCTTGATCAGGATCGCGTTGGCGATGTCCTTGTCGATGCCTTCCCTGAAAATGCCCGGATTGGTGACGAAGAGATCATCGCCGACCAGCTGGATTTTCCTGCCGAGTTTTTCGGTAAGCAGTTTCCAGCCGTCCCAGTCGCCCTCGGCCAGGCCATCCTCGATGCTGAGGATGGGATATTTGCCGCACCAGTCGGCGTAGAGGTCGACCATGCCCGCGCTGTCCAGCCGGATGCCCTCGCCTTTCAGGTCGTATGCGCCGTTGTCGAAAAATTCCGAAGACGCCGGATCCAGCGCGATCCAGATCTGTTTGCCCGGCGCATAGCCCGCCGCGACGATCGCTTCCAGGATCACCTCGATCGCTTCCTCGTGCGAACGCAACGCCGGCGCGAAACCGCCCTCGTCGCCCACCGAAGTGGAAAGCCCGCGCTTGTGCAACTGCGCCTTCAACGCATGGAAGCATTCGGTGCCCGCGCGCAGCGCCTCGGAGAAACGTTCAAAGCCTGCCGGCATCAACATGAATTCCTGCATGTCCAGCGGATTGTCCGCGTGCACGCCGCCGTTGATCACGTTCATCATGGGAACCGGCAGCGCGCCGGGCTTGCCGGTCGTGCCGTTGATTTCACCAAGGTATTGCCACAGCGGCAACTTGCGCGAGGCCGCGACCGCCCGCGCCGCCGCCAGCGACACGCCGAGCATGGCGTTCGCGCCCAGCTTGCCCTTGTTCGGCGTACCGTCGAGCTGCGTCAGCCTGGCATCCAGTCCGCCCTGGTTCGCGGCATCGAAACCCTTCAGCGCGCTGGCAATCGCGCCGTTGACGTTGCCGACCGCGTTCTTCACCCCCTTGCCGCCATAACGCGCCTTGTCGCCGTCGCGCAGTTCCACCGCCTCGCGCGTGCCGGTGGACGCGCCGCTCGGCACCGCCGCGCGGCCGAACGCACCATCGGCCAGCGTGACTTCGGCTTCGAGGGTGGGATTGCCGCGGGAATCCAGGATTTCGCGGGCGTGGATGGTCTGGATCGTCGTGGTCATGTATGCGCCGCCGTGGGAAAACAAAAAGGCATTCGACACGGATCAAATCC
>JAFEEJ010000253.1 GCA_018241145.1 Pseudomonadota bacterium | reverse complement strand
CGAGATCGCCGACGAGGTCGGTGCCTATCTCATGGTCGACATGGCCCATTTCGCCGGCCTCGTCGCCGCCGGCGTCTACCCGAGCCCCCTGCCGCACGCCCACGTCGTCACCACCACCACGCACAAGACCCTGCGCGGCCCGCGCGGTGGCCTGATCGTCGCCAAGGATTCCGCGATGGGTGAGCACGCGGAGGACATCAAGAAGAAGCTGCAGTCGATCGTGTTCCCCGGCATCCAGGGCGGCCCGCTGATGCACGTGATCGCGGCCAAGGCGGTCGCGTTCAAGGAGGCACTGGAACCGTCGTTCAAGGCATACCAGCAGCAGGTCGTGAAGAACGCCAAGGCGATGGCCAAGACCCTGATCGCGCGCGGCTACAAGATCGTATCGGGGGGCACCGAAGATCACCTGATGCTGGTGGACCTGATCGGCAAGCCGATCACCGGAAAAGATGCGGAAGCGGCACTTGGCAAGGCCCACATCACCGTCAACAAGAACGCGGTGCCGAACGATCCGCAAAAACCCTTCGTGACCTCGGGCCTGCGTCTCGGCACCCCGGCCGTCACCACCCGCGGCTACAGGGAAGCCGACTGCATCGAACTGGCCGGCTGGATCGCCGACGTGCTGGATGCGCCGGATGACGAGGGCGTGCAGGCACGCGTGCGCGACCTGGTGCAGGCGCAGTGCGCGAAGTATCCGGTGTATGGCTAAGCGGGGAGCCGGAAGCCGGAAGCCGGAAGCCGGAACGCAATATCCGGGTTCCGGGAAGTTTGTTGCTCTCCGGCTACCGATTACCAATTCCCGGTTTCCGGCTTTCTGATGCATTGCCCCTTCTGCCAGCACGACGACACCCGCGTGATCGACTCGCGTGTGTCCGAGGACGGCGCCACGATCCGGCGCCGGCGCGAGTGTTCGGCCTGCGGCGAGCGTTTTTCCACGCAGGAAACGGTGGAACTGAAGCTGCCGGCGATCATCAAGGACGACGGCCGGCGCGAAGCGTTCGATGCGCGCAAATTGCGCAACGGCTTCGACCGCGCGCTGCACAAGCGGCCGGTGTCGGAAGAGCAGATCGAGGCGGCGGTACGCGCGGTGGTGCACCAGTTGCGCAGGACCACCGAGCGCGAACTTCCCAGCCGCCGCGTCGGCGAATTCGTGATGGCGGAACTGCGCAAGCTCGACCACGTCGGCTACGTGCGCTACGCCTCGGTGTACCGCTCGTTCGAGGACGTCGCCGACTTCCGCGAGGAACTGGATCGGCTGGAACGCGACTTGCCCGGCGAAGGCCAATTGCCATTGCTGGGCGGTGCGGAAGTCGTGCGCATCGACAAGAACAAGAAACGTTGAAGCGACGCATCGCAATACACCGTTCACCCTGAGCGCAGGCGCGAAGCGCCGAAGTCGAAGGGCGTTTCGACCCCGCTCGCTGCGCGAGCTGCGCTCGACGCGAACGATTTTTTATTTCGAAGTCGGACAGCATTTGATGACTGCCTCGCCGAGTCCCGAGTCCCGAGTCCCGAGTCCCGGTTTTTCGGCCATCGACCACGCCCTGATGGCGCGCGCGTTGCGCTTGGCCGAATGCGGTTTGTACACGACGCAGCCCAATCCGCGCGTCGGCTGCGTGATCGCGCGCGATGGCGAAATCATCGGCGAAGGCTGGCACCGGCGCGCGGGCGAACCGCACGCGGAAGTGTTCGCACTGCGCGCCGCCGGCGAACGCGCGCGCGGCGCGACGGCCTACGTCACGCTGGAGCCGTGCGCGCACTTCGGCCGCACGCCGCCGTGCGCGGATGCGCTGGTCGAAGCCGGCATCGCGCGCGTGGTCGCCGCTTGCGAAGATCCCAATCCGAAAACCGCCGGCGGCGGGCTGCAACGCCTGCGCGACGCGGGAATCGAGGTTCATGCCGGCTTGATGCGCGAGGCCGCGCGCGAATTGAACTGCGGATTTTTCGCACGCTTCGAACGCGGTCGCCCTTGGGTACGGTTGAAGCTGGCGATGAGCCTGGACGGCCGCACCGCGCTTGCGAACGGCGAATCGAAGTGGATCACCGGCGAGCCCGCGCGCGCGGACGTGCAGCGCTGGCGCGCACGCAGTTCGGCCATTCTCACTGCTGCCGGCACTGCGCGCGCGGACGATCCGCGCTTGACGGTGCGGTTGCCCGGTCTTGAACCCCTCTCCCACCGGGAGAGGGGCAGGGGTGAGGGTTCGATGGAAATGGAGTGTCGCAGTAATTCCGAACCCTCACCCGGCCCTTCGGGCCACCCTCTCCCGGAGGGAGAGGGGGAAAGCTTCAAGCCGCTGCGCGTGGTGCTTGATGCGCGGCTCGATGCCTTGCCACCCGCGGCGCATCTGCTCGACGGCAGTGCGCCGACGCTGGTGCTGCATGCACCGGGCGCAAGCCCGCGCGATGATCGCCACGCACGTGTGGAACTCTCGGCGGTCGCCATCGATGCAAAAGGCAAGCCCGACCTCGGGACCGTGTTGCAATTGCTCGCCGCGCGCGGTGTCAACGAGCTGCAGGTGGAGGCCGGCCCGCGCCTGTGCGGCGCGTTGTTCGAAGCCGGATTGGTGGACGAACTGCTGCTCTACGTCGCGCCGGTGCTGCTGGGCGACAGCGCGCGTCCGTTGCTGGCGCTGCCATCATTGCAGAGCATGACGCAGCGGCATTCCTTGCGCGTGATCGAGCAGCGCCGGATCGGTGAAGACCTGCGCCTGCGTTTGCGTACGGCGCCGTGAACCGGGGAAGCCCTGTCCGTGAACGCTGACCCCGGCACGAAAACCATCCGCTGGGGCATCATCGGTTGCGGCGATGTCACCGAGGTGAAGAGCGGGCCGGCCTTGCAGAAGGCCCGGCACTCGGCGTTGATCGCGGTGATGCGGCGCGATGCGGCGAAGGCACGCGAGTATGCGCAGCGGCATGGTGTACCGAAGTGGTACGCCGATGCGCAGGCGCTGGTCGATGATGCCGAAGTGGATGCGGTGTACGTGGCCACGCCGCCTTCGACCCACAAGCTCTACGCGCTGATGAGCATCGCCGCGGGCAAACCGGTGTACGTCGAAAAACCCTTTGCGATGGATGCGGCCGAGTGCGCGGCGATCATCGACGCGGCCCGTATCGCCAACGTGCCGGTGTTCGTGGCGTATTACCGGCGCATGCTGCCGCGCTTCCACAAGGTGCGCGAACTGCTCTTCGACCAGCAGGCCATCGGCGCGCCGCGCGCGGTGCACGTGCTGTACGCCAAGCCGCACAATCCTCGTTACGACGATCCGCAAGGACCGCACTGGCACGTGCGCCCGGAGATTTCCGGCGGCGGCCTGTTCATGGACCTTGGTTGCCATACCCTGGACATCCTCGACTGGCTGTTCGGGCCGATCACCAACGTCAGTGGCCACGCCGGCAACCAGCGCGGCAGCTACGCGGCCGAAGATTCCGTTGCCATGTCATACGCGTTCGGCAACGGCATGCTCGGCACCGGCCTGTGGAACTTCGACAGCCTGCAGCGCCAGGACTGCATCGAGGTGATCGGCGATGCCGGGCGTTTGTCTTTCGCGACCTTCGGCGACGGCCCGATCCGTCTGGAGAACGCCACCGGCATGCGCGAGTTCCACGTCGGGAACCCGGCGCACATCCAGCAACCCCTGATCGAAACCATCGTCGCCGAACTCACGGGTCAACCCGGCGCCTGTCCCTCCACCGCCGCAAGCGCCGCGCGCACCAGTCGGGTGATGGATGAGGTATTGCGCGACTACCGTCGCCTGACCGGGCAGGCGTTGGGGCGATGACCGCGGCGCGATCGGGCGTGCGGTGCTAAAATGCGCGCGCCGGCCATGCCGGCAACGTCTTCAGGGCGGGGTGCGATTCCCCACCGGCGGTAGGTTCGCAAGAACAAGCCCGCGAGCGCTTTCGCCACGGCGGAAGGTCAGCAGATCCGGTCGAATGCCGGAGCCGACGGTCGGCAGGGGTGCATCGCTGCCGGAAAGTCCGGATGAAGCGAAGACGGTTCGGCGCATCGCGCGCCGGCCTCATGCCTTGGGGCGTTCTCGCCATTCGTCACGCGGAGAACGTTCATGTCCATTGCCTGCACATGCGCCATCCCGTTTCGAGGGATGCGCTGATGTTCACCGGCATCATCCAGGCCACCGGCCGCGTCGCGCGCAGCGAAGCGCGCGGCGGCGACCTGCGTTTCAGCATCGTGGCGCCGGGGTTCGATGCAACCGACGTCGCGCTGGGCGACAGCATCGCGGTGTCGGGTTGCTGCCTGACCGTGGTGATGCGCGAGGGCGACATGCTGGCGTTCGATGTCTCGAACGAATCGTTGTCGCTCACCACGCTCGGCGCCCTCGGCATCGGCGATCGCGTGAATCTCGAAAAGGCCTTGCGGTTGTCCGACCGCCTCGGCGGGCATCTGGTCTCGGGACATGTCGATGGCATCGGCACGATCACCGCGATCGAACCGGACGCGCGTTCGCAGCGCTGGCGCATCGCGGCGCCGCAGGAACTCATGCGCTACATTGCGGCCAAGGGTTCGGTGTGCGTGGACGGCGTCAGCCTGACCGTCAACGCCGTTGGCGGCAATGAATTCGAAGTCAATTTGATCCCGCACACGGTCGAACACACGACGTTCGCCGACCGCGGCGCGGGAGACCGGGTGAACCTGGAAATCGACCTGCTGGCGCGCTACGTCGAACGGCTTCGTTCCTGCGATCATCACTGATCGCGTCAATCAAAGGCGGACATCCATGTCCGGCTCTCAACAAAAGCATTCTCCGATGAGTTTTTCCGCCATTCCCGAATTGCTCGACGAAATCGCCATCGGCCGCATGGTCGTGATGCTGGACGACGAGGACCGCGAAAACGAGGGCGACCTGATCATGGCCGCGGGCAAGGTGCGCGCGGAAGACATCAACTTCATGGCGCGCGAGGGCCGTGGACTGATCTGCCTCGCGATCGACCAGGCGCGCGGCCGCCAGCTCGGCCTGCAGCCGATGGTGCGCGACAACGGCTCGGCGTACCACACCAACTTCACCGTCTCGATCGAAGCGGCGAGCGGCGTCACCACCGGCATTTCCGCGCACGATCGCGCGCGCACCATCCAGGTCGCGGTCGCGGCGGACGCCAACCCGTCCGACCTGGTCCAGCCCGGGCATGTGTTCCCCTTGCTGGCGCAACCCGGCGGCGTGCTGACCCGCGCAGGCCACACCGAAGCCGCGATGGATCTCGCGCAACTCGCCGGCTGCGGGCCCGCGGGCGTGCTGGTCGAAATCCTGCGCGAGGACGGTTCGATGGCGCGGCGTCCCGATCTCGAAGCCTTCGCCGCGAAGCATGGCTTGAAGATCGGAACCATCGCGGACCTGATCCGGCATCGGCTGGCGACCGAAAAGACCGTCGAGCGTGTACATGAATCCGAAATCGAAACCGAGTGCGGCGCGTTCCGGCTGGTCGCGTGGCGCGATCGCCTGCACGGCGACCTGCACTTCGCGCTCGCGCGCGGCACGCTCGACGACGGCGCGCCGGTGCTGGCGCGGGTGCACGTGCGCAATACCCTGTCCGATGTGCTGCACCTGAGGCGCGACGATCTGGGCATGACCATGACCGCGGCACTGCGGTGCGTCGCCGACGAGGGCCGCGGCGTGGTGGTGGTGCTGGCTTCCCCCGAAGATTCGGGCGCGTTGCTGGCGCGTCTGAACTGCGAATCCCTGACCGTACCGAGTAACGCCCGCAACGTCGCCGCCCAGCGCGAATGGCGCCAGCTGGGATTGGGCGCGCAAATATTGGCCGACCTCGGCGTGCGCCGCCTGCGCGTGCTGGGCACGCCGCGCAAGCTGGTCGGACTGTCCGGCTTCGGGCTGGAAGTGGTGGAATACGTGGATGAAGCGGACGACGGAAAACGGGAGACGGGAGGCGAACGCCATGTCGCGCGATAACGCTACCGCCGCGAGCCTGCGTTCGCCGCCCGGCGCGCGCTACGCCGTCGTCGCCAGTCGCTGGAACGGCGGGATCGTGGACGCCCTGGTGGAAGGCGCGCGGCGTGCGTTCGCAGATTGCGGCGTGGATGAAAACGCGCTGACGATCCTGCGTGTTCCGGGCGCATGGGAGTTGCCGATGTTGGCGGCGAAGCTGGCGGTGCAACAAGAATATGCCGCGATCGTCGCGCTGGGTTGCGTGGTGCGCGGTGAAACGCGCCATTACGAGCAGGTCGCCGACGAATGCGCGCGCGGCTTGATGCGCGTGGCGCTCGATTCCGGCGTACCGGTGTTGAACGGCGTGCTGGCGGTCGAGCGCGAAGCCGACGCGCGCGCACGCGCGGGCGGCATGCACGGCAACAAGGGCGGGGAAGTCGCGCGCGCGGCGGTGGAAATGGCGGCGGTGATGAGAGAATGCTCCGCATGAGCATGCACCCACATCCGCAAGGCATCGATCCCGCGGCACGATCGCGCGCGCGGCGGCGCGCGTTGCAGGCCTTGTACGCGTGGCAGATGAGCGGCTCCGGCGTGCGCGCGGTCATCGAGCAGTTCCGCCACGAACAGGACATGCAGGTCGCCGACCTCGAGTATTTCGAGGACCTGGTGCGCGGCGTGGATGCGCATCGCGGGGAACTGGATGCAGCGCTCGCGCCGTTCCTCGATCGCGGCATCGAGCAGGTCGATCCGATCGAGCGCGCTGCGCTGCGCCTGGGCGCCTATGAACTGAAATACCGCCTCGATGTGCCGTACCGCGTGGTGTTGAACGAGGCGATCGAACTGGTGAAACGCTTCGGTTCCGAGCACGGCCACACCTACGTCAACGGCGTGCTCGACAAGCTGGCGCGCGAGTGGCGCGCGGCGGAAGCCGCTTCCGGCTGATCCGATGCTGACCTTCGATGCCGCCAGGAAACTTGCGTTGTCGTTGCCCGAGGTGGAGGAAAAAGACCACTTCGGCAGCCCGTCATTTCGCATTCGCGGCAAGATATTCGCGCAACTTTCCGCGCCGGACAAAGACGAGCTGCGCGCGATCCTGAAATTGTCGGTGGCTGACCAGACGGCCTTGAGCCTGTCCGATCCGGAAGTGTTTTCAAGCGTTCCGGCGTGGGGCCGGCATGGCTGGACCTGCGTGCAGCTCGACGGCATCGACGCGCCGACCTTCGGTGGATTGTTGCGAACCGCCTGGATGCTGGTGGCGCCGAAGAAGCTTGCGGCGTCTTCGAAAATCGCGCCCGGCCAACGTGGCTGAGTTCGACCTGATCGAGTTGATCCGCGCGCGTGCCATGCACTCGCGCGGTGATGTCGTGCTCGGCATCGGCGACGACGCCGCGTTGCTGGAGGTGCCGGCGGGACAGCGGCTGGTGGCATGCACCGACACGCTGGTCGCGGGCGTGCATTTTCCCGAGGCGACCGCGCCGCAGGACATCGGCTGGAAATCGCTGGCCGTGAATCTCTCGGATCTTGCCGCGATGGGCGCGCAACCGGCGTGGGCGATGCTGGCACTGGCGTTGCCGCTTGCCGACGTGCGCTTCGTCGAACAATTCGCGGAGGGCTTCATGGAACTGGCGCGGCAATTTGAAGTCGCGCTGGTCGGCGGCGACACCACGCGCGGACCCTTGGGCATCACGGTGACGGCGATGGGTTTCGTGCCGGAAGGCGGTGCGCTGTTGCGTTCCGGTGCGCGCGCGGGGGACGCGGTGTTCGTGACGGGGACGCTCGGCGATGCGGCGGGCGCGCTCGAAATGCGGGAATCGGGAATCGGGAATCGGGGACCGGAAACGCGGGCAGCCGCGGCGTTGCCCGCACGATTGAACCGCCCGGAACCCCGCGTTGCCGCGGGACTCGCGCTGCGCGGCATTGCCGGCGCATGCATCGACGTCTCCGATGGCTTGCTGGAGGACCTTGGCCACCTCTGCTGTGCGAGCGGCGTCGGCGCTGAAATCGATGCGGACGCATTGCCGCTGTCGCCGGTCCTGCAAGAAGCCTTTCCTGCCGCGCAGCGACGCGGCTTCGCGCTGGCCGGCGGCGACGACTACGAATTGTGCTTCACCGCGAGCGAAGCCGACAGCGCGCGTGTCGCGCGGGCCTTCGCCGCGCTGGACTGCGGCGCCACGCGCATCGGCCGCGTCGTGGCGCAACCCGGCGTGCGCGTGTTCGACGCGAACGGCAAGACGCTGGAACCACGGCGCCGCGGCTGGCAGCATTTCGCCACATGAGCGAAACCCGGGCCGAGAAAAAAACGCTGGCGCGCGCACAGATCCGCGCGCTGCTCACGCATGCGGACGGCTGGATCGCCACCGGTTTCGGCTCGGGCCTGGTGCCGCGCGCGCCGGGCACGGCCGGTTCGCTGGTCGCGCTGGTTCCCTGGTGGTTCGCGTTGCGATATTTGCCCGTCGCGTGGTACGTGGTCGTGCTGTTGCTCGCGTTCGCGCTGGGCGTCTGGGCCTGCGGCGTCGCCGGCAGGCGGCTCGGCGTGGACGATCACCGCGCGTTGGTGTGGGACGAATTCGTCGGCCAGTGGCTCGCGCTGTGCGTCGCGCCGGCAGGCTGGCCGTGGCTGGTCGCGGGCTTCGTCCTGTTCCGACTGTTCGATGTCTGGAAGCCGTGGCCGATCCGGCTCGCGGATGCGCGCGTGCACGGCGGTCTGGGCGTGATGCTGGACGACGTGCTGGCGGCGATCTATGCGTTGATCGTGATGCAGGTCGCGGCGGCGCTGTTGCGTTGAACGGAGCGATGCGTTTCGGGAAGCATGGGAAAGGGCGTTCGCCTTCCCGTTCTCAGCGATCGCGCAAGATCGCGCGGACACGCGCCCGCAACGCTGGAATCGCATTCTGCTCGAACCACGGGTTGTACACGAACCATGCCGTGTTGCGCGGGCTGGGGTGCGGCATCGGAAAAATCCCGGAGCGCAAATGCACGCGCCAGTCGGTCACCATCTGTGTAAGCGAATCACCGCGACGCTCGGGCAGGAATGCGCGGATCGCATACCCGCCGATCGCCAGCGTCAGTTCGATGTTTTCCAGGCGCGGCAGCAGTTGCGGATGCCACAACGGCGCGCATTCTCGGCGTGGAGGCAGGTCGCCGGATGCACCCTTGCCGGGATAGCAGAACGCCATCGGCACGATCGCGACGCGTCTTTCGTCGTGGAAGGTCGGCTCGTCGATGCCCAGCCATCCGCGCAGTTTCTCGCCGCTCTTGTCGTCGAAGGGAATGCCGCTTTCGTGCACCTTGCGGCCCGGCGCCTGGCTGACGATCAGCAGGCGCGCGTGCGGGTGCGCCTGCAGCACCGGCCGCGGGCCGTGCGGCAGGTGCGCGGCGCAGACGCGGCAGGCGTGGATGCGCGCGAGCAGGTCGTCGAACGAATCGGTCATTGCGCGTTCGCTGCGGCCGCATCCAGTTCCGACAGTGGCAGGCCGCGCAGCCGCGGCGACCGCAACGCGGCGCCTGCTTTCGGTCGCAGATCGTCGTCGTATTCGTTCCACTGATCGTTGGTCACGAACCAGAACCGGCCGTCGGCCAGCGTTCCCAGCCCGGGTTCCTCGCCCGGCATTTCGCGCCAGCGCCGCACCCGCACGATCGTATCGTCCGCTCCGAGCGTCAGCGCCAGGATGCGCGGCGTCTTCGTGCCGTTCTGCACCGCGATCAAGAGCCCGCCGCGGCGGTAAAGCCCGTCGATGCCGCGCAGCTCGCTTCCGGGCGGCGCTTTCAGTTGCGTCGCGTCGCCGTTCGCGAGCGAGACGCGCCACAGCCCGGTCGGATAATCCGCGAGATAGATCGCGTCGGGCGTGCGGCCGGGGGCAAGGCCCTGCGGCGAGCGGAAGGTTCCGGGCGCGATCAGCCGGGTGTACGCATGCGTGCGCACATCGAAGCGCCAGATCGCGCCGGTGCCGCTGTCGCTGGCGACCAGCGTGTGCGCATCCAGCACCAGCAGGTCGCCGAGGTTGGTGCGCGGATCGCGATCGGGCAACGGCCAGTTGCCGAGTGCGCGGCCACCATCCAGCGACCAGGCCGCGATGCCGCTCGCGGGGTTGTGGTCGAAGCCATGGCCGAAGCGCGTCCACGCCGCCCACAATGTGCCGCCGTCGACATGCAGGCCGAGCACGCTGCCGGGCGCATCGGCGAACGCGCCGGCGCGTCCGTTCGAAGGGTCGACGTAGGCGATGCGGAATTCGCGGATGCTGCCGATCAGGAAACGCGAGCGCGGCGCATCCCATTCCACGCCTTCGGGCAGGAAGCCTTGCGGCAGATCCGTGGCGAGCTCGCGCGTGGCGGCCGGCGTGGACTGTAGTGCGAACGCAAGGAGCAGGGCAACCATGGCATCGTTTCCGTTGCGCGGAAGACTGGCCGTCATGGCCTCATCCGGCAACCGCCGGAAGTAATTTCCCCGGATTCAGGATTCCCTCCGGGTCGAACGCGCGCTTGATCCCGTGCATCGTCGCCAGCGCGCCGGCGTCCACCGCCTGCGCCATGAAATCGCGCTTGGCGGTGCCGATGCCGTGTTCGCCGGACAGCGTGCCGTCCAGTTCGATCACGGCCCTGAACACTTCGGCGAGGCACGCATGCGCGCGCCCGCGCTCGGCATCGTCGCGCGGCAGCAGGTTGACGTGCAGGTTGCCGTTGCCGGCGTGGCCGAAGCTGACGATCGGCAGGTCGTATTCGCGCGCCAGCCGGCGCAGGCGCGCGACCAGTTCCGGAACGCGCGATACCGGCACCACCACGTCCTCGTTGATCTTGTGCGGCGAGATCGTGCGCAATGCGGGCGACAGCGCCTTGCGCGCGTCCCACAGCGCGGCGCTTTCCGCCGCGTCGCGCGCGCCGCGCCATTCGAGCAGGCCGTCCACGCGCGCGGCATCCTCGACCGCGGCAGCGGCGGCATCGAGCGCATCCTGCGCGCCGTCCACTTCGATCAGCAGCAGCGCGCCGGCGTCTGCCGGTGCATCGCCGCCGTGTCCGCGGGCGAGCCGCAGGGCGGCATCGTCCATGAATTCCAGCGCGCACGGGGTCACCGGTTGCGCCATGATGCGCGCCACGGCTTCCGCCGCGCTTTCGACATCGCGGTAGGCCGCGCGCAGCGTGCGGATCGCCGGCGGCTTCGGCGTCAGTTTCAGCGTGGCCTCGGTGACCAGCGCCAGCGTGCCTTCCGAACCGATGATGAAACGCGTCAGGTCGTAGCCGACCGAACCTTTCGTCGTGTGCGTGCCGCAATGGAACGATTGCCCGTTGCCCGCCACCACCCGCAAGCCCAGCACGTTGTCGCGCGTGGCGCCGTATTTCACCGCGCGCGGGCCGCCTGCGTTGCAGGCGAGGTTGCCGCCGATCGTGCAGTACGGCGCGGAGGTCGGGTCGGGCGGCCAGAACAATCCGTGTTGCTGCAGCGCGCGTTGCAAGTCGCCATTGAGCACGCCGGGTTCCACCACGGCGAGGCGATTCCCCGGTTCGATCGCGAGGATGCGGTTCATGCGCTCGAAACCGGCGACCACGCCGCCGCCGTCGGGCACGGTCGCGCCGGTGGTATTGGTGCCGCGACCGCGCGCGATCAGCGGCACGCGCGCTTCGCGGCAAGCCTGCACCAGCGCGACGACCTGCTCATGCGCGGTCGGGAACACCACCGCATCCGGCAGGGCGACGCGTCTGGAATTGTCGTAGGCATAGGCCGCGCGGGTGGCATCGTCCACCGCAAGACCATCGGCCGGGAAGATCGTGCGCAGCGCTGCGCCGAGCGAAGGGAGAAGCGGCATCCGGAAAGCTTACGCTGTTTCCGTGCGTCGCTCACCGCATCAATCGGTGTAGTCGAAGACCTTCACCACCTTCTGCACCCCCGCGACATGCCGCACGACATCGGTGACGGCGTCCGCCTCGCGATGGCTGACCAGACCCATCAGATAGACGTTCCCGTGCATGGTGCTGACGTTGACGCGGCCCGGATCGAAGCCGGGCAGGCTGGTGATGTCCAGCAGCGAAGCCTTCACGCGCGCGGTCAACGCGGGGTCGCCCGCGCGCTGCGCGAACGACGGAATCGGCATCACGTCGATCTCGTTGTCGACGCGGCGCACGCCTTCGAAACCCGTGACATCGGCTTCCGCGCGTTGCTTCAACTCCTCCGTGGGCGCTTCGCCGATCAACAGCAGCACGCCGTCGTAGACGGCGGTGCCGATGCGCACCTTGCCCGCGAGCTCCTTGTCGTCGTCCAGCGTGCGTTGCGCGGTCAGCTGCACGTTGCGGTCGTTCATCGCGCGATTGAAGCCGCGTCGGTCGGTGAAGGTGCTGCACGCGGCCAGCGCGACCGCGGCCAGCAGCAGGGGGATCACGAATTTGCGCATGGCGGATTTCCGGTCAGTTGAAGTCGAACGCGGCGCGTTGCCATTCGCATCGGGGCGCGTCGCGTTCGCCGTCGAACGCTAGCACATCGAAGCGGCAGGGCGATGCCGCGAGTTGCGGTTGCGCCTGCAGGAACAGTTGCGCGGCCTTGATCAATCGTTCGCGCTTGGCGGGGCCGATGGAAGCCGCGCCGCCGCCGAAATCGCCATGGCGGCGATAGCGCACTTCCACGAACACCAGCGTGTCCGCGTCCTGCATCACCAGGTCGAGTTCGCCGTAGCGGGTGGTGAAATTGCGCGCCAGCAGGCGCAGGCCGGCGCGCTGCAACCGCGCGAGCGCGCGTTCCTCGAACGCCGCTCCGGACGAACGCGGATTCACTGCGCCGACGAGGCCGGCGCCGGCGCGTTGTCCATGCCGGCGGCCACCGGCCGTGCGATGCCGCCCTGGAAGCTCGCCCAGATCGGCACGCGGTGCACGCGGCCCTGCGCGTCCGCCGTCAACTGGCCGGTCGCACCGGGCAGGTATGCGCCGGGATGCGTGCGCAGCCAATCCAGGTACGGAGCGAGCGCATACGCATCCATGCCGAAGGCGAACAGGCGCGCGGCCGCGTTGCGCGCCTCGGGCAATTGCGCGGCGATGGTGGCGTGGTCGGGCAGGCCGGGTTGCGCGTCGAACAGCCATGGCGCGTCGCAGAATTCCACGCCGTCGAGGTCGCGGTCCGCGCCGGGGTTGTCGCTGCCGGTGTAGGTAAGCGAGGTGGCGAATACCGGTTGGGTGGCGCCGGCGAGTTTCAGTTGCGGCATCAACAATCGCGCGGTTTGTGCGCGCAGCAGCAGCAGGATGCCGCCATGGTCGCCGACGCCCGCGAGCGCGGTCTTGATCGGGCCGGAATAATCCACGTTGTCGCCGGCCAGCACGACCTGGCCCGTCACCTGCCCGCCCAGGCTTTCGAACTGCGCCTTGAACGCGGCGGCGGCACGCTTGGCGCGATCGTCGCCGGAAAGGAACACGATCGCCTGCCTGATGCCGCGCTCGCCCATGTGCGCGGCCGCCTGCGCGCCCTCGGCTTCCGGCAGCAACCCGAATTCGGAGCTGCCCGCCGGCGGCGGCGTGTTGTCGTCGGGATGATTGAGCGCCAGCAGCGGCACGGGCAGCGAGCCCTGCGCGAACATCGAGGCCACGCTGTCGCGGCTGAGCGGACCGATCACCAATTGCGCGCCGTCACCGACGGCTTGCCGATAGGCGCTCATGGCCTGCGCCGGCGTTCCGCCGCTGTCGTAGCTGCGCACGTCGGGGCGCGCCGCATCGCTGCTGTCGTCGAAATAGGCGGCGAAAAAACCTTCGCGCACCGCGGCCGCCGGAACCGCCAGTGCGCCGCTGTCCGGGAGCAGCAGCGCGATTTTCGCAGGCATCGCATAGCCTTCGCGGTGCGCCGCGCCGCCTACTCCGATCACGGTGCCGACCGGATGATCCAGCTGCGGCAGTTCACGCGGCAGCGCGACGCCCAGACGTTCCAGCGCGGTACGCGCGTAGGACTTCAACGGGTCCTGGTCCGGCAGCGTGTCGTAGCGGGCTTTCAGTGCAGCCGCGCCGAGCGAGGCGAGCAGGACGGGGATTTGCTGGTCGTTGCCAGCGCGCTGCGCGCCCTGCAACAGCGGCGACAGCTGCACGCGGGTTTGCGCCGCGCCCCAGAAATCGCCTGCCGCCTGTTGCGCGTGCGCGCGTTCGGCCAGCACCCTGGCTTGCTGATCCGGCGGCAGCGCGGAGGGTGCGGAGGTTTCCACCGAAGGCCGTGAAATCATCTGGCCGATGCTCGCGCAACCGGCGAGCAGGGCGATGCAAAGGCACGTGCCCAGCCATCGCGCCACGGGATTGCGGATTCCGCGCATCGGAGCTGTCCTCGCCTGCCGTGGTGAACGATGCGGCCATGGATGACCGCCCTCATGCGCGTAGGTGGCGCATAAGTGTGATGATAGCCCAATGTGCAGGTCGTATTGAGAGGTGCGACCAAGGATGGCCGCTGTGTGATCTTGCGATCATGGACGATCGCGGTTCATCCAAGGCTTTTATTTCTGCGGTCAGGGATGACCGCTGTTTGATCTTGCGATCATGGACGATCGCGGTTCATCCAAGGCTTTTATTCCTGCGGTCAGGGATGACCGCTGTTTGATCTTGCGATCATGGACGATCGCGGTTCATCAAGGGCTCTCATGAATGCGGGAATCTTGTGGGTCGTCGCCACGCCGATCGGCAATCTCGAAGACCTTTCGCCGCGCGCGCAACGCATCCTGCGCGAAGTGTCGGTGATCGCCGCCGAAGACACGCGCCACAGCAAACCGCTGCTCGCGCACGCCGGGATCGGCACGCCGCTGGTCGCGTTGCACGAACACAATGAGCACGAGGCGGTCGCGCCGTTGTTGCAACGCCTGCAGGCGGGCGAGCATGTCGCGCTGATCAGCGACGCCGGCACGCCGCTGGTCAGCGACCCGGGTTTCCGACTGGTGCGCGCGGCGCGGAAACACGGCATCCGCGTCAGCACGGCGCCGGGTGCGTGCGCGGCGATCGCGGCGCTCTCGATCGCGGGCCTGCCCAGTGATCGATTCGTCTTCGAGGGATTCCTGCCCGCGAAGGCCGCGGCACGGCGCAGGCGACTGCGCGAGTTGTCCGGCGAGACGCGCACCCTGGTGATCTACGAGTCCGCGCATCGCATCCTCGAATGCTGCGGCGACCTGTGCGAGCTGTTCGGGGCGCAACGCGAAGCATGCCTGTTGCGCGAGTTGACCAAACTGCACGAGACCGCGCTCGGCGACACCCTGCAAGCCATCCGCGCGCGACTGGAAGAAGACTTGAACCAGCAGCGGGGCGAGTTCGTGTTCGTGGTTGCAGGCGCGGTGGAGGACGATGATGGGCGGCTGGTCGAAGGGCGCCGCATCCATGCGCTGTTGCGCGAAGAACTGCCGCCGGCGCAGGCGGCAAGGCTGGCTGCGGCAATCAGCGGTGCGCCACGCCGCGCGTTGTACGGCGATTGAATCATCGCGCTGGCGAATCATCGCGCTGGTAAGATCGACCCCGGAGTCGGCCGGGCAGTCGCGACGCGCAAGCGTCGAGGAAAGTCCGGGCTCCGCAGGGCAAGGTGCCAGGTAACGCCTGGGCGGCGCGAGCCGACGGAAAGTGCAACAGAGAGCAGACCGCCGAGGCCGCAAGGCCGGCAAGGGTGAAACGGTGGGGTAAGAGCCCACCGCGTCGCTGGCAACAGTCGACGGCACGGCAAACCCCACCTGGAGCAAGACCGAATAGGGGAACGATAACGCTGCCCGCGTTGTTCCCGGGTAGGTCGCTGGAGCGGCGCAGCGATGCGCCGCCTAGAGGAATGACTGTCACGCCGCAAGGCGCACAGAACCCGGCTTACAGGCCGACTCCACCCTTGGACAACACGCCGATCGTGCGCAACCAACGTTCGGCCAGATCCGGCCAGCCGGTGATCGGGAGCCGCGTCCGCCGCAATCCGAACGCATGTCCACCGTGCGCGTACAGATGCATCTCCGCCGGCACACCGGCGTTTTTCAATGCCGCGTAATACGTCAGCGCCTGATCCACGCCGTCCACGTCGTCGTCTTCGGCCTGCACCAGGAAGGTGGGCGGCGTCTTGCCGGACACCGGGACATTGGGATTCAACCGCCCGCCATCGGTCGCGAGATGCCCAGGGTAGATGGCCATCGCGAAATCCGGCCGGGCGCTTTCCCGGTCGGCCGCGTCCACCGCCGGATACAGGCGGCGTGCGTAGTGCGTGCTGATTTCCGCCACCAGATAACCACCCGCGGAGAACCCGATCACCCCGACCTTGTGCGGATCGATGCGCCATTCGCGTGCGTGCAGCCGCACCAGTCCCATCGCTCGCTGCGCATCCTGCAACGATGGCAGCGACAGCTCGAAGTTGTGCGGGCGGCAATCGCAATGCCAGTCGTAGGGCGCGCCCGGGACGCGGTACTTCAACAGCACGCAGGCGATCCCGCGTGACGTCAGCCAGTCGCAGATTTCGGTGCCTTCGAGATCCATCGCCAGGATCTGGAATCCGCCGCCCGGAAACACGACCACGGCTGCGCCGACAGGAGTTGTCGTGGGCGCATAAACGGTGATCGTGGGTCGGACAACGTTCGTCACGGACGTCAGGGGTTTGCCTGCAATCAGGTGTCGCGTCTCCACCGTCACGGTTTCCGGGCCGGGCGCGGACTGCGCATTGGGCGCGGCCTTGGGCCACAGCGGCAACTGCACATGCCCCTGCGAGGGTTGCCACGCCGTCGGCTGCGCGTGCAGAACAGTCATCGCACATGCCAGGCACAGCCCTGCAACCAGCGCCTTCATTTCCTTGCCTCCCCGCGGTCCACCAATCATTTTCGCTGCGGTCCGAGTCATGGGTGGGCGCGATTCGGGCCACGCCGCGGACATCCGCCAGGTTGGCGGCACGATCTCGCAGCGGCAGTTTCCGGTGCTGACACCGCAATGATCCGCCGCATGCAGCAATGACCCTGGCGGGAACCGGTCGTGCCGGGAGCGATGAGACTCGCCGGATGGAATCTTTTTATCTTTCAATCACCTTGAAAGCCTAGCTCAGAAGTGGCTTGAAAAAATGCCACGATTTCGCCTTTCCCCTTGATCCACAAGCAAAAATTCCTTGACAGTCTCATGACCTGCGACTAAGGTGGGTTTCGGTGTGATTCTGTGGGAAAACGTGGGTTCAATGCAGCGATGTTTCAGGGCGAAACCGCAATCACCGTGGACGACAAGGGCCGGTTGGCGATTCCCTCCGCCTATCGGGAGGCGATCGCGCGCGCCTGCGGCAACCGCCTGGTAATCGCCTACAACCCATTCGAACACGGTTGCCTGTGGTTGTTCCCGCAACCGGAATGGGAGCGCGTGCGCGATCAGGTGAACGCGCTGCCGAGCGTTCCGGCTTCGCATCGCGCCCTGCAGATGAAACTCGTGGGCGCCGCCATGCACGTGGAACTGGACGGTGCCGCGCGGATCCTGCTGCCGGCGAGCCAGCGCAGCGCGGCCGGCATCGAGAAAAAGGCGGTGCTGCTCGGCATGGGCAACAAATTCGAACTTTGGAGCGAACAGTCGCACCTCGCCAAGATCCGGCAGACGCTCGGTGATGCCGACGTGACCACGGACATGGCGGGATTGCGGTTGTGATTCGCGCGCGGAGCGATACGCGTCGTGCGCGGCGGCATGAACGACAGGATGCGCGGTGCGGCGGCCGCGCGCGGACGGGTTGATGGACGGGATGGGGGCCATGGCGCAGGGCGCGGCGACGCACATTCCGGTGATGCGCGACGAGGTGCTCACCGGCTTGGCCGTACGCGCGGACGGGCGTTATTTCGACGGCACCTTCGGCCGCGGCGGCCACGCGCGCGCAATCCTCGCGCGGATGAAGGATCGCGGCCGGCTGCTGCTGATGGACCGGGACGCCGAGGCCATCCTCGCGGCGCAACGCGCTTTCGCGCGCGATCCGCGCGTGATGATTCGCCACGGCAACTTCGCCGATGCCGGCGCGTGGGACGAAGTGCGCGACCTGGACGGCGCGCTGCTGGACCTGGGCGTTTCTTCCCCGCAACTGGACGACTCGGCGCGCGGGTTTTCCTTCCAGCACGATGCGCCGCTGGACATGCGGATGGATCGCTCCGCCGGCCGGGATGTCGCGGATTTCCTCGCTTGCGCCGACGAGGGCGCAATCGCCGATGTGTTGTGGCGCTACGGCGAGGAGCGGCAGAGTCGCCGCATCGCCCGCACCATCGTTGCGCAACGCGCGCGATCGCCGATCCGCACCACGCGCGAGCTTGCGGAACTGGTCGCACGCGCGATCGGCCGGCGCGAACGCAACAAGCATCCGGCCACGCGCACGTTCCAGGCGCTGCGCATCCACGTCAATGATGAGCTCGGTTCGCTGGAACACGGTCTGCGCGCGATCACCGGCGCGCTGAAGCCCGGCGGTCGCCTCGCGGTGATCAGCTTCCACTCGCTGGAAGACCGGATCGTCAAGAACTTCATCCGCGGCGAGCGGCCGATGTCCGCGCCACGCGGCTTGCCGCCGCCGCAGCAAGCCGCGCCGCCGTTGCGCGCGGTCGGGCGCGCGCAATTTCCGGCCGAGCGTGAAATCGCCGCCAATCCGCGCGCGCGTTCGGCGGTGTTGCGCATCGCGGAGAAACTTCCATGAAGGCGGTGGCGGCGCTGGCGTTCGCGGTGCTGCTGCTGGCGGTGACGGCCAGCGCCGTCGCGGTGGTGTGGGCGCGTCACCAGGGGCGTGTCGCCTTCGTCGATCTTTCGCGCCTGCAGAACCAGAAGGATTCGCTCAACGTCGAGTTCGGCAAGCTGGAACTCGAACAGGCGACCTGGGCAGCGCCCGGCCGCATCGAGCAAATCGCGCGCAGCCAGTTGGGCATGGTCACCCCGGCGCCCGATCAGGTGGTGTTGGTCCGCCCATGAATCCGCGCGCGCCGACGCCTCCGCCGATGTCCTCGCGCCGCCCGCCGGCGCCGAATCCGCGCAGGCGTCTCGTGCTGGTGCTGGCGGTGCTCGCGCTGGTATCGGTGGGATTGATCGCGCGCGCGATCGACCTGCAGGTGGTGCGCAAGCAGTTCTACCAGGACCAGGGCGATGCGCGCTTCCTGCGCGAAGTGCCGATTCCGGTTTCGCGCGGCACGATCTTCGACCGCAACGGCGTGCCGTTGGCGGTATCCACGCCGGTGGTGTCGATCTGGGCCAATCCGCCGGAACTGCTGGAGCACGCCGACCGGATTCCGAAGCTCGCGCAGGCGCTCGGCGTCGACGCGGGGGATCTCGCCAAGCGCCTGCAGGAACGCAACGCGCGCGAGTTCGTCTACCTGCGCCGGCAGATGAGCCCCGACGCGGCGGAAGACGTGCTGGCGCTGGACATCCCGGGCGTGAACGGCCAGCGCGAATACAAGCGTTACTACCCGTCGGGCGAGGTGATGGCGCACGTGCTCGGCTTCACCAACATCGACGACCGCGGGCAGGAAGGCCTGGAGCTGGCCTACGATTCCTGGCTCGCGGGCAAGCCCGGCCTGAAGCGCGTGATCCGCGACCGCCTCGGGCGCGTCGTCGAGGATGTCGAACAGGTGCGCGCGCCGGTGCCGGGCCACGACTTGAGCCTGAGCATCGACAGCCGCGTGCAATACCTGGCGTACACGGCGCTGGCGCAGGCGGTGCAGGCGCATCACGCCAGTTCCGGTTCGATGGTGATCCTCGATCCGCGCACCGGCGAAGTGATCGCGATGGTCAACGTGCCGTCGTACAACCCCAATGCACTGGACGACAGCACGCCGGCGGAACGCCGCAATCGCGCCGTCACCGACGTGGTCGAACCGGGTTCGACGATGAAGCCGTTCACCATTTCCACCGCGCTGGAAACCGGCAAGTGGACGCCGGCCACCAGGATCGACACCACGCCCGGCACCTTCACCCTCGGCGGCCACCTGATCCGCGACGACAGCAACAACGGCCTGATCGATGTCACGCACGTCATCACCGATTCCAGCAATGTCGGCGCTTCCAAGATTTCCCTCACGCTGACCGCAGGCCAGATGTACGACCTGTTCAGCCGCTTCGGCTTCGGCAGCAGCACGCAAAGCGGATTTCCCGGCGAAGTGACGGGTTACCTGCCGGCGCCGAAGGGCTGGGGGCAGTTCGAGAAGGCGACCATTTCGTTCGGCTACGGCTTGAACGTGACGCCGCTGCAACTGGCGCGCGCGTATTCCGCCATGGCCGACGGCGGCGAGATCCGCGAACCGACGTTCATCAAGGGTGGCGGCACCTCGCCGCAGGCGGCGGTGGAGCCGCGCATCGCCGACCAGGTGATGCAGATGCTGAAGACCGTGGTGAGCCCGCAGAGCACCGCGCCGCAGGCCGCGGTGGTCAACTACACCGTGGCCGGCAAGACCGGCACGGCGCACATGGCCATCGCCGGCGGCTATTCTTCCGACCATTACACCGCGTTGTTCTGCGGCATCATCCCGGCCGATCATCCGCGGCTGGTGGGCGTGGTGGTGATCCGCGACGCCGGGCACGGCGGCGTGTATTTCGGCGGCCTGGTTTCCGCGCCGGTGTTCAGCCAGGTAATGACCGGCGCGATGCGCCTGCTGGATGTGCCGCCCGACAACGTGCAGCACTGGTACACGGGCAATCCGGCGGCACCTGCCGCCACGCCGATGGCCGTCGCGCAGCAGGATGCGGCGAGGCCCGTGCCATGAGCGGTGCGCGCGCCATGCGGCTGGACGAATTGTTGCGCGGGTTCGCGCCGCCGCGGGGCGACATCGTGGTGCGCGGACTGACCCAGGATTCGCGCAGTGTGCAGGAAGGCGACGTGTTCTTCGCGCTGTCCGGCGCCAAGCATCACGGCATCTCCTTTGCGCCGGCGGCGATCGCGCGCGGCGCGTCCGCGGTGCTGACGGACGGGCCCGGTGCGGGCGAATGCGGGCAAACGGAGAGCGTTCCGGTCATCCGTGTCGAAGGGCTGCGTTCGCACATGGGCGAAATCGCCGCGCGCTTCTTCGGCGATCCGTCGCGGGCCTTGACGGTGATCGCGGTGACCGGCACCAACGGCAAGACCTCGATCGTGCAGCTGCTGGCGCAGGCGCTGGCGGCGCTCGGCGAACGCGCGGCCACGATCGGCACGCTCGGCGCGGGCTTGCATGGCGCGCTGGCCGGCGGCGAGCGCACCACGCCGGACGTGCTCAGCGTGCACGGGTTGCTGGCGCGATTCCGCGACGCAGGCGCCACGCACGTGGCGATGGAAGTGTCTTCGCACGCTCTGGACCAGGGCCGCGTCGATGCGGTCGCATTCGATGTCGCCGTGTTCTCCAACCTCACCCGCGATCACCTCGACTACCACGGCACGATGGAAGCCTACGGCGCGGCCAAGGCGAAATTGTTCGCGTGGCCCGCGCTGCGCGCGGCGGTGGTCAACGTCGATGACGCGTTCGGACGCGGCTTGGTGGGCCGGCTGCCGGCAGGCGTGCAAAAACTTCGGTACGCGATCGAAAACCCGGATGCCGAAATACGCGCGCTCGATGTGCGCACGCACGACGATGGCATCGATTTCACGTTGCGCACGCCGTGGGGCGAGGGCGCCGTGCATTCGCGCCTGCTCGGCGCGTTCAACGTTTCCAACCTGCTCGCGGTGGCCGGTGCGCTGGGCGCGCTCGGCGTGCCGTTCGAGCATCTGCGCGCGGCATTGGACACGTTGCAGCCGGTCGCCGGCCGCATGAACCGTTTGGGCGGCGGTGCGTGTCCGCTGGTGGTGGTCGACTACGCGCACACGCCGGACGCATTGCAGCAGGCGTTGGTCACGTTGCGCGCGCATTGCGCGGGAAAATTGATCTGCGTGTTCGGCGCCGGCGGCGAACGCGATGCCGGCAAGCGCCCGCAGATGGGCGCGATCGTCGAAAGACATGCGGATCTCGCGATCGTCACCGACGACAATCCGCGCGGTGAAGACGGCGATGCAATCGTCGCGGCGATCCTCGCCGGTTTCGCGCAGCCGCAACGCGTGATCGTGCAGCGCGACCGCGCGCGCGCGATCGAGCTTGCGTTGCGTCAGGCGCAAGCCGGCGACGTGGTGCTGATCGCCGGCAAGGGCCACGAGGCCTGCCAGGAGAGCGGCGGCGTGAAGCGTCCGTTCGACGATCTCGCGGTCGCCGGAAAATTCCTCGGGGCGTCGCCATGTTGAGCCTGCGCCTCTCCGAAGTCGCGTTGTGGACGCGCGGCACCCTGCACGGCGCGGACCGCGTGGTGCGAGGCGTCGGCACCGATACCCGCAAGCTGGACGAGGGCGATCTGTTCGTCGCGATCAGGGGCGGGAACCACGACGGCCACGATCACCTGGCGCAAGCGCTCGAACGCGGCGCTGCCGGCGCGCTGGTGGCGCGCCGCTGCGCGGTCGACCTGCCGCAGATCGTGGTGGCCGATACGATTCTCGCGCTGGGCGACCTGGCCAGCACGGTGCGCGCGCAGCGGCGCGCACGGGTCGCGGGCATCACCGGTTCCAACGGCAAGACCACGGTCAAGACGCTGGCGGCGTCGATCCTGCAACGCCACGGGCGAACGCACGCGAATGCAGGCAATTTCAACAACGAAATCGGCCTGCCGCTTTCCCTGCTGGCGATGCCCGAAGACGCGCAATTCGCCGTGATCGAAATGGGCGCGGGCAAGCCCGGCGACATCGCCTATCTCGCCGCCATCGCGCGGCCAGAGGTCGGGCTCGTCAACAACATCGCGCCGGCGCACCTTGAACGCATGCGCAGTCTCGAAGGCGTGGCCGAGACCAAGGGCGCGCTGTACCAGGCGTTGCCGGCCGACGGCGTGGCGGTGATCAATGCCGATGATGCGTTCGCGGAATTCTTCGCCGGTCTGGCGGGTGCGCGTCGCCTGTTGCGTTTCGGTTTCGGCGAAGGCGCGGATGTGCGCGCCGCGGGGATCGAGTTGCATGCCGACCGCAGCGTTTTCCGCCTGGTCGCGCCGCAGGGTGAGGCGCGATTGCAATTGCCGCTGCCGGGGCGCCACAACATTGCCAACGCGCTGGCTGCCGCGGCGGTCACGACGGCGCTGGATCTCCCGCTGGCCACGATCGTCGCGGGCATCGAGGAAGCGCGCGGCGTGGGCGGCCGGTTGCAGTGGCGCGAAGCCGCCGGCGGCTGGCGGGTGATCGATGACAGCTACAACGCCAACCCCGGGTCCGCCGAGGCGGCGATCGCCACGCTCGCGCTGCAACCCGGCGAGCGCTGGCTGGTGCTGGGCGACATGGCCGAACTCGGCGCCAATGCCGCCGCGCTGCACGCTCGGATCGGCGAAGCCGCGCGCGCTGCCGGGATCGACAGATTGTTTGCCGTGGGACCGCTGTCGGCGCATGCCGTGCGCGCCTTCGGCGCCGATGCGCGGCATTTCGAAAACCAGCCGTCGCTGACCGTCGCGTTGCGCGAAGGATTGCGCGCCGGCGTCGTCACGGTGCTCGTCAAGGGTTCGCGTTCCTCGCACATGGAGGACGTGGTGGCGTCCTTGCTCGACGGCAACGGGGGAGGGGCGCGCCATGCTGCTTGAACTGGCGTTGTGGCTGGAGCGGCATTACGGCGCGTTCCGCCTGTTCGAATACATCACCTTCCGCACCATCCTCGCGGCGTTGACCGCGCTCGCGGTTTCGCTCTGGGCGGGGCCCGCGCTGATCCGGCGGCTGACCGAAATCAAGGTCGGCCAGGTCGTGCGCAACGACGGGCCGCAATCGCACCTGTCGAAAGCCGGCACGCCGACCATGGGTGGCGCGTTGATCCTCGCCGCGATCGGCATTTCTACCCTGCTGTGGGGCGACCTGCGCAACCGCTACGTGTGGGTGACGCTGGTGGTGATGCTGGCGTTCGGCGCGATCGGGTTCTACGACGATTACCGCAAGCTGGTGCTGCGCGATGCGCGCGGCCTGCCGGCGCGCTGGAAGTACCTGCTGCAGTCGGTGTTCGGGCTGGCCGCGGCGTTGTTCCTGCTCCACAGCGCGGACGTGCCCGCGGCAACGGCGCTGTACGTGCCCCTGTTCAAGCACGTCGCGATTCCGCTCGGCGCCGGATTCGTGATCGTCGCCTATCTCTGGATCGTGGGGTTCTCCAACGCGGTGAATTTGACCGACGGGCTGGATGGATTGGCGATCATGCCGTCGGTGCTGGTGGCGGGCGCGCTCGGCGTGTTCGCGTATCTCTCCGGCAACGCGGTGTTCTCCGGTTACCTCGGCATCCCGGCCATTCCCGGCGCCGGCGAGCTGGCGATCTTCTGCGGCGCGTTGACCGGCGCGGGCCTGGGTTTCCTGTGGTTCAACACCTATCCCGCGCAGGTGTTCATGGGCGACATCGGCGCGCTCGCGGTCGGCGCTGCGCTCGGCTGCGTGGCGGTGATCGTGCGCCAGGAAATCATCCTGCTGGTGATGGGCGGCGTGTTCGTGATGGAAACCGCTTCGGTGATGCTGCAGGTGGCGAGCTTCAAGCTGACCGGCAAGCGCATCTTCCGCATGGCGCCGATCCACCATCACTTCGAATTGAAGGGCTGGCCCGAACCGCGCGTGATCGTGCGCTTCTGGATCATCTCGGTGGTCCTGGTTCTGGTCGGCCTTGCGACATTGAAGGTGCGGTGATGGACAGCAAGAAATTGCAAAAGAAGGGAACAGGGCAAAGGGAGCAGGGCCGAGCAGGACTTTGGCGTTTCCCTGTCTCCATTTGCGTGGGGTTGGGCGCATGACCGACTGGTTCGCGCAATCGCAGGCACAACGCCGCCGCGGCCGCTACGACCCGTGGCTGCTCGCCGCCGCGATCGCGCTGGCGGCGTTCGGCGCGGTGATGGTGGCGTCCAGCTCGATCGCGGTGGCGGACGGGCAGCACAAGGGCGATTTCTACTATCTGACGCGGCACCTGATGTTCCTCGGGCTGGGCGGTGCGATCGGTTTCGCGCTGATGAAGGTCGAGTTGCGCCTGATGGAGAAATACGCCTTCGGCGCCATGTTGCTGGGCCTGGCCTTGCTGTTGGCGGTGTTCGTGCCGCATTTCGGCATGCGCATCAACGGCGCGCGCCGCTGGATCAATCTCGGCGTGATCGGCTTCCAGCCGGTGGAAGCCGTGAAGCTGGCGCTGGTGCTGTATCTGGCCAGCTACCTGGTGCGTCATCGCGAAGGCGTGGAACGCAAATTCTTCGGCGTGCTGAAACCGATGGGCGTGGCGGCGCTGACCGCGGGGTTGCTGCTGGTGCAGCCGGACTTCGGCTCGGCCGCGTTGATCGCGACGGTGACGGTCGGCATGGTCTGGCTGGCCGGCGCGCGCATGCGTTATCTGATGATCCTCGGCGCGCCGCTGGTGCCGGTGGCGATCTACCTGGCGCTGTCCACCGACTACCGCGTCAAGCGGCTGACTTCGTTCCTCGATCCCTGGAAGGATCCGTTCAACGACGGCTTCCAGCTGACCCAGGCGTTGATCGCCGTCGGTCGCGGCGAATGGTTCGGCGTGGGGCTGGGCGGCAGCGTGCAGAAACTGTTCTACCTGCCGGAAGCGCATACCGACTTCATCCTCGCGGTGATCGGCGAAGAGCTCGGCCTGGCCGGCATCGTGTTCGTGCTCGGCTTGTTCGCGCTGCTGGTCGGGCGAGGCATGGTGCTGGGATTGCGCGGCGTGGAAGTCGGCCAGCGTTTCGCCGGCTACGTGGCGTTCGGCATTTCGCTGATGATCGGCCTGCAGGCGCTGGTGTCGGTCGGCGTGAATCTCGGCGTGCTGCCGACCAAGGGCCTGACGCTGCCGCTGATCAGTTCCGGCGGTTCCAGCGTGCTGATGACCTGCGTGATGCTGGGCGTGCTGTTGCGCGCCAGTTTCGAAATCCACCGCGCGGAAGACACGCGGCGCATGGCCACGCGCGTGGCCGCGCCGACGCCGCGACCCGACGTTGCGAATGCGCCGCAGCCGTTGCCTGCGGCCGCGCGCGGCCGCATCGAGCCGCACATCGGGCAGGTGCACGCGTATGAGTGACCTGCCCGCGCCTGTCCTGATCATGGCCGGCGGCACCGGCGGCCACATCTTTCCGGGGCTGGCCGTGGCCGCGGCGCTGCGCGCGCGCAACGTGCCCGTGGTCTGGCTGGGCGGCGCCGGCGGTATGGAAGTCAGGCTGGTGCGGGAGCGCAACATCGCGCTCCAGCTCATTCCGGTATCGGGCGTGCGCGGGAAGAATCTGCTGACGCGTCTGGCCGCGCCATGGATGGTGTTGCGCGCGCTGTTCGCGGCGCTGCGCGTGCTGCGCGAAAACCAGCCGAGATGCGTGTTGTCGATGGGGGGCTATGTCGCCGGTCCCGGCGGCATCGCGGCGTGGCTGACGAAACGGCCGCTGCTGGTGCACGAGCAGAATCGCGTGCCGGGCCTGACCAACAAGGTACTTGCGCGTTTCGCGCGCCGCGTGCTCGCGGGATTCCCGGATGCGTTTCCGGAAAAGACGAAAGCCGAATGGACCGGCAATCCGGTGCGCGCGACGATCGCCGCGTTGCCGCCACCGGCCGAACGTTTCGCCACGCACACCGAGCGTCCAATGTTGCTGGTGCTGGGCGGCAGCCGCGGAGCGCACGCGCTCAACCAGGGCGTACCGCACGCGCTCGCGCTGATCCCGGAAGAAAAGCGGCCGCGGGTCCTGCACCAGTGCGGCGCCGACCATCTGGAAGCGACACGCGCCGCCTACGCACGCACGCAGGTGGAAGCGCGCGTGGAGCCTTTCATCGAAAACATGGCGCAAGCCTATGCGCAGGCGGACCTGGCGGTTTGCCGCGCCGGTGCGCTGACACTGGCGGAACTGGCGACCGCGGGGATCGGCGCGGTGCTGGTGCCGTTCCCGCATGCGGTGGACGATCACCAGACCCGCAATGGCGAAGGCTTCGTTGCCGCCGGCGCCGCGGAACTGGTGCAGGAAAGCGATCTCGCCGCCGCGAAGCTCGCCAGCATGCTGCAGCGGCTGCTGGGCAACCGCCACAAGCTGCTGGCGATGGCGCAGGCTGCGCGCACGCTGGCCAAGCCCGAGGCTGCGGACACGATCGCGCAACGTTGCCTGGAGACCGGCGCATGACGCCGCGACCGTTGCCCGCGCATGGCGACATCATGCAGGCGTTCCGCCGCGTGCATTTCATCGGCATCGGCGGCGCGGGCATGAGCGGCATCGCCGAAGTGCTGCACACGCTCGGTTATGCAGTTTCCGGTTCCGACGTGCACGCCTCGCCCGTCACCGAACGCCTGCGCAAGATGGGCGTGGCGGTCGCGATCGGCCACGACGCGCGCAACGTGGACAGCGCCGATGCGGTCGTGATTTCGAGCGCGATCCGCCGCGACAACCCGGAACTCGCCGCCGCGCACGAGCGCCGCATCCCGGTGGTGCCGCGCGCGGAAATGCTCGGCGAGTTGATGCGCTTCCGGCGCGGCATCGCGGTCGCCGGCACACACGGCAAGACCACCACCACCAGCCTGGTCGCCAGCGTGCTGGCGGAGGCGGGTTACGACCCGACTTTCGTGATCGGTGGCCAGCTCGTGTCGGCCGGCGCGCACGCGCGGCTGGGCGCCGGCGAATACCTGGTCGCCGAGGCCGACGAATCGGACGGCTCGTTCCTGCTGCTCTCGCCGGTGATCGCGGTGGTCACCAACATCGACGCGGATCACCTCGAGAATTACGGCGGCGATTTCGCGCGGGTGCGCAAGGCGTTTTCGGATTTCCTGCATCGCCTGCCGTTCTACGGCCTGGCGGTGCTGTGCGTGGACGATGCGGAAGTCGCGCAACTCGCGGGCGCCGTGCCGCGCAACGTGCTGACGTACGCGATCGAGCGCGCGGCCGACGTGCGCGCCACGAACGTGCGCGCGGATGGCGCGACCATGCATTTCGACCTGCATCTGCCCGACGGCGCGGTGCAAGCGGTCACGCTGAACCTGCCCGGACGCCACAACGTGTCGAACGCGTTGGCGGCCGGCGCGATCGGCTGGCAACTCGGCGTGGCGTCCGCCTCGATCGCGGCTGCACTGGAAAAATTCCAGGGCGTGGGCCGGCGTTTCCGCCAGCGCGGCGAGCTCGCGCTGGATCGTGGCCGCGCGCTTCTGGTGGACGATTACGCGCACCATCCCCGCGAACTGGCGGCGGTGTTCGAAGCCGCGCGCGGCGGTTGGCCGGATCGCCGGCTGGTGGTGGCGTTCCAGCCGCACCGCTACACGCGCACGCGCGACCTGCTGGACGATTTCGCCGCGGTGCTTTGCGAGGCCGACGTGCTGTTGCTCACCGATGTCTACCCGGCCGGCGAATCGCCGATCGCCAATGCCGACGGGCGGGCGCTGGCGCGCGCGGTGCGGGCGCGCGGCAAGGTCGATCCGGTATTCGTGGAGCACCCGCGCGAACTGCGCACGGCGTTGCCGGCCTTGCTGCGCGACGGCGATCTGCTGCTGCTGCTGGGCGCCGGCGACATCGGCGCGGCGGCCAACGAATTGGCGCAGGCCGGCGAGCTTGCTCCCGGGGGTGCGGCATGAGCCGCGCCGACGATCCGCGCGTGTTCGGCCGCGTCGCCGTGGTGATGGGCGGCGGTTCCGCGGAGCGCGAGGTGTCGCTGATGTCCGGCCGCGGCGTGCTGGACGCATTGAAATCGCGTGGCGTCGACGCGCACGCGATCGATGGCATCCCCGCATTGCTGGATGCGGTGCGCGCCGGCCACTTCGCGCGGGTGTTCAACATCCTGCATGGCCAGCACGGCGGTGGTGAAGACGGCGTGCTGCAGGGCGCGCTGCAGTCGCTCGGCATTCCGTTCACCGGTTCCGGCGTGCTCGGTTCGGCATTGTCGATGGACAAGGTGCGCAGCAAGTGGGTATGGAGCGCACTCGGCCTGCCGACGCCGCGCTTCGTGCCGCTGCCGCGCGGCGCCGACGAAACGCGCGTGCACGACGCGGCGCACGTCATCGGCCTGCCGCTGATCGTCAAGCCCGCCAGCGAAGGTTCCAGCGTCGGCGTCAGCCGCGTGTTCGAGGAGAGCGACCTCGACAACGCGGTCGCGCTGGCGCGGCGCTATCCCGGCGACCTGCTGATGGAAACGCTGATCGAAGGCGAGGAATTGACGGTTTCGATCCTCGGCCGCGAAGTGCTGCCTTCCATCAAGATCGTGCCGAAGGGCGCGTACTACGACTACAACGCGAAGTACGTCGCCGAGGACACGCAATACCTCTGTCCCGGTTTGCAGGGCGACGCCGAAAACGAAGTGCGCGCGCTGGCATTGCGTGCATTCGATGCGCTCGGCTGTTCCGGATGGGGCCGCGTGGACGTGATGCGCGATCGCGACGGCAACCACTGGCTGCTGGAAGTGAACACCGCGCCGGGCATGACCTCGCATTCGCTGGTGCCCAAGGCCGCCGCCGCCGTGGGCATCGGTTACGAGGAACTGTGCTGGCGTGTGCTGGAAACCAGTCTCGAGGGAGGTGCCGCATGAGGGGCGCTTCCATCACTCGGCTGCTCGCCTGGCTGGTGGCGATCGCGCTGATCGCGCTGCCGGTGGTCGGCGTGCTGCAGGGCTGGTTCGCTTCCGATCGCTGGCCGGTGCGCACGCTGCAGGTGCAGGCCGAATTCCGGCACGTCGGTGCGGACGAATTGCGGCAGGCGGTCCTGCCCAGCCTGCGCTCGGGATTCTTCGCGCTGGATCTGGACAAGGTCCGCGACGAGGTTGCGAGGCTTCCCTGGGTGGCGCGGGTGGAAGCGCGCAAGCGCTGGCCGGACACGCTGGAATTGCGCGTGCTGGAACTGCATCCCGTCGCGCACTGGGGCCACGGCAGGCTGCTGGGCCGCGATGGCCGGCTCTTCTCGGTGGCGGACGCGGATGCCGTGACGGGACTGCCGCATCTTTCGGGCCCCGATGACCGCGTCGCCGACGTGGTGGACTTCTACGGACGCGCGCAACAGCAATTCGCGCCGCTGCATCTGCGCGTGGACGTGGTGGATCTCTCCGAACGCGGTTCCTGGGCGGTGAGGCTTTCCGATGGCGGCGCCGTCGTGATCGGCCGCGACCAGCCGCAGCAACGCCTTGCCCGTTTCATCGCCGTGATGCCGATGCTGCTGCAGGGCCGCACCGGAAGTTTCGTTTACGCCGACCTGCGCTACAGCAACGGGTTCGCGGTGAAGTGGCCGGTCGCGGCCGCACCAGTTGCGCCTTCCTCCGGTCCGAATGCGAGTGCCAAGACCCATGCTCCTGCCCGAGACGTTTAAGCCCATGAACCGCAAAAGCGAAAAACACCTGGTCGTCGGTCTCGACATCGGCACCTCCAAGGTGGTCGCGATCGTCGGCGAATACCTGCCCGGCGAACCGGTCGAGGTGATCGGACTGGGTTCGCACGTTTCGCGCGGCATGAAAAAGGGCGCGGTGGTGGATATCGAATCCACCGTGCATTCGATCCAGCGTGCGGTCGAGGAAGCCGAATTGATGGCAGGCTGCGACATCCGTTCGGTGTACGCCTCCATTTCCGGTTCGCATCTGGAAACCCGCAACTCGCACGGAACTGCGGCGATCCGCGATCGCGAAGTGACCCCGGGCGATCTGGACCAGGTGCTGGAAGCCGCCAGCGCGGTCGCGATTCCGGCCGATCGCAAGGTGCTCTACAAGGAGCCGCAGGAATACCGCATCGACGGTCAGGACGGCATCCGCCATCCGGTCGGCATGAGCGGCGTGCGGCTGGAAGCCGGTGTGCATCTCGTCACCGGTGCGGCGAGCGCGGTGCAGAACAGCACCAAGTGCATCCAGCGCTGTGGATTGTCGGTCGATGAACTGGTGCCCGCCGCGGTGGCCTCGGCCAAGGCGGTGTTGACCGAGGACGAGCGCGAGTTGGGCGTATGCGTGGTCGAGATGGGCGCCGGCACCACCGACATCGCGATCTACACGCAAGGTTCGATCCGCTACACCAAATCCCTGCCGGTGGGCGGCGACCAGGTCACCAGCGACATCGCCTACGGCGTGCACACGCCGACCGCGCACGCCGAAGAAATCAAGATCAAGTATGGCTGCGCGCTGGCGCAGCTCGCGCACGCCGAGGAAACGATCCAGGTGCCGAGCGTGGGCGACCGCCCGCCGCGGCGACTGGCGCGGCAGGCGCTGGCGCAGTCCATCCAGGCGCGTTACGAGGAAATCTTCGAGATGGTGCAGGACGAACTGCGCCGCTCCGGTTACGAGAGCCTGGTCGCAGCCGGCATGGTGCTGACCGGCGGCGCAGCCCGCATGGAAGGTGCGATGGATCTGGCCGAAGAGATCTTCCACAAGATGGTGCGGCTGGGCATGCCGCAACACGTGACCGGACTTTCCGAAGTCGTTTCCAGTCCCGTGTACGCCAGCGGCGTGGGCCTGCTGCTGCACGGCGCCCGCGTGGGCGGCAGTCGCAGCGCGCTCGGGCCGGTGGGCGGCAGCGTGGGCGACGTCATCGGCAAGGTCAGGGGGTGGCTGAACCGGAATTTTTGATTTGTCCATGTCTGAAACAGGTCATCCGTGACCTGTTCAGACACGTCGAGTCCGGCTTGTGGCCGCACTCGACTTCGTCGCAACAAGCAAACAGCGCTTGTTGCACGGCGAGCCCTCCATGGCTCGCACAAAAACGCGCTCCGATGGAGCGGAACGATTCGCGGCACCACAAGCAGTACTACGGAGGACGGGAACATGTTCGAACTGGTGGAAAAACTGGCACCCAATGCGGTGATCAAGGTAATCGGGGTGGGCGGCGGCGGAGGCAATGCCGTCGGCCACATGGTCAACGCGTCCATCGACGGCGTGGAATTCATCTGCGCCAACACCGATGCGCAGGCGTTGAAGATCTCGGGTGCGCGGACGACGCTGCAGCTCGGCGCCAGCGTGACCAAGGGGCTCGGCGCCGGCGCCAATCCGGAACTCGGCCGGCAGGCCGCGCTGGAGGACCGCGAGCGCATCGTGGAAATGCTGGAAGGTGCCGACATGGTGTTCCTCACCTGCGGCATGGGCGGCGGCACCGGCACCGGTGCGGCGCCGGTGGTGGCGCAACTGGCCAAGGAGATGAACATCCTGACCGTGGCGGTGGTGACCAAGCCGTTCCCGTTCGAAGGCCGCCGCCGCATGCAGGTGGCGCTGAAAGGCATCGAGGACCTGACGCAATACGTGGATTCGCTGATCACGGTGCCGAACGAGAAGTTGCTGACCGTGCTCGGGCGGGAAGTGACCCTGCTGAATGCCTTCAAGGCCGCCAACGACGTGCTGCTGGGCGCGGTGCAGGGCATCGCCGACCTGATCACCCGGCCGGGCCTGATCAATGTCGACTTCGCCGACGTGCGTACGGTCATGTCCGAAATGGGCATGGCGATGATGGGTACCGGTACCGCCCGTGGCGACGATCGCGCGCAGGCGGCGGCGGAATCGGCCATCAACAACCCGCTGCTGGAAGACGTGAATCTTTCCGGCGCCTGCGGCATCCTCGTCAACGTCACCGCCGGTCCCAACCTCACCATGCGCGAGTTCGACGAAATCGGCCGCGTGGTGCACGATTTCGCGAGCGAGGACGCGACCGTGGTGCTGGGCACCGCGCTCGATCCGGAGATGCAGGACGATGTGCGAGTGACCGTGGTGGCGACTGGTCTCAACCGGGCCGCGGCCACAGCCCGCTCGCCCTTGCGCGCGGTGCCGCGCCAGGAAGAGGTGATCGCGCCTTCGCGTCCATTGCGGACCTTGCGTACCGGGACCGGCAACGAAGTGGTGGACTACGCCGTGCAGCCGGTCGGCAAACCGGTCGCCAAGCAGGAAGCCGCGCCTGCGCCTGCCGATCCTGGCCTGCCGGACTACCTGGATATTCCGGCATTCCTCCGGCGCCAGGCGGACTGAAGCAGGCATATAAACGAGGCAGGGACTTCGCACGTCCTCCTCGAGGCTCGAAGGCGATGCCCGCATCGCCGCGTCATCCTCGTCCCGAAGCCGGAACCCGTCCTCCGGCTTTCGGGCGGGAATGACCGCATCGACGCACTTGCCACCGTGCTGAAAGGCTGCCGACAGACCCGCCTGATAAAAACAGGCGGTTGTCTCGATGCTTCAGCTGACCCAGGGCCCTGACGGGCCTCCGATGGGCCGGTTGTCAACCCCGGGGAACTTTTCGTCGTTTTAACGAACAATACCCCGGGTCCGGCGACCGGAAGAGGCGTCTGGCTCCCGGATAAACTGAACGGGCAAGTTTGTTTATTTTGCGCTAACCCTGTGCTAGGATTCCGCCCGTCTTAGCGATACCCTAACAGGATTCAAACGAAAAATGATCAAGCAGCGCACGCTCAAGAACGTCATTCGTGCGACCGGCGTTGGTCTGCATACGGGCGACAAGGTCTACATGACGTTGCGGCCGGCATCGGTGAATACCGGTATCGTGTTTCGCCGCACCGACCTGCCGTCACCGGTGGAAATCCCGTCGCGCTGCGAATTCGTCGGCGACACCCGCTTGTCCAGCACGCTGGTCAAGGATGGAGTGCGCGTGGGCACCGTCGAACACCTGCTGTCCGCGATGGCCGGGTTGGGCATCGACAATGCCTATGTCGATCTTTCCGCGCCGGAAGTGCCGATCATGGACGGCAGCGCGGGACCATTCGTATTCCTGTTGCAGTCCGCGGGGATCGAGGAACAGTCCGCGCCCAAGCGTTTCATCCGCATCAAGAAGCCCATCAAGGTCGAGGAAGGCGACAAGTGGGCGCGTTTCGAACCCTTCGACGGGTTCAAGGTGGGATTCTCGATCGAGTTCCAGCATCCGATCTTTTCGCGCCGGTCATCCTCGGCCGAAATCGACTTTTCGACCACATCCTTCGTGAAGGAAGTCAGCCGGGCGCGCACCTTCGGGTTCATGCGCGACATCGAGATGTTGCGCGAGCGCAACCTGGCGCTGGGTGGTTCGATGGACAACGCCATCGTGCTCGACGATTACCGCGTGCTCAACGAAGACGGCCTGCGCTACGAGGACGAATTCGTCAAGCACAAGATCCTCGATGCGATCGGCGACCTTTACCTTCTGGGCCACAGCCTGATCGGTTCGTTCTACGGGCACAAATCCGGCCACGAACTGAACAACAAGCTCCTTCGCGCCTTGTTGGCCGAAGCCAAGGCCTGGGAAGAAGTCAGCTTCGACGACCCGAAGAAGGCGCCCATTTCCTACGCCCATCCGGCGCAAGCGGTCTGACGCTTCCGGATCGATCCGTCCCTGGTATCCGCCACCCTCGGCCGACCCCTCGCAGGGTTGCCGAAGGATTGGCCCTGCGGCGTCATCCCGTGCTATAAAGTCGGTCTGCCCATCGGGCAGGGCGGCGCAGGCTGCCTTTCAGGAACAAGAATCGTTTTCGGCGAAGGACGCCAACTCGAGGAACAAGTCCCGCAGTTCCGGGTCGGACATGGCCTTGGCCGCTTGGCGCAGATGCTGCGCGCTGGCGGCGGAAAGCGGTGGCAGGGATGCGCGGACGTCGCCTGCTGCGGGCGTTTCGGGAACGATTTTGACAAGGATCGAATCGGCATTGATGCCGAGCGAGCGCAGGATGGCCAACACCCTGGGCGCGGCGGCACGTGCGCGCGTGGCCCAGCCCGCGGTAGGCGCCAGCAGTACGGCGTGGTTGCCGCGTCGGCCCGCCAGGCGCAGACGCTCGTTCAGGGGCGGCGGCATCGCCTCGCGGAAACGCCGATCCAGTTCTTCCAGCGCACGTGCGCGTGCGCTGAGCGCCATCACCGGTGCGCATTGCGCTATCGGTTTCGGGGATGAGGCTTTCCGGGTACGGGGGTCATCGGGAAGCATGGACAAGATTTCCAGGAAACATCGAAGATGATACTCGTCGCCCGTTCGGCCAAGACCACCGGCCATTCCCCCCAGCTGCTGGTCTGCCCGCGGGTGCGCCGACGCACGGTTGCGGCGACGTCGGCATTCCTCTGCGGTTGCGCCCTGCTCGGCGGGCTGGCGACGCTGGTTCTTGCCAATCCGCGTGACCGGGCCTTGCAGGAAATCGCCAACCTGCACGCGCAGGTCGGCAACCAGAAAACCCAACTCGTTTCGGTGCGCGAAACCGCGCAACGGGACATGGATGCGATGGCGTTGAAGCTGGGCGAACTGCAGGCGCAATCCATTCGCCTCGATGCGCTGGGCCAGCGGCTGGCGGAAACCGGCAAGCTCGATCCGCGCGAATTCGATTTCAGCCGTCCGCCCGCGCTGGGCGGTCCCGAACAGAACATCGCGCCGGCCGGGCTTCCATCCAACCTCGACGCCAGTCTGGATGCGCTGCGCAGCCGCTTCGACCACCAACAGACCCAGCTCGGGGTATTGGCCGACCTGCTGATGAACCGGCAGCTGGATGCCCGCATCAAGCCCGCGGGCATGCCGGTGGTGGATGGCTACATCGCTTCCTATTTCGGTGTGCGGCCCGATCCCTTCAACGGCCGGCGCGACTTCCATCCCGGCCTGGACATCGATGTGCCGAAGGGCAGCCCGGTTCACGCGGTGGCCGATGGCGTGGTGACTTTTGCCGGCGAGCGCACAGGCTACGGCAAGGTGGTCGAAATCGACCACGGCGACGGCTACATGACCCGTTACGCGCACAACAGCAAGGTGCTCGCCCACGTCGGCGAACGCGTGCATGCCGGCGACGTGATTTCGCAGGTAGGCTCCACGGGACGCTCCACCGGGCCGCACGTCCATTTCGAAGTGTGGTACCAGGGCCGCGTGGTCAACCCGCTGGCCTTCGTGCGCAGTACGCGTTCACCGGTCGGCAGGGGTTGATGCCGGCCACCGACGAGTCGCGGGCTCGCTCGGCACCGCCGACCAGCCGGATGGCCGGCCGGGGAAGCCATGACGACGGTGACCGTTCGGTCCACCAGGCGTCCATGCCATCGCCGGCAGCCTGCGCCACGCCTTGAAACACCCGGCGGTCGACGCCATTCCTTTGCTTGAGCGCGCGCGCCCCTTATCATGGGCCGTTTGACGATCCGCGATTCGCGGGCGGCTCCTCCAATCCATTCCTCCATCGATTCCTTCCGATGCTCAATCGTGCCCTCACCCGCGTGTTCGGCAGCCGCAATGAACGCGTGCTGCGCCAGCTTTCCCGCCAGGTCGCGCGCATCAATGCGCTCGAACCGGAACTGCAGAAACTGGACGACGCGCAATTGCGGGCGAAGACCGGCGAATTCCGCCAACGCATCGATGGCGGCGAATCGCTGGACAAACTCTTGCCGGAAGCGTTCGCGGTGGTGCGCGAAGCCAGCCGTCGCGTGCTCGGGTTGCGCCATTACGACGTGCAGCTGATCGGCGGGATGGTGCTGCATGCCGGGAAGATCGCCGAGATGCGCACCGGCGAGGGCAAGACCCTGGTCGCCACGTTGCCGGTGTACTTGAATGCGCTGGCGGGCAAGGGCGTGCATGTCGTCACCGTCAACGACTATCTTGCGCGGCGCGATTCCGCCTGGATGGGCAAGGTCTACGGCTTTCTCGGCATGACGGTGGGCGTCGTGTGGCCGGGCATGGACCATGCCGACAAGCGCGGCGCGTATGCGGCCGACATCACCTACGGGACCAACAACGAATTCGGCTTCGACTATCTGCGCGACAATATGGCGCTGTCGAAGGAGCAGCGCTACCAGCGCGGCCTGAACTTCGCGATCGTGGACGAGGTGGATTCGATCCTGATCGACGAGGCGCGCACGCCGTTGATCATTTCGGGCCCCGCCGAGGATTCGCCGGAACTGTACATCCGCGTCAACCGCATCGTGCCCAAGATGACGCGCCAGGCCAAGGAATCCGCGCCGGGCGAGCCGCAGGAACCGGGTGACTTCTTCGTCGACGAGAAGCAGAAACAGGTGCACCTGTCGGAAGAAGGCATGGAGCACGCCGAACAACTGCTGCGCGAGGCCGGCGTGCTGGAGGCCGACTCCGGCTTGTACGACGCCCGCAATCTCGCCGTGGTGCACCACCTGAATGCGGCGCTGCGCGCCAATGCGTTGTACCAGCGCGACGTGGACTACATCGTGCGCGACGGCGAAGTCATCATCGTCGACGAGTTCACCGGCCGCACCCTGCCGGGCCGGCGCTGGTCGGACGGCCTGCATCAGGCGGTGGAAGCGAAGGAAGGCGTGCCGATCCAGCGCGAGAACCAGACGCTCGCCACGATCACCTTCCAGAACCTGTTCCGCATGTACAAGAAGCTGTCCGGCATGACCGGCACGGCCGATACGGAAGCCTACGAATTTCAGACCATTTATGGGCTGGAGGTCGTGGTGATACCGACCCACAAGCCGATGATCCGCAAGGACAACTCCGACCTGATCTTCCTGAACCCCGAGGTGAAGTACAAGGCGGTGCTGGAAGACATCGCCGATTGCCACCAGCGCGGCCAGCCGGTGCTGGTCGGCACCACCTCGATCGAAACCTCGGAACTGCTCTCCAACCTGCTGCGCAAGCAGGGCGTTCCGCACGAGGTGCTGAACGCCAAGCAGCACGAGCGCGAGGCGCACATCGTCGAGCAGGCCGGACGCCCCGGCTCGGTGACCATCGCCACCAACATGGCGGGCCGCGGCACCGATATCGTGCTGGGCGGTTCGCTGGACGCGGAATTCAACGCATTGCCCGAAAACGCGTCGGAAGCCGATCGCGAGCGCACGCGCACGGAATGGCAGCAACGGCACGATCGGGTGCTGGAGGCCGGCGGGCTGCACATCATCGGCACCGAGCGCCACGAGTCGCGCCGCATCGACAACCAGCTGCGCGGGCGATCCGGCCGCCAGGGCGACCCCGGGTCCTCGCGCTTCTACCTGTCGCTGCAGGACAACCTGATGCGCATCTTCGCCGGCGAATGGGTCGGCAAGTGGATGCGCGCCTTCGGCATGAAGGAAGAAGACGCGCTGGAGGACCGCATGGTCAGCCGGCAGATCGAGAAGGCGCAGCGCAAGGTCGAGCAGCACAACTTCGACATCCGCAAGAACCTGCTGGAATTCGACGACACCGCGAACGATCAGCGCAAGGTCATCTACGAACAACGGCGCGAACTGCTGGAAGCCGACGACGTGGCCGATACCGTGGCCGACATCCGCCACGATGTGTTCGAAAGCCTGGTCGATCGGCATGTGCCGCGCGACAGCGTGGACGAGCAGTGGCAACTGGCCGAACTGGAACGCACGCTGGAATCCGATTGCGGGTTGAAACTCGATCTGCGCCACTGGGCCGAAACCTCGGAAGAGGCCGACGCCACGGCGATCCATCGCCGGGTGGTCGAGGCCGCGGACGCGATGTTCGCCGACAAGGAACGGCAACTCGGCCCGGAAGTGATGCGTTCGCTGGAAAAGCACGTGATGCTTTCGGTGCTGGACAACGCGTGGAAGGAACACCTGGCCAGCATGGATTACCTGCGCCAGGGCATCTACCTGCGCTCCTACGCGCAGGTGCAGCCCAAGCAGGAATACAAGCGCGAGGCGTTCGCGTTGTTCCAGTCGATGCTCGCGCGCATCAAATCCGAACTGGTGCAGACGCTCTCGCGCGTGCGCATCCGCAGCGAGGAGGAGATCGCCGCCATGGAGGCGCAGCAGCAACGCATGGCCGCCCAGACCGCGCGCGCGATGCAGTTCCAGCATGCGGAAAGCAGCGGTTTCGGCGGTGCGCCGGCGGAGGGGAATGCAGCGTCGCCGGGCCTGCGCGAAGGCGCCGCCGCCGCGGTCGCCACGCCGGTGTTGCGCGACGGCCCGAAGGTCGGGCGCAACGAGCCGTGCCCGTGCGGCAGCGGCAAGAAGTACAAGCATTGCCATGGCGCCCTCAACTGATCCGCGATGACGGCGCCGCCACGCATCCATGCCAAGCGCAGCATCCACGACAGCAACTTCCTGCGCGTCGAGGAGGTCGATCTCGAATTTTCCAATGGCGAGCGCCGCACCTACGAGCGGCTGACCGGATCGGGACTCGGTGCGGTGATCATCGTGCCGATGCGCGACGACGACACGGTGTTGCTGGTGCGCGAGTACGGCGTGGGCCTGGATCGCTACGAACTCGGCTTGCCGAAGGGCAGGCTGGATCGCGACGAAACGGTGGAACAGGGCGCGAACCGCGAACTGAAGGAAGAGGTGGGCTTTGGCGCGCGGCAGCTGAAGATCCTTGCCAGCCTGTCGTTGTCGCCGGCCTACATGACCCACATGGCGCACGTGGTGCTGGCGCAGGATCTTTATCCCGAGCGCCTGCCCGGCGACGAGCCG
>JAFEEJ010000252.1 GCA_018241145.1 Pseudomonadota bacterium | reverse complement strand
CGGTGTCTTCCTGCATGCGCAGCATGAAGGTCGCGCCCATGCGGTTGACCATCGAGTTGGTCACCGCGGTGGCGATGATTTCCCGCTTCAGGCGGTGCCGCTGCATGCTCGCGGCGTACTTTTCGCGCAGCGGTTCGGGGAAGTAGCGCTCCAGCTCGTGCGACAGCCACGGGTCCTCGGGCACGTCGGAATCCAGCAGTTGCTGGTACAACACGATCTTGGCGTAGGACAGCAGGATGCAAAGCTCCGGGCGCGTCAGGCCGAGGTGCCGCGACCTGCGCTCGGCCAGTTCCGCATCGGAAGGCAACGATTCGATCTGGCGGTCCAGTTGCCCGCGCGATTCCAGCGTGCGGATGAAATGCGCCTTGGAGCCCAGCCGGTTGACCGACATGTGCTCCATCAGGCTGAGTGCGATGTTCTGGCGGTAGTTGTCCCACAGCACCAGCTTCTCGACTTCGTCGGTCATCGAGGCCAGCAGCGCGTTGCGTTGTTCCAGACTGAGTTCGCCGCGCTGCACCGCGTCGTTCAACAGGATCTTGATGTTGACCTCGTGGTCGGAGGTATCCACGCCCGCGGAGTTGTCGATGAAATCGGTGTTCAGCAGCACCCCGTGCTGCGCGGCCTCGATGCGGCCCTTCTGCGTGAAGCCAAGGTTGCCGCCCTCGCCCACGATCCTGCAGCGCAGTTCGTGGCCGTCGATGCGCAACGCGTTGTTGGCGCGGTCGCCCGCGTCCGCGCTGGTTTCGGAGGAGGCCTTGACGTAGGTGCCGATGCCGCCGTTGAACAGCAGGTCGACCGGGCTCTTGAGGATCGCGCGCATCAGCTCGACCGGCGCCAGCTGCTCGACATCGCCGGCGAGGCCGAGCACGGCGCGCACTTCCTTCGACACCGGGATCGATTTCAGCGAACGGGCGTACACGCCGCCGCCCGCGGAAATCTTCGACTTGTCGTAATCGTCCCAGCTCGAACGCGGCAGCTTGAACATGCGCATCCGTTCCGCGAACGACGACGCCGCATCCGGATTCGGATCGAGGAAGATGTGGCGGTGATCGAACGCGGCGAGCAGGCGCGTGTGCTTCGACAGCAACATGCCGTTGCCGAACACGTCGCCGGACATGTCGCCGATGCCGACGCAGGTGAAATCCTCACGCTGGCAATCGCGCGACAACGCGCGGAAATGGCGCTTCACCGATTCCCACGCGCCCTTGGCGGTGATGCCCATCGCCTTGTGGTCGTAGCCGACCGAGCCGCCCGATGCGAACGCGTCGCCGAGCCAGAAGCCGTGCTCGATGGCGATGCCGTTGGCGATGTCGGAAAACGTGGCGGTGCCCTTGTCGGCCGCGACCACCAGGTACGGATCGTCGTCGTCGTGGCGCACCACCCCGGCCGGATGCGCCACCTTGCCGTCGACGATGTTGTCGGTGATGTCGAGCAGGCCGTTGATGAAGACCTTGTAGCAGCTGATGCCTTCGGCCTGGATCGCATCGCGGTCGCCGCCGGCGGGCGGCCGCTTGACGAAAAATCCGCCCTTGGAACCGACCGGCACGATCACGGTGTTCTTCACCATCTGCGCCTTGACCAGACCCAGCACCTCGGTGCGGAAATCCTCGCGCCGGTCCGACCAGCGCAGCCCGCCGCGCGCGACCGGTCCGAAACGCAGGTGCACGCCTTCCACCCGCGGCGCGTAGACCCAGATCTCGCGGTAGGGAACCGGCTTCGGGATGTCCGGCACCTGGTGCGAATCGAACTTGAAGCTCAGGTATTCCGCCGGCCGGCCGTCGTGCGCCTGGAAATAGTTGGTGCGCAAGGTCGCGCGGATGAGCTGCATGAAGCCGCGCAGGATGCGGTCCTCGTCGAGGCTCGAAACGTTCTCCAGCAGCGTCTTGATGGTGACGATCAGCCCTTCGGCCTGCTGCTCGCGCGGCAGTGCTCGCAGGGCGCTGACCTGCGCGGCGAACTCCGGTTCGCGCGCCAGCACCGCCTGCGGCAGCAGCGCACGCAATTCGCCTTCCAGCCGTTTGCGCGCGGCTTCCTGCGCGGCCTTGTCCTCGTGCTCGCGCGCGGGATCGAAACGCGCCTCGAACAACTCCACCAGCAGGCCCGCGATCAACGGGTAGTCGTTGAGCGTTTCTTCCATGTACGCCTGCGAGAACGTGGTGCCGACCTGCTGCTGGTATTTGCAGTAGGCGCGCAGCACCGCGACCTGCCGCCACGACAGTTTCGCGTGCAGCAACAATTTGTTGAAGCCGTCGTTCTCCGCGCGGCCGCGCCAGATCGCCTCGAACGCATCCTCGAAATTCTCGTGCAGCTCCCCGATGTCGAAGGCCAGCGGCCGGGCGGCCTGCACCGTCACGTCCTGGATGCACAGGGTTGCGTCGCGCACGTCCGGGTTGTACACCTGCTCGGTCAGCACCTTGAGGCCGGCGTTCTCCAGCAGGGGCAATACCTCGGAGAGCGCGATATCCGGGCCGTTGCGGAAGATCTTGAAGTGCAGCTCGTCGCCGCGGTGCGAGCGATACAGCCGCAGGCGGATGTCGTCGTCGCCGGACAGCGCGGCCAGCGTCTCCACGTCCTGCGCGGCCCGCTGCGGGGTGACCTCCTCGATGTAACCGGCCGACAGCGCGCGGCCGTAACGTGCCAGCAGGCGCGCGCCGCGCTCGCTGCCCGCGCGTTCCACCAGGGCATCGCGCAAATCGTCGTGCCAGTTGCGCACGATCACGGCGAGCTTCGCCTGCATCGCCGCCAGGTCGAAATCGGGATGATCGCCGGTGCGCGGACGCACCACCGCGTGCAGGCGCGCCAGCGGCGACTCGCTGATTTCGATGGTCGAATCCACCTGCACGCCGTGCAGGCTTTCCTTCAGCATCGCCTCGACCTTTTCGCGCATGCCGCGGCTCAGATGGTCGCGCGGGATGAACACCAGGCAGGAGAAGAAGCGGCCGTAGGTGTCGCGGCGCACGAACAACTGCGTGCGCGCGCGTTCCCTCAATTCGAAGATGCCGTGGGCGATCTGGAACAGCTCGTCGCTGGAACATTGCAGCAGTTCCTCGCGCGGCAGGGTCTCCAGGATGTGGCGCATCGCCTTGCCCGAATGCGAATCGCGGCGCAGGCCGGAACGCTGCATCACGCTCTCGACCTTCTGCCGCACCAGCGGCACGTCCTGCGGGCGGCGCATGTAGGCGGTGGAAGTGAACAGGCCGAGGAAGCGTTGCTCGCCCACCGGCTTGCCTTGCTCGTCGAAGCTCAACACCCCGATGTAATCCATGTAGCCGGGGCGGTGCACCCGCGCGCGCGCGTTGGTCTTGGTCAGGATGATGGCGTCCATCGAGCCCGACACCGGCAGCTTGGTCGCGGCCAGCGACTTCAGCGAGCGCGGCGCCACCGCCAGGTCCATGCTGCGCAGGATGCCGAGGCCCGAGTCGGCCTTCGCCTGCAGCAGCTCGTCGCCCTTGCCCGCCACCACCGCGTATTCGCGGTAGCCGAGGAAGGTGAAATGATCGTCCGCGGCCCAGCGCAGGAAGGCCTGTGCCTCGGCTACCTCCTGCTGGTTGAACGGCATGCGCCGCTGTGGCAGCGAATCGGCGATCTCGAGCATCCTGTCGCGCATCGCGCGCCAATCCCCGACCGCCATGCGCACGTCGCCGAACGCGGCCTCGATCGAGGCCTGCAATTCCCGCAATTCCTCGTCGGTGACGCGATCGATCTCGACGTGCATGATCGATTCGGCGCGGGCTTCCCCGCCCTCGCCGCCGATGGCGACCAGCCCGCCGCGCGCGTCGCGCGTGACCGGAATCACCGGATGGATCAGGCGGTACGCCTGCAGGCGCGCGCCGGCCACCGCCATGCCCACCGTATCCACCAGGAAAGGCATGTCGTCGGTCACGACCTGCACCACCGAACAGGCGTTTGCGCGGCCGCCCTCACCCGCCCCGGGATTGAACGCGCGCACCAGCGTGTGGCCGGCCGGGCGCACCTGCATGAAGGTGAACAGGTCGGCGAACAACGCGGCCCAGGCGGCGGCGCTGCGCTCCGCCCATTCCTCAGGGGCGATTTCGGCGCCGCAAGATGTGACGAAAGTCCGTGCAAGCACGTGATTGCTGGCCGGAAACTTGCTGGGAAGTTGTTCGAGCACGGCGGCAAGATCGGCCGCGTCGTGCGGAGCGCGAAGGTCATTCATGGCGGAGATCGCTGACAATCCGGGCGATGCGGGGACGACAAGGATAGCGCCCGGCCAGCTACCGAATCCAGCACCGGGCTCGGTGCGGGAGCGGTATTGGCGTTTCGTCGGGCCGCTGATCCTGAAGTTTTCGGCAGGTGCGCTGCTGGTGCTGCTGCTGGCCGCCGCCGGTTTCTACACTTCCCGTGACTACGCCGCCAACCAGCAGCTGACCCTGCACGCCTACAAGGTGCGTGAACAGATCCTGCTGCTGCTGTACCGCCAGCGGGCGGCGGGCGTCGAGGCGCGCAGCTACGGCCTGACCGGCAACGAAATCCACGCCACGCTGTACTACCGGTATTCCGGCGAGGTCGATCAGGAGCTCGAGCAGTTGCGCCAGCTGGTGGCCGACAATCCGTCCCAGCTCGCCAACGCCACCCGCCTCGGCGAGTTGGTGCTGGAACGGCGCGCGCTGTTCAATTCCATCATTTCCGATTACCACGTCCGCGGCCGTGCCGCCGCATATGCCGACGTGCTGGCCGCGGCGAACCAGCCCCGGCCGATCGACGAACTGGCGCTGCACATGCGCGACGTCGAAGGCGATCTGCTGAAGGCGCGGGAAGCGCGCACGGACCGAAGCCAGATCGTCGTGGCCGCGATCGCGCTATTCGCGACCTCGGCCGTGCTCGCCTTGATGCTGCGCGCCTTTCTCACCATCACCTCGGAACTGCGCAAGCGCCTGCGCACGGAACGCCGGCTCGAGGAAGATTCGGGCAAGCTGCAGCATTCGCTGCGCGAAGCCGAAAGCATGGCGCTGAGCCTGCGGCAACTGTCGTCGCTGGGCGAAATGCTGCAAAGCTGCCGCGAGCCCGATGAAGCGATCGCGGTCGTGGAGCGCGCGCTTCCGCAGTTGCTGCCGGGCGTTTCGGGTTGCCTGGCACTGATCAATCCCTCGCACAACCTGGTGGAACCGCAACTGCAATGGGGCGTGCGCGGCCCGGACCTGGTGGCCGCGGTATTCGCGCCCGACGACTGCTGGGCCCTGCGGCGCAGCCGGCCGCACCCCGATCTCGGCGAAACCGCAACCCCCGTGTGCACGCACATGGTGCATGCGGGCGTCACCGCCGGCCATACGCTGTGCCTGCCGCTCGTCACGCAGGGCCAGGCGCTCGGGGTGTTGAGCCTGGTCGCCGATCATGTCATCGACGCCGCGCAGCGCGAACTGTTGCTGACCGTGGGCGACCAGTTGGCGCTGGCGATCGCCAACCTGCGCCTGCAACAGAGCCTGCGCGAACAATCCATCCGCGACCCGCTCACCGGCCTGTTCAATCGCCGCTATCTGGAAGCCTCGTTGCCGCGCGAGTTTTCGCGCGCGGACCGCCGCAAGGGACAACTCGCCCTGCTGATGCTCGACCTGGACCACTTCAAGCGATACAACGACCGGCACGGACACGACGCCGGCGACGCGCTGCTGGCGCAGTTCGGCGCCCAGCTCGCCCAGCTCTGCCGGGCCGAAGACATTCCCTGCCGCTACGGCGGTGAAGAGTTCACCGTATTGCTGGTGGACATCGACGCCCGACGCGCACGCGAACGCGCCGAAGCGATCCGCGCCGCGACCGCACGCCTCGAACTGCGCCACCGCGGCCAGCGGCTGCCCGCGGCATCGGTGTCGATCGGCATCGCGATCTATCCCGACGACGCCGGCACGCCCGAGGAACTGAAGCGCACGGCGGACCAGGCGCTGTATCGCGCCAAGCGCGAGGGGCGCGACCGGGTCGTGGCGCACGCGCTGGTCGCATGAGGAACCGCGCGCGGTGAGCGCAGAGCGGTGAGCGCAGAGCGGTGAGCGGAAGGGCATAAAGCTTCACGCTCCTGCCACAGACCGCTGACCACTCACGTTCCTTCCTTTACCCTTCTTTACGCATGACCGCTGGCCTACGGACACGGTTCACCGGACTGTTGGATAATCGTCGGTCTGTCCGGCCGAGGAACCCCGATGCCGTCACGCCCGTTGCGCCACGCCTGCCCGCTGCTCCTGGCGCTGGCGCTCGTCGCATGCGGCACCACCGAGGCGCCTCCACCACCACCGCCGCAAGTCGGCGTGGCGAGCGTGCATGCGCAAAGCCTGCCGCTGGTACGCGAGTTCGTCGGGCGCCTCGCCGCCACGCGCATCGCCCAGGTGCGCGCACGCATCACCGGCATCGTGCTGAAGCGCGTCTACACCGAAGGCACCGACGTCAAGGCCGGCGACGTGCTGTTCCGCATCGATCCCGCGCCGTTGCAGGCCACGCTGCGTTCGCAGCAGGGCCTGCTCGCGCAGGCCGAGGCGGCTGCGCGCGACGATGAAGTGAAAGCGCAACGCCTGCGCACGCTCGCCGCGCGCGGCGTGATCGCGAAACAGGACCTGGACGACGCGATCGCCGCCGCCGACAGCGCGCGAGCGGCGGCGAAAGCCGCCGACGCCAATGTCGAGAATGCGCGCATCGACCTTGGTTACGCGACGATCACCGCGCCGATCGCCGGCCGCGCCGGGATCGCGAACGTCACCGAGGGCGCGCTGGTGTCGCCCACCGACACCGCGCCGCTGACCACGGTGCAGCAGATCGATCCGGTCTACGTCGAATTCAGCCAGCCGATGGCGGAAGTGGAGCAGCTGCGGCGCGCGCAGAAGAGCGGCGACCTGCAGCTGGCGGCGCCCGACCGGGCGCGCGTGCAGGTCGTGCTGCCGGACGGCGCGGTGTATCCGCATGCCGGCACGCTGGATTTCTCCGACCTCGCGGTGGATCCGCAAACCGGCGCGGTATCGCTGCGCGCCCTCGTGCCGAATCCCGAACGCGCGCTGCTGCCGGGCATGTTCGTGAAACTGCGCCTGACGCTCGGCATGCGGCATCACGCGATCGAAGTGCCGCAGGCCGCTGTGCAGCGCGATGCGCAGGGCGCCTACCTTCTTGTCGTGGACGACAAGGACGTGGTGCAGCGCAAGCGCGTCACGCTGGATGGCCAGCGCGGTTCGCAGTGGGTGGTCGAAAGCGGCTTGAACGACGGCGACCGCGTGATCGTTTCCGGCGTGCAAATGGCACAACCCGGCGCGAAGGTGCGGCCGGTGGCGTATGCGCCGGATGCGGATGCGCCGGCGAGCGCAGGCACAACTGACCAGCGGTAACGAACGACAGACAAACTTATCTTCTACCCGCCGTTCGTGCTGAGCGTAGCTTGCGAAGCAAGCGAAGTCGAAGCACCTCGCGAAATGCCCTTCGACTTCGGCGCTTCGCGCCTACGCTCAGGGCGAACGGAGTGACTACGAGGCAGCGACAAGCCCTCATGCCCCAATTCTTCATCGACCGACCCGTCTTCGCCTGGGTGATCGCCATCCTGATCACCCTCGGCGGCACGATCGCGATCTTCAACCTGGCGATCGAGGCCTATCCGCAGATCGCGCCGCCCAGCGTGCAGATCCGCGCCAACTATCCGGGCGCCAATGCGCAGGTGATCCAGAGCACGGTGACGCAGGTGATCGAACAGAACCTGTCGGGCATCGACGGCCTGATCTATTTCACTTCGTCCTCCAGCTCCACGGGTTCGGCCAACCTGACGCTGTATTTCGCCAACGGCACCGATCTGGACACCGCGGCGGTGCAGACGCAGAACGCCGTGAACGCGGCCACGCCGCGCCTGCCCGCTGCGGTCAACAACCTCGGCGTCACCGTGCGCAAGTCCGGCACGGGGTTCCTCGAAATCATCGCGCTGCAATCGAAAGACGGACAATTGAACACGATGGCGCTCAACAACCTGATCGCCTCGCAATTGATCGATCCCATCTCGCGCGTCGAGGGCGTCGGCTCGGTCAACCAGTTCGGTTCCGAATTCGCCATGCGGATCTGGCTGGACCCGCTGAAACTGCAAGGCTACAAACTGACCGCCACCGATGCGCTGGACGCGGTGCGCGCGCAGAACGTGATGTTCGCGGCCGGCTCGATCGGCGCGCAACCGACCGTTCCGGGCCAGGGCATTACCGCGACGGTTTCGGCGGAATCGAGCTTCAGCACGCCCGCGCAGTTCCGCAACATCATCCTGCGCGCCAATTCCGACGGCAGCGTGGTGCGGCTGGGAGATGTCGCGCGCGTGGAGCTTGGCTCGTATTCCTACGACAATTTCTCGCGGCTCGACGGCAAGCCGGTGGCTGCGTTCGGGGTGTCGCTGCTGTCGGGGGCGAACGCGTTGACGGTGGCCAGGGCCGTCGGCGCGAAGATGGATCAACTCGCGAAGAACTTCCCTCCGGGCGTGGTCTGGTCGATCCCGGTCGACACCACCGGCTTCGTCAAGGTGTCGATCGTCGAAGTGGTGAAGACGCTGGGCGAAGCGATCGTGCTGGTGTTCATCGTGATGCTGCTGTTCCTGCAGAACCTGCGCGCCACGCTGATCCCCACGCTGGTGGTCCCCGTCGCGCTGACGGGCGCCTTCATCGGCATGTACGCATTCGGTTTCTCGATCAACGTGCTCAGCCTGTTCGGCCTGGTGCTCGCGATCGGCATCGTGGTGGACGACGCGATCGTGGTGGTGGAAAACGTCGAGCGCCTCATGCGCGAGGAGGGCCTGTCGCCGAAAGAGGCCACGCGCAAGGGCATGGTGCAGATCACCGGCGCGGTGGTCGCGGTGACCACGGTGCTGGCCTCGGTGTTCATCCCGGCCGCGCTGATGCCCGGCAGCGTCGGCGCGATCTACCGCCAGTTCGCGATGACGATCGCCGTGTCGATGGCGTTGTCGGCGCTGATGGCCCTGTCGTTCACCCCGGCGTTGTGCGCCAGCCTGCTGCGGCCCGAACACGAGCACACCAATCGTTTCCTGCGTGCGTTCAACAACGGCTACGAGGGCATGGCGCGGCATTATCTTTCGCGGCTGGGCAAGGCCATCCACCACACGCCGCGCTGGATGCTCGGCTATTTCGTCGCGGTACTGGCCGCCGGACTGCTGCTGTGGCACCTGCCTTCCAGCTTCGTCCCCGAAGAGGACCAGGGCGAAGTCTTCGTCACCGTGCAATTGCCGCCGGGCGCGACGATGGACCGCACCAGCGCGGTGGTCAGGCAGGTGGAAAAGATCGTGGTCGGCGATCCCGACGTCGCCAATGCCTTCACCGTCGGCGGCTTCAGTTTCCTCGGCAACGGCGACAACGTCGGCATGGCGTTCGTGCACCTGAAGGACTGGGGCGAACGCAAGCACGGCGCCGGTGAATTGATCGCCAGCCTCAACCAGAAGTTCTCGAAGATCCGCGAAGCGCAGGTGGTCGCGCTCAACCGCCCCGTGATCCGCGGCCTGGGGCAGTTCGCCGGTTTCGATTTCGAACTGGAGGACCGCGCGGGCCTGGGCCACGACGCACTGGTCGCCGCGCGCGACAAGCTGATCGCCGAAGCCGCGAAGGACAAGCGCCTGCAGGACGTGCGCACCAACGGGCTGGAAGACGCGCCCACGCTGGACATGCAAGTGGATCGCGTGCAGGCGCAATCGATGGGCCTGTCGGTCGGCGACGTCTACAACGCGATCCAGTTGATGCTGTCGCCGGTGTACGCCAACGATTTCTATTACCAGGGCCGCGTGTTGCGCGTGGAAATGCAGGCCGACGCGCCGTACCGCATGGCGCCGGAAGACATCGGCAATTTCTACACGTTGTCGTCGAACGATGCGATGGTGCCGCTCTCCAGCGTGGTGTCGACGAAATGGACGATCGCGCCGCCGGAACTCGACCGCTACAACGGCTTCGGTTCGATCGCGCTCACCGGCACGCCGGGGCCCGGTTACAGCTCGGGCGACGCCATCGCGGCGATGCAGGAACTGGTGGCGAAGTACCTGCCCGACGGCATCGGCTACGAATGGTCGGGACAATCGCTGCAGGAAATCATCTCCGGTGCGCAGGCGCCGCTGCTGTTCGGACTTTCGCTGATCGTGGTGTTCCTGTGCCTGGCGGCGCTGTACGAAAGCTGGTCGGTGCCGGTGGCGGTGATGCTGGTGGTGCCGCTGGGCGTGCTCGGCGCGGCCGCGCTGACCAGCATCCGCGGGCTGCAGGACGACGTGTACTTCAAGATCGGCCTGATCGCGATCATCGGCTTGTCGGCCAAGAACGCGATCCTGATCGTGGCCTTCGCGGTGGACATGCAGAAACAGGGCATGGGCCTGCTGAAGGCCACGCTGGAAGCATGCCGGATACGATTGCGCCCGATCCTGATGACCTCGATCGCCTTCATCCTCGGCGTGCTGCCGCTGGCGATTTCCTCCGGCGCCGGCGCCAACAGCCGCCACGCCATCGGCACCGGCGTGATCGGCGGCATGCTGGGCGCCACCTTCCTCGGCCTGCTGCTGGTGCCGGTGTTTTATGTCGTGGTGAGGCGATTGCTGGGCGATCGTTCCGATGGAACGGAAGGCGATACGTCCTCTTGACCGTCATTCCGGACGCGGCGCAGACGCAATCCGGAATCTGCTTCTGCCCGTCATTCCGGGATTGCGCGGAGCGCAGAACCCGGAATCCATCTTTTGCTCGTCATTCCCGCGAAAGCGGGAATCCAGTGACTTTGCCATTGCTCGTCATGCCGGCGCAGGCCGACATCGGCCTTCATCGTCATTCCGGGGCTGGCCGAAGGCCAGAACCCGGAATCCGGCTTTTCGTCATTCCGGAACCACGACATGCCTGTCTTTTTCCGCTCGCCTCCAAGGCGAGCGGGCGACTTTTGTTTCGGCAAAAGTCGCCAAAACCATGGCGCTGGATGCGATGGCCACGGCAACTTCCTGTTGCCGCGACTCTCCTGCGAGGCTCGCCGAACAGCGGCCGCGCCGAACTCGCACATCCCTGTGCTCGAACATGCGGCGCTTGCCCCGCCGTTCGGCTGCGCCTCTTGGCATCGCATACAGCGCAGGAAAGCTCGCTCAACACGGCCATCCATGGCCTGCTTTGTGGGTCGGGCTGAGTACCCAACTACGCGAACGGGTCAAATTAAATCGAATCGATGCGCTCACGAGTGAATATCCAAGGGTTTGGAATCCTGTCCGCGTAAGCAGAATTCGGATGGTTGCGCTGCCAATCCTCTTGTAGCGCACCATGCCCCTTTCCATCGCGGTGAGCACGCAGTTGCTCTGCGATCTCCGGCGGCCTTGCTACGTAAACGCGAGGAGCTTGCTCGATGGAAACTCCTTGAAATTGGACAAATACGAAGACGATGTCTTCTCTTTGTGCGGTCAACCACTGATCAGTCGCTTGGTGATAACCAACTCCCTCTTTTACATAGCGTGTCGCCAGCATCCAACCCCCATCCTGGCTTCCCTTGACCGACACCAACAGAAACCGCTGACCTTTTACGGCTACCAAATCGTAATGAGGTTGATTGGCGCCGTATTGCACTAAAACGTCATATCCTGCTCGGGCAAGAATGGAGGCTGTAAAAGACTCTGCTGCGATTTCACATTGACGCGGAGTCATTGTCTTTTTTACCCGAACGTTTTGCGGGCTCACACAATCCCCAACTCCAGCGCCTTCAGCACCGCGCGCGTGCGGTCGCGCACGCCGAGTTTGGACAGGATGTTGGAGACGTGGTTCTTGACGGTGCCTTCGGCCACCCCGAGCGAATTGGCGATTTCCTTGTTGCTGTAGCCGCCGGACATCAGGCGCAGGATTTCGGTTTCGCGTTCGGTCAGCGGGTCGGGTTGTTCGAGGCTGGTGAACTGGTTCTGCATGCGGCCGATGCCGGCCAATAATCTTTGCGTGACCATCGGCGCGATCAGCGAACCGCCGCCGGCGACGGTTTTCACCGCTTCCACCAGTTGTTCCAGCGAAACATCCTTCAACAGGTAACCGCGCGCGCCGGCTTTCAGGCCCGCGAGCACCAGCTGGTCGTCGTCGAAAGTGGTGAGGATGATCGTCGGCGGCACCGCGCCCTGCGCGGCGAACGCGTTGAGCACGTCCAGCCCGCTCTTGCCGGGCATGCGCAGGTCCAGCAGGACGACATCCGGCTTCACCTTCGGAATCGTCTCGAGCGCCTGCGCGCCGTCCACGCATTCGGCGATCACGCGGATATCGGGCGAAAGTTCGAGCAGGGATCGGATACCCTGCCGCACCAGGTTCTGATCATCGACGAGACAGACCGAAATCATTGGCACGATCCCCATGGTTTGGTTGCGCCGTACAGCCCGCGCCGAACCGTCCATGGTGCGCCGCCCGATCGGCATCCCTGCCTCACCCGCGACCATTGCGCGCGATGCCCTTGCGGCATCGCGCAAGCGCAATCGCCGCGACCCTGCCGCACCAGGTTCCGATCCTCGACGGGAAATACGCAAATCATCCAGCTCCTCCCCACGCAGCAAACGCGCTTCCCTCAAACCGCGTTTTCGACCGGCATCGATGCTTCCAGGGTGAACCCGCGGTTGTGCGCGGTGTCGATCACCAGCCGTCCGCCGACCTCGGCCAGCCGTTCACGCATGCCGCTCAATCCGTTGCCCGGCTTCAGTTCGGAGGCGCCGCGGCCGTCGTCGTGCGCCTTCAACGCCAGCATGCCGTCGGCGGTGCGCTCGAAGCGCAGCCAGAGATTCCGCGCACCGGCGTGGCGCACCGCGTTGGTGACGATTTCCTGCGCGCAACGCAGCAGGACCTGCGCGCGGCGCGGATCCTCCACCGAAAAGCGCGATGGCAGTTCCAGGTGCACTTCCAGGCCCGGCACGCCTTCGGTGATGTTGCGCAATGCGTCGGTGAGATCGATGGCATCGTCGTCGCGCAGTTCGCTCACCACTTCGCGCACGTCGCTGAGCAGCTGCTTGGCCGTGCTCTGCGCCTTGCCCACGTGCTCGGCGGCGGGCGCCGCGGCCAGATGGCTCGCGACTTCCAGATTGAGGCTCAGCGCGGTCAGGTGATGCCCGATCAGGTCGTGCAGTTCGCGCGCGATGCGCATGCGCTCGGAAATGCGGCTGGACTCCGCCAGCAGCGCGCGCGTGGCGCGCAATTCGGAATTCAACCGCCGCTGTTCCTCGCGCGCCTCGGCCTGCTGGCTGGCCGCCATGGATGCGATGAAGGTGATCACCGAGAAGCTGAAATACAGGCTGACCTGCAGGCTCGCCTTGGCGATGTCGAACCCCGGAAAGCTGGCGAACACCGGGATCAAGGCGAGGTTCTGCAACACCAGCCAGACCACCCCGATCGGCAGCGGCAGCAGCAGCGGAAGCACCACGCAGACCACCATCATCAGCAGCGCGGAAAGGCCGCTCTGCGAAAACCAGCCGATCGCGATCGCGGCGGCGGTCAGCACCACCAGCCCCAGGAGCTTGGTCGCAAGGTGCCGGCGCGAACCCAGGTCGCGCGTCAGCAACCAGTACACCACGCCGAAAATCACGTAGCACACCGCCCACAACAGGATGTCGGTGTGGGAGCGCACCTGCTGCTGCAACTGGCCGAACTGTTCCTGCACCTGCGGGCTGCCGAGCCGCGACTGCATCCAGTCGCGGCTGACCAGCGGCACGCCTACGCAGGCATAGGTGAACAGGCCCGCGTAACGCAGCAGGCGGATGTGATTGAGGGCACGACGCGAAGGCACGCGCGGATGATATGACAACGCGCCCCCGCGCGCCTCGCGTTGCCGCAAGCCGGAACTTGCCCGCCATGCGCCGGTCACAACCTCGTCACCGGAGAAGTGGAACATGACCCTGTGCGTCGCGCGTGTCATAATTGCGCGATCGGTGCGGGCGCGAATGTGATGCGCGTCCCGTGAAACACGCCACGGCAACGTGGCTGTCCGGGCGATCGGAATGCGGGGGCATTGGCCCGATTCTTGTTTCACCGGAGTTGGGCAAGGAACGAGGAACGCGGTCAGGGTCGACCGCCTGGTGATTTTCGCGTCCGGGATGGACGCATTGGAGACCTGATGTCTGTCCACCTTCGCGATGTCCGCGAGCCCGACCTCGACACGGTGCTCGCCCTCAACAACGGCGCCGGCGCCGCCATCCTGCCGCTGGATGCCGCGGGCCTGCGCTATTTCTTCGAACAGGCCGACTATTTCCGCGTGGCCGAAATCGAGGGCGAGATCGCCGGCTTCCTGATCGCGCTGCGCGAAGACGCGGGTTACGCGAGTTCCAATTTCCGCTGGTTCCACGAACGCTATGCGCGCTTCGTGTACATCGACCGCGTGGTGATCGGCGACGGTTACCGAAGGCACGGGCTCGGGCGCGTGTTCTACAGCGACGTGCAAAGTTACGCCGAAGCGCACGCGCCGGTGCTGGCCTGCGAGGTGTTCCTGGAACCGCGCGACGACGTGGCGATGCTGTTCCACGGCACCCGCGGTTTCAACGAAGTCGGCCAGCAGGCGATGCCGGAAAACGGCCGGCGCGTGTGCCTGCTCGCCAAACAGCTCGAATGCCATGCCTTCGTGTGCGAAACCTATCCGCGCGGCCTGCCCGCGCAACCCTGGCTTGCGACGCGCGCACGCACCCACATCGAATGGCCGCGTGCGGCAACGGGTGGTGCGTGAGTCTGGCGGCGGGCGGGCGCAACGACAGCGCCGAGGCGGTGGAACTGAAGTTCGGGCAGGTCGGCATTGCCAGCGTGCGGGTGCGCCGCAACGATGCCGCCGCGCTGCATGCGGAGCTGGATCGCCGCGTGCGCGCGGCGCCGCAGTTGTTCGAGCGCGCCGCGGTGGTGCTGGATCTTTCGCACCTGGCCGCGCAACCCGAAGACGGCGAGGTGGATGCCCTGCTGGAAGCGGTGCGCGCCGCCGGCATGCTGCCGGTCGGGCTGGCCTATGGCACCAGCGAAAACGACGCGCTGGCGCGGCGGCTGGGCTTGCCGTTGATCGCGAAATTCCGTGCCCAGTACGAGCGTGCGGCGGAAGCGCCCGCATCCTCCGCGGACACGGACCCCACCGCGTCCGCCCGGCCGAGACTGGAGGCCGCGCCATCGAAATCCCCCGAAGCCGCCGCGCCTGTCCTGCCGGCGGGCGCGCCGGCGCAATACCACGCGCAGGCCGTGCGCACCGGTCAGCAGGTGTATGCGCGCGGCCGCGACCTGGTCGTGGTGGCGCCGGTCGCCAATGGCGCCGAGGTGCTGGCCGACGGCAACGTGCACGTGTACGGGCCGCTGCGTGGACGCGCTTTCGCCGGCGCGCTCGGCGACGAACGCGCACGCATCTTCTGCAGCGAATTCCGCGCCGAGCTGGTATCGATCGCCGGACACTACCGCGTGTTCGAGGAAATCCCGGCCGAGCACGAAGGCAGGCCGGTGCAGATTTATCTGGACGGCGGCAAGTTGAAGCTTGCCAACCTGTGAGCGGTGAATCGTGAGCGGTGAGCGGAAAGGGCTCGGCCAGACGGCTGCAAACCGCTCACCGCTGACCGCTCACTGTCGATGCAAACCTGATCATTGGAGATTCGAACCTTGACTGAAATCATCGTCGTTACTTCCGGCAAGGGCGGCGTGGGCAAGACCACCACGTCCGCCTCGCTCGCCACCGGCCTCGCCAAGCGCGGCCACCGCGTCGCCGTGATCGACTTCGACGTCGGCCTGCGCAACCTCGACCTGATCATGGGCTGCGAGCGGCGCGTGGTCTACGACTTCGTCAACGTGATCCACAACGAAGCGACCCTGAAACAGGCGCTGATCCGCGACAAGCGGCTGGACAACCTGCACGTGCTGGCGGCCTCGCAGACGCGCGACAAGGATGCGCTGACGCAGGAAGGCGTGGGGCGCGTGCTGGACGAACTGGCCGCCGACGGTTTCGATTTCGTGATCTGCGATTCGCCCGCCGGCATCGAGAAGGGCGCGCACCTCGCTATGTATTTCGCCGATCGCGCGGTGGTGGTGGTCAACCCGGAAGTTTCCTCCGTGCGCGACTCCGACCGCATCCTCGGCCTGCTCGCGTCGAAAACGCGCCGCGCCGAACGCGGCGACGGCCCGATGCGCCAGCATCTGCTGCTGACGCGCTACAACCCGGTTCGCGTCGAAGCCGGCGAGATGATGAGCGTGCAGGACGTCGAGGAAATCCTCGGCATCCCGGTGCTGGGCGTGATCCCCGAGTCCGGGCAGGTGCTGGCCGCGTCCAACTCCGGCGTGCCGGTGATCCACGACGCCGGTTCGATCGCGGGCCAGGCATACGGCGACGCGGTCGCGCGGCTGGACGGCGACGAGGTCGAATTGCGTTTCATCGATGCGCCGAAGAAGGGTTTCTTCAAGCGCATGTTCGGGACCTGAGGAGCTCGCCATGGGAATCCTGGATTTTCTGCGCGCGCGCCCGAAGCACACCGCCAGCATCGCGCGCGAGCGCCTGCGCATCATCGTCGCGCAGGAACGCGCCCATCGCGGCGCGCCCGATTACCTGCCGCTGCTGCGCGGCGAGTTGCTGGGGGTGATCCGCAAGTACGTCAACGTCGACCCGGACGCGGTGCAGGTCAACGTGGAACGCGACGGCGAACACGAAGTGCTGGAATTGTCGGTGGCGCTGCCGGACGGGCCGATCAAGGCCGCGGGCGGAGCGTGAGCGTGTCGCCGTGAGCCGTGAGCGTGTCGCCGTGAGCCGCGAGTCGAGAGCCGTGAGCGGAAAGAATGCAGCCACCCTCGTCGTCATTCCGGGGCCAGCCGAAGGCTGGAACCCGGAATCCGCTCTTCACTCATCCCCCGGAACAGCAGATTCCGGATCGTCGCCGCGCGGCGTCCGGAATGACGACGACATGGAATCGCGGCCGGTCCCGAAAGAAGAAGTCTTGCGGATCCGCGACATCGGCTTCGACGCCTGCGCAGCCCTGCTCGCGCGGCACGGCCTGCAATTGATCCGCGTCGAAGACGGCGCGCCGATTCCCGGCAGCTACTGGGGCGACCCGGAAGCCGGCGTGATCGGCTCGAACGTGCACGCGCGCGCGGACACGCCGCTGCACTCGCTGTTGCACGAGGCCTGCCACCTGCTGGTCGCCGATCCGCGGCGGCGCGACGACATCCACACCGACGCCAGCGACTCGCAGATCGAGGAAGACGCGACCTGCTGCCTGCAGATCCTGCTGGCCGATGCCCTGCCCGGCTTCGGCCGCGAGCGCGCACTCGCCGACATGGACGCGTGGGGTTATTCGTTCCGGCTGGGTTCCGCGCGCGCATGGTTCGAGAACGACGCCGAGGATGCGCGCGCTTTCCTGCTGGCGCGGCGCCTGCTTCCGTCCTGACGCCGCGCGACGGCGCTCATTCGGTCAGCAGCGCGTGCACGCCCTCGAGCGCGCGCGCCACCGTTTGCCGCCGCACCGCTTCGCGGTCGCCGTCGAAATGGAACAGGCGCGCGTGCGCGTAACCGCCGCGGCGCTTCCATGCGACCCACACCGTCCCGACGGGCTTGTCCGGCGTGCCGCCGGAAGGCCCGGCGATTCCGGTGACCGCCACCGCGACTGCGGCGCCGAAGCGCGCCAGCGCGCCCGACACCATTTCCATGGCGGTTTCCTGGCTGACCGCGCCGGTGCGTTCCAGCGTGTGCGGGTTGACCCCGAGCAGGGCTTCCTTGGCTTCGTAGCTGTAGGCGACCACGCCGCACTCGAACCACGCGGAACTGCCGGGCAGGTCGGTGAGGATCTTGGCGATCCATCCGCCGGTGCAGGATTCCGCGGTGACCAGCATCAGGCCGCGGCGCGCGAGCATGGTGGCAATGTCCTGCGCCTGCGTGCGCAGCGCTTCGTCGGAAACCTGCGGCGTCGTCATGCGCGCTCCGGTCGTGGCCGACCTGCTTTCTACTCCCTTGCGCCGATTCCGCCAAGTCTTGACGCCGCGGATCGGGGCGCGCAGCGCCGCCGAAGCGGCTAACCGGCGGTCAGGTCGCGCTTGGCGCGGGACTCGACGAGCGGCTCGCCACGCACGACGAACCAGATGTTCTCGGCGATGTTGGTGGCATGGTCGCCGATGCGCTCGATGTTCTTGGCGATGAACAACAGGTGGGTGCAGGCGGTGATGCTGCGCGCGTCTTCCATCATGTAGGTCAGCAGTTCGCGGAACAGCCCTGTGTAGAGCGCGTCCAGTTCGGCGTCGCGTTCGCGGACGGCGTGCGCCAGCTCGGCGTCGCGCGCGGCATAGGCGCGCATCACCTCGCGCACCAGTTCGCCTGCCAGCGTCGCCAGCGCCGCCAGTCCGCCCGCCAGCGGCACCGGCGCGCTCATGTTCAGCACCATCGAGCGCTTGGCCACGTTGCCCGCGTAGTCGCCGATGCGTTCGATGTCGGCGGCGATCCGCAGCGCGGCGAGGATCTCGCGCAGGTCGCGCGCCATCGGCTGCCGCAAGGCCAGCAGCCGCAGCACGTCCTGGCTGATTTCGCGTTCGTGCGCATCCAGCGCGTCGTCGTTGTCGACCACCCGCTGCGCGGCACGGCTGTCGCGCTTGCCCAACGCGTCCATCGCGGATTCGAGCTGCGCGACCGCCAGCTCGCCCATGCGGGTGATTTCGCCGGTGAGGCGCTTCAGTTCCTCGTCGTAGCTCTTGACGATGTGTTCGTGGGCTTGAGTAGGCATGGCTTTCTCGTGGATATGAACTCGTGGAAATAAAGCGGTATCTGGCCTTCGGTCATGAGGTAACTGTTGCCAGGCTCGCGCGTCCTGCGCTCGCCAAGCAACCCTGCCTTCGGCATCCTGCCTCAGGCGTTCGTTGCCGCGCGCGATGCGCTTCAACGCATCGCGCATACGCGGCAACTCACCCAAACCGTCCGGTAATGTAGTCTTCCGTCTGCTGCTTGGCCGGGCGCGTGAAGATGGTCGCGGTGTCGCCGAATTCGACCAGCTCGCCCAGGTACATGAAGGCGGTGTAATCGGACGATCGCGCCGCCTGCTGCATGTTGTGGGTGACGATCACCACGGTGTAATCGCGCACCAGTTCCTTCAGCAGTTCCTCGACGCGCGCGGTGGAAATCGGATCCAGCGCCGAGCACGGTTCGTCCAGCAACAGGATCTCCGGCTTGATCGCCACGCCGCGCGCGATGCACAGGCGCTGCTGCTGGCCGCCGGAAAGGCTGGTGCCGCTCTGGTGCAGCTTGTCCTTGACCTCGTCCCACAGCGCCGCCTGGCGCAGGCACTGTTCGACGCGCGCGTCCATTTCCGCCTTCGGCAGGCGCTCGTACAGGCGGATGCCGAAGGCGATGTTCTCGTAGATCGACATCGGGAACGGCGTCGGCTTCTGGAACACCATGCCGATTTTCGCGCGCACCCGCGCGATGTCTTCCTTCGAGTCGAGGATGTTCTCGCCGTCGACGACGATCTGCCCCTGCGCGCGCTGCTCGGGATAGATCTCGAACATGCGGTTGAAGGTGCGCAGCAGGGTCGACTTGCCGCAACCGGACGGGCCGATGAACGCGGTGACGCGCTTTTCGGGAATGTCGATCGAGATGTCCTTCAGCGCATGGAATTTCCCGTAATGGAAATCCAGCCCGCGCACGCTGATCTTGACCGGCGGCATCGCCGCGACATTGTCGCCCGCGACGGCGCCGCCCGCGCCCGCGGGCACGTGCAGCGCGGCATCGCGCGGGGAATTCCGGAAGTTTTCTTGCATCATGATCATTTCGGTGCGCCACGTTTGAGGATCAGGCGGGAAAACACGCTCAGCAGCAGGATGAAGGCCATCGCCACGAACGCGCCGGCCCATGCCATCTTCTGCCAGTTTTCGTAGGGACTCATCGCGAACTGGAAGATCACCACCGGCAGGTTGGCGATCGGATGCGAAAGGTCGGTGCTCCAGAACTGGTTGTTGAGCGCGGTGAACAGCAGCGGCGCGGTTTCGCCGCTGATGCGCGCGATGCCCAGCAACACGCCGGTGAGGATGCCCGACGCGGCTGCCTTCCAGGTGATCCGCAGCACCATCTTCCAGTACGGCGTGCCCAGCGCGATCGCGGCTTCGCGCAGGGCCACGGGAATCAACCGCAGCATTTCGTCGGTGGTGCGCACCACCACCGGGATCAGGATCAGCGCCAGCGCCACGCCGCCGGAGAACGCCGAGAAGTGGCCGCTGGGATCGACCACGATCGCGTAGGTGAACAGGCCGATCACGATCGACGGCGCGCTCAGCAGGATGTCGTTGAGGAAGCGCACCACGCCGCCCAGCTTGCGGCGCGCGGCGAATTCCGCCAGCCATGTGCCGGCCAGCACGCCGACCGGCACGCCGATCGCCAGCGCCAGCCCGAGCAATATCAGACTGCCGACGAACGCATTGCGCAGGCCGCCGCCCTCGCTGCCCGGCGGCGGCGTGTCCTGCGTGAACAAGGCAGGGTGGATCGCGCCGATGCCGTGGCTCAGCGTGGTCCACAGGATCCAGCCGAGCCAGAACACGCCGAACGCGGTGGTCAGCACCGCCATGCCCAGGTTGAAGGCGTTGATCGCCCGCCGTTTGGCGCGCAGCGGGATCATGCCTTCTTCCCCGTTCCGCGTTCCAGGCGCAGCAGCAGCAACTTGGCGAACACCAGCACGACGAAGGTGATCAGGAACAGGATCAGGCCCAGCGCGAGCAGCGACGACCGGTACAGGTCGGTGGTCGCCTCGGTGAACTCGTTGGCGATCACCGAGGCGATCGAACTGCCCGGCATCAGCAGGCTGGCGCTCAGGTTGTTGGAATTGCCGATGATGAAGGTCACCGCCATCGTCTCGCCGAGCGCGCGGCCCAGCCCGAGGAAGATGCCGCCGGTGACCGCGGTGCGCGTGTACGGCAGGATCACGTGGCGCGCCACTTCCCAGGTCGTCGCGCCCAGCGCATAGGCGGATTCCTTCAGCGCCGGCGGGGTCACCAGGAACACGTCGCGCATGATCGCGGCGATGAAGGGAATCACCATGATGCCGAGCACGATGCCGGCGGTGAGCATGCCGATGCCCATCGGCGGCCCGCGGAACAGCACGCCGAGGCCGGGGATGGCGCCGATGTGGTCGTTGATCCACGGCTCGATGCGGCTGAACCACGGCGCGAACACCAGCAGGCCCCACATGCCGTAGATGATGCTGGGCACCGCGGCCAGCAATTCCACCGCGGTGGACACCGGGCCGCGCATCCAGCGGGGCGCCAGTTCCGAAATGAAAAGCGCGATGCCGAAGCTGACGGGGATCGCGATCAGCATCGCGATCGCGGAACTGATCAGCGTGCCGACGATGAACACCAGCGCGCCGAACTGGTTGGCCACCGGATCCCATGCGCTGGTGGTGAAGAACCGCCAGCCGAACACGTGCAACGCCTGCGAACCCTCGCGGATCAGCGCGACCAGGATCGCCAGCAGCGTGATCGCCACCAGCAGCGCGATGAAACCGGTGAGCTTGCGGAACAGGAAGTCCGCCGGGAAGCGAACCTTCTTCCCGGCAGACCGGTTTCCGTTGTGCATCACGGACGGTTGCCCCGCGATGGCCGATGAGGCTGCCTTCATGAGATCGATTCCATCCGTTCGCGCAGGGTTCGGGTCACGTCGCCCGCATCAGATTCCCAGGTTCTTCGTCCAGTACGCCTTGACCGCGTCGACCGTGCTGGGCGGCAACGGACCGAAGGAGATCGAGCGCGCCATGTCCTGGCCCTTGTCGAAACCCCAGGCGAAGAACTTCGTCACTTCCTGGTTGGTCGCCTTGGGCGCGTCCTTGCGCAGGATCTGCCAGGTGCAGCCCGAGATCGGCCAGCTCTCGTCGCCGGGCTGGTCGGTCAGGATCACGTAGAAATCCTGCGCCTTGGTGAAGTCCACGTTCGCGGCCGCGGCCTGGAAGCCCTGCAGGCTGGGGCTGACCACCTTGCCTGCGCTGTTGATCATGCGCGCATAGGACATCTTGTTTTCCAGGATGTAGGCGTATTCGACGTAGCCGATCGAACCCGGAATGCGCTGCACGTACGAGGTCACGCCCTCGTTGCCCTTGCCGCCCACGCCGGTCGGCCATGCAATCGAGGTCTCCGCGCCGACCTTGCTCTTCCACTCGGGGCTGACTTTCGAAAGATAGTTGGCGAAGGTGAAGGTGGTGCCGGAACCGTCGGATCGGTGCACGACGGTGATGTTCACGTCCGGAAGCTTCAGGCCCGGGTTGAGCTTGGCGATGGCCGGGTCGTTCCACTTCGTGACCTTGCCCAGATAGATGTCGGCCACCAGCGGGCCGCTCAGGATCAGTTCGCCGGGCTTGATGCCGGCCAGGTTGTAGACGACGTCCTCGCCCGCGATGGCGGTGGGAAACTGCACCAGGCCGGCGGCGGCCAGTTCTTCGGGCTTCAACGGTTTGTCGCTGGCGCCGAAGGCCACGGTGCCGGCCTTGATCTGCGCGATGCCGCCGCCGGAACCGATCGACTGGTAGTTGACCTGCGTGCCGGTTTCCCTGGCGTACGCGTCGGACCACTTGGCCACCAGCGGATAGACCCAGCTGCTGCCCGCGCCGGTGATGGTGGCGGCGTGCGCGGCGATGCCGAAAGCCGTGGTCGCGGCGAACACGGCGACCCGGACGGCAAGAGAAGTTGGCTTGTACACGGATGACTCCTGGAGTGTCGGTGGGTGGAAATCCTCGGCGACTTTTTAGAAGCCGAAGGTTGCACTCCGATGAGGGGAAGATTGCAGATCCGTGACAACCCCGCGCCGATGCGACGCAACGCATCCGCGATGACGATTGACACGCATCTGTCACGGGAATCGCACACGGCCGTAACCGACGGCCCTCACCCTTCGCGCCGTCCTTCCGCGGGCCGGCGTGCAACCGGCGTGCGGGGGCTGCCCTTATCGACATGAAACCCACCGGAGACACTCATGCGTAACAAGATGCTTGCGATCGCCATCGCCGCGGGCCTGGCCGCAACCAGCTTCAGCGCCTTCGCGGCACCCCAGTCCAGTTCCAGCAACAATGCCGAGGAAATCGCGCAATTGAAGGCGCAATTGGCCGCGCTGCAGGCCAAGGTCGACCAGTTGCAGCAGGACAGCCAGCAGGACGCGCAGCAAACGGTCGCCACCCAGCAGACCCTGCAGCAGATCCAGCAGCAGCAACAGGCGCAGGCGCAAGCCGCCAGCACCAGCCCGGCCGACCAGTGGTTCAGCAATACCAGAATCAGCGGCACGTCGTTCATCGACTTCACCAACCTCGACCAGAAGAAAAACGGCAGCAAGACCGACGCTTCCGGCACCGGCCTTGACGTGAAGCGCTTCTATCTTTCCGTCGACCACAAGTTCAACGACATCTGGTCTGCCAACCTGACCACGGACTTCAACTACGTCAGCAACGACGGTGAAACCCAGTTGTTCGTGAAGAAGGCGTACCTGCAGGGCACGTTCTCTCCGCTGGCGACGCTGCGCGCCGGCTCCGCGAACCTGGCGTGGATTCCCTTCGTCGAGGATTGGTACGGCTACCGCTTCGTCGAGAACACCCTGATCGACCGCGCCAAGTTCGGTACCTCGGCGGACTGGGGCCTGCACCTGCTGGGCGACAACGGCGTGTTCAACTACCAGGCGTCGCTGATCAACGGCGGCGGCTACAAGAATCCCTCGCGCACCAACAGCGTGGATTTCGAGGGTCGCGTCGGCGTGCAGCCGGTGAAGGGACTGGTGTTCGCGGTCGGCGGCTACAGCGGCGATCTGGGCAAGGACACCGCCAGCACGCCCGCGCTGCATACCGCGCATCGCTACGACGCGGTCGCCGCGTACAACGCCAACGGCCTGCGCCTCGGCGCGGAATGGTTCAAGGCGAGCAACTGGAACAACGTCAACAGCGTGCCCACCGACTCGGCCGACGGCTGGTCGCTGTGGGGCAGCTACGACTTCACCGCGGCTTCGTTCTTCGCGCGCTACGACCGCGTCAAGCCCAGCCAAGACCTCGATCCCTCGCTCAAGGACACCTATTACAACCTCGGCGTGGCGTTCCCGATCACCAAGGGCGTGCGCGTGGCGGTGGCCTGGAAGAACGAGCGCCTGAAGGACGACACCAGCACCGACGTCAAGACCAGCGAGATCGGCGCGTGGGGTGAAGTGAAGTTCTGACACGGAAGTCGGAATCCGTGCGGGCGGCCAGGGATGGCTGCCGGCACGGGATCCATCGTTCCATCGGAAACCGGGATGCGCGGTGCGGCGGGCGACGGGCCGCACCGCGGTGGTGGGAACCGCAGGCGCATCATGCGAAACTCGCGCTTTCGCACGATGCCGTCATGAACCGCGCCGACCTTTCGCAGCACACTCCACTGATGCGCCAGTACTTCGCCGCCAAGGCGGAGTATCCGGACACGCTGGTGTTCTTCCGGATGGGCGATTTCTACGAGCTGTTCTACGACGACGCGCGCAAGGCGGCGCGCATGCTGGACATCACGTTGACGCAGCGCGGGCAATCGGCCGGCGCGCCGATCCCGATGGCGGGCGTGCCGTACCACGCGGCCGAGGGTTATCTCGCCAAACTGGTGCGCCAGGGCGAATCGGTCGCGATCTGCGAACAACTCGGCGATCCGGCGGCGTCGAAAGGCCTGGTCGAACGCAAGGTCGTGCGCGTCGTCACGCCCGGCACCGTCACCGACGAAGCGTTGTTGCCGGAGCGCCGCGACAACCTGTTGCTGGCGATCGCCGCGGATGACATTTCTTCAAAGTCGTCGACGCGCAATGCGTCGACCCGCGGCTTCGGGCTCGCATGGGTGGATCTGGCCGGCGGACGATTCGTGCTGGGCGAAGCCGCGGATGCGGAAAGCCTGTCGGCCGAGCTGGCGCGCCTGTCGCCGGCGGAAATCCTGGTTTCCGAAGACGTGGCGTGGCCTGCGGCGGTTTCGTCGCTGCACGGCTTGCGCAAGCGCCCGCCGTGGAATTTCGACGGCGACGCCGCGCGGCGGGAACTGACGAAGCACTTCGGCACGCGCGACTTGTCGGGTTTCGGCGCGGAGCCTCTGCACGCCGCGATCGGCGCGGCCGGGTGCCTGCTTGCCTATTTGCAGGAAACGCAGAAGGCGGCGCTGCCGCACTTGTCCGGTTTGTCGATCGAGCAGGCCGATGAAACCATCGCGATGGACGCGGCGACGCGCCGCAACCTGGAACTGGACACGCACGCCAGCGGCGATTCGCGTTTCACCTTGCTGGGCGTGCTCGACCGCACCATCACGCCGATGGGCGCGCGCGCGCTGCGGCGCTGGTTGCACCGGCCGCTGCGCGATCGCGGCGTGCTGCAGGCGCGGCACCAGGCGATCGGCGCGCTGATCGAAAGTCGCGCGTACGAAAACTTGCGCGAACGATTGCGCGCGATCGGAGACCTGGAACGCATCCTCGCGCGCGTGGCGCTGCGCTCGGCAAGGCCGCGCGATCTGGCGACGCTGCGTGACGGCTTGCTGGCGGCGCCGGGTTTGAAGAATGAGATCGCCGCACTCGATAGCCCGCTGCTGCACGACCTGGTGAATCGCATCGGAGAACACCCAGACACCGCGCGAATGCTCACGAATGCGATCGTCGAGCGCCCACCCCTGCTGCTGCGCGACGGAGGCGCGATCGCCGATGGCTACGATGCGGAACTGGACGAGTTGCGCCGGCTTTCGACGAATGCCGATGATTTCCTGGTCGAGCTGGAACAACGCGAGCGCGCGGCCACCGGCATCGCGACGCTCAAGGTCGGTTACAACCGCGTGCACGGCTACTACATCGAGTTCGGCAAGACGCACGATGGCAAGGCGCCCGCGCATTACATCCGCCGCCAGACCACCAAGAATGCCGAGCGCTACATCACCGACGAACTGAAAGCGTTCGAGGACAAGGTGCTGTCGGCGAAGGAACGCGCGTTGATGCGCGAGCGCGCGTTGTACGAAGGCGTGCTGGATGCGCTGATCGAACGCCTGCAACCGTTGAAGGACGCCGCCGGCGCGATCGCGGAACTGGACGTGCTGGCCGATCTCGCCGAGCGCGCCGAGGCGCTGGACTGGTCGCGCCCGCTGTTGACCGACGAACCCGGCATCGCGATCGAACGCGGCCGCCACCCTGTCGTCGAACAGGTGCGCGAGGAACCGTTCGAACCGAACGACCTCGCGCTCGACGGCACATCATCCAGTGGCGGGCGCCGCATGCTGGTGATCACCGGCCCCAACATGGGCGGCAAGAGCACCTACATGCGCCAGAATGCGTTGATCGTGCTGCTGGCCCACATCGGCAGTTGCGTGCCCGCCGCGGGCGCGCGCATCGGTCCGATCGACCGCATCTTCACCCGCATCGGCGCGGGCGACGACCTGGCGCGCGGGCAATCCACCTTCATGGTGGAAATGAGCGAGACGGCCAACATTCTGCACAACGCCACGCCGCATTCACTGGTGCTGATGGACGAAGTCGGGCGCGGCACCTCGACCTACGACGGCCTGTCGCTGGCGCGCGCCGCGGCCGTGCATCTCGCAACGATGAATCGCGCCTACACGCTGTTCGCCACGCACTATTTCGAATTGACGGAACTGGCGGCGCAGTTCGACGGCATCGCCAACGTGCACCTCGATGCGGTCGAATACCACGACCCGAAACTTGGCGACCGGCTCGTGTTCATGCACGCGGTGAAAGCGGGCCCCGCCGACCGCAGCTTCGGCCTGCAGGTGGCAGCACTCGCGGGTTTGCCGAAGAGCGTGATCGCGGAAGCGAAGCGCACGCTGGCGGAACTGGAAAGCGACGCGCACGGACTGCGCCCGCGTGCCGCCGCGGGGCGCGATGGCGACACGCCACCGCAAACCGATCTGTTCGCGCCACGCGAAGCTTCCGCACTCGAACGCGCGCTTGACGAAATCGATCCCGATGCGCTGACGCCGAAGGATGCGCTGGAGGCGTTGTACCGGCTGAAGTCGCTGGGCAACCAGTAACGCGCGGATCAGGCGTCGAACACCAGGCTGCAACAGGTCACCCCGCCCTCGGCTTTCTCGGTCTCCGACATCTGCACGCTCCTCACGTCGAGGCCGGCGCGCCGCAGGATGTCGTGCGTTCGCGGGCACGACGCCGGATGGATCAGCGCCCCGCCGATCCGCAACGCGTTGGCGGCGTTGGGCTCGGCAGGATCGATCGCGATGCCGTGGAAACCGGGGAACGCGCCGGCATCCACCCAGTCCGGATTGAGCAGCAGCCGGTCCGCGTCAATCCGGGTGACCGCGCTCTTGAGATGCAGGCAACCGCGGATCGGCACGGCTTCGACCGCGTAACCGAACGGCGCCACCAGCCGCGCGAGTTGCGCGACGCCGTCGGCATTGCTGCGCGCGGAGGCCCCGACATGCAGCACGCGATCGAGGCGCAGCACGTCGCCGCCATCCAGCGTCGCTGGTGCTTCGATGCGCAACAACTCGCGGAACGCGGCGAGCGCCGGCGCGATCGAATCGACTTCGCCGCGCCGCGAAACCGCGCCCGGCCGCGTGATGACCGCGACTTCGTCGAGCACGATCGCGGTGTCCTCCACGAACACCGAATCCGGCTGGGCGGGTTGTTCGGCGAGCTGCCGCACTTCGCAACCGACGTCGCGCAAGGCCTGTTCGTACGCCGCGTGCTGGCGACGCGCCAGGTCGAGGTCGATCGGCGTTCGCGGCAAATGGCTCAGTTCGCAGTGCGCGAGCGCGGGACTGACGGCGCGCGTGATGGCGATGCGTGCGATGGTCGTGTCCTTGCGAGTTGGCGAAGCCGGAAGCGTACCGGGCGCCACGCCGCACGGCCATCGCCACGCAGGCAACCTCGCCGCGTGTAACATCCCGCAACCGTTCACGCCACAGCAGGGGTGCTCGATGAGCGTATCGAAGCGGGAGATCGGCCTGGTCACCGCCACCGCGCTGGTGCTGGGCAACATGATCGGCTCGGGCGTGTTCCTGTTGCCCGCCTCGCTGGCGCCCTATGGCGGCTACAGCCTGATCGGCTGGGTGATCAGCTCGATCGGGGCACTGCTGCTGGCCAGCGTGTTTTACCGCCTCGCCAAGCGCGCGCCGCGTGCCGGCGGTCCCTACGCCTACAGCCGCGAGGCTTTCGGCGACTGCATCGGCTTTCTGGTGGCGTGGAGTTACTGGATCTCCCTGATCGGAGGCAACTCGGCGATCGCCGTCGCGTTCGCGAGTTACCTCTCCGTTCCCTTTCCCGCGCTGGGAAACAATGCGTTGTACGGCGCGCTGACCACGCTGGCATTGATCTGGGTGCTGACTCTGGTGAACATCGCGGGCGTGCGCAGCGCCGGCAGGGTGCAGGTTGCGACCACGGTCTTGAAAGTACTGCCGTTGCTTGCGATCACCCTGTTCGGATTCATGCATTTCGACCCGCACCTGCTGGCGCCGGGCCCGCACGCCGGTACGCCGTGGAGCGCGATCAACCTCAGCGTCGCAGCCACCTTGTTCGCGTTCACCGCCGTGGAGTGCGCCTCGATTCCCGCCGGGCACGTGCGCGATCCCGAAAAGACCATTCCACGCGCGACCCTGCTCGGTACCGTGATTGCCGCGGTGGTGTACATCGCAGCCACCACGGTCGTGATGGGCTTGCTGCCTGCGGCCGGGCTCGCAAAATCGCAGGCGCCGTTCGCGGACGCAGGCCGCTTGCTGTGGGGCGGCTGGGGAGCGTACCTGATCGCCGGCGGTGCGGCGATTTCCTGCCTCGGCGCCTTGAACGGCTGGCTGCTGATCGCCGGCCAGTTCCCGCAGGCAGTCGCGAGGGACGGGCTGTTCCCGCGGATGTTCGCACGCGAATCCGCACGGGCAACACCGACACTTGGCCTGATCATCATGGCCGTGTTGACCAGCGTGCTGGTTCTGGCGAACTACACCCGCGGCATGGTGGGCATGTTCACCTTCATGGTGTTGCTGTCGACCTTGAGCGTCGTGGTCGCCTATCTGTTTTGCGCCATGGCTGATGTTGTGCTCGCCTATCGCAGCGGACGCCCGATGCCGCTGCGCGATCTCGTCCTGGCCTGCGGCGCGTTTGCGTTCTCGGTATGGGCCGTGATCGGCGCAGGCGAGGAAGCGGTGTACTGGACCTTCGTGTTGCTGATCGTCGGCATTCCGCTGTACGTGTGGCAAACACGCCACGGAAAGTCCGACCCCGTGCCGGAAGCCGCGGTGCCGGACTAGAGCGTGTCGAGATCGCCCAGCGCGCGGATCAACCGTCGTGCGCGCTTGTCCGGTTTGCGCTCCGGCGGTTGGAAGCCCGCGCGTTCGAGTCGCCGCTGTTCGCGCGCCGCCTCGCGCGCCAGGCGCGAGGCATCGGTTTCCCGATACAGGGTTTGTGCAAGGGACGCCGGACCGCGGCGTTCGCCCAAGGCCAGCACTTCGATGTCGAAGCATTCTTCGCCGCGCGTGATGCGCAATGTCGCGCCGACGTGCAAGGCATGCGCGGGTTTGCAGGCCATGTCGGCGAGACGCACGCGCCCCGCATCGACCGCCTGCTTCGCCAGCGAGCGCGTCTTGAAGAAGCGCGCGGCCCACAGCCACGTGTCGAGACGCACGCCGGCGTCGACGTGCATGTCCGCGCCTCGATTCGGGTGCGTCATCGAAGCGCGAAATTCAAGCCTGCGCGCTGCGCAGCCGCGCGATGCGCTCTTCCAGCGGCGGGTGGCTCATCCACAGGCGCTGCAGGCCACCCGCGGTCTTGTCGGAAATGCCGAACGCGGCCATCGCCTTGGGCAGCGTGCTTTCGCCGTGCTGGATCTGCAGGCGTTGCAGTGCCGCGATCATGCGCTCGCGGCCGGCGAGTTTCGCGCCGCCGGCATCGGCGCGGAATTCGCGCGCGCGCGAGAACGCCATCACCACCAGCGAGGCAAGGATGCCGAACACCAGCTGCAGGATCATCACGATCGCGAAATAACCCAGCCCCCCGCCGCGGTTGTTGCCGCCGATCGCGCCGTCCACGATGCGCCCGACCACGCGCGCCAGGAAGATCACGAAGGTGTTGAGCACGCCCTGCAGCAGGGTCATCGTCACCATGTCGCCGTTGGCGACGTGGGTGATTTCGTGGCCCAGCACCGCATCCACCTCGTCGTGGCTCATGCCGCGCAGCAGACCGGTGCTGACCGCGACCAGCGCATGGTTGCGGCTGGCGCCGGTGGCGAACGCGTTCATCTCCGGGCCATCGTAGATCGCGATCTCCGGCATGCCGATGCCGGCCTGTTCGGCGTGGTGGCGCACGGTGTCGAACAGCCATTGTTCGTCGGGATTGCGCGGCTGCGCGATCACTTTCGCGCCGGTGGTCCACTTGGCGATGGATTTGGACATCGCCAGCGAAATGAAGGCACCGCCGAAACCGAACACCGCGGCGAAGCCGAGCAGCGGCCCGAGCCCGCCCACGCCCTGCACGGCCGCCAAGCGATCCAGTCCGAGGAAATGCACGATCACGCCGAGCAGCAACAGCACGGCGAGGTTGGTACCGACGAACAGCAGGATTCTGCGCATGGTGGGCATCCGTCAGGTTGAACGCTCGATCAGGTGATCGGGTCGCGCCGCCGCGATTTCAAGTTGTTGCGGCGGACCCGCAAACCGCGTTTTCGAAAACTTGGACCACGGCACCGCGTCTTGGTTTCCCGCGCCGCGTACGCCCGGCTTGATCGAGGTCAAGGCGTGGGCCGGCATCCCGCCGCAAGCTAGCGCGGCCGCAAGGACCAAAGTATGCCCGAAATCCCGCTCCCCTCCGCCATCCAGCGCGCGCCGCTGCCGTTCCGTCCGCTGTTCCTGTGCGCAGGGGCGTTCGCGACGCTCGGAATGCTGGCGTGGGGCCTGTTCCTGCATCTTGGCTGGAATCCTTCCGCCACGCTGATTCCGATCGCCTGGCACGCGCACGCGATGTTGTACGGTTTCGCCGGCGCCCTGGTCGGCGGATTCGTGCTGACCGCTTCCGGACACTGGACCGGCATCGCGACCACCAACCGTTCGCCGCTGGCCGTGGCGACGCTGGCGTGGGCGGCGGCGCGCTTCGCGCTCTGGCTGGGCGCGCCGTTGTGGCTCGCCGCAGCGCTGGATGCGGGCTATCTGGCGCTGGTCGCCGTGCTGGTGGGCCGGGTGGTCTTCCTGTCCGGCAACCGGCGCAATTTCTTTCTCGTCGCGATCCTGCTCGGGTATGTCGCGCTCGACCTGTGGTTTTACGCCGCCGTGGCGCGCGGCGACTACGCGCAGGTCACGCGGGCCCTGCTGGTATGCGTGGACCTGCTCACCCTGCTGATGATCGCCATCGGCGGACGCGTGATCCCGTTCTTCACCGGGCGCAAGCTGCCGGCGTTGAAAATGGCCCAGTGGACGCCGTTGACCGTCGCGGTGAATCTCGGCGCGGCGATCGTGCTGTTGCTGGACTTCGTGGGCATCGACCTGCGCGTGCGCGGCGCGTGCATGCTGGTGCTGGCCGTGCTGGTGCTGTTGCGCCTGCTCGGCTGGCGCGGCTGGCGCACGCTGCACGAACCGATGCTGTGGGTACTGCACCTGGGCTACCTGTGGCTGGCGGTCGGGCTTGCCCTGCGCGGGCTGGGGCTGCTCGGCCTCTGGTCGCAGGCCGAGGTCGAGACCCTGCACGGCATCACCGTCGGCGCACTCGGCACGTTGTCGCTGGGCATGATGACGCGCGTGTCGCTCGGCCACAGCGGCCGCGAGATCCGGGCGAACGCGGCGCTGGTCGTGGCGTTCGCGCTGCCCACGCTCGCGGCGGTATTGCGCCTCGCGATCGGAACCCCCGGCTGGTTGTGGGCGGCGTGCGCGTGGATGCTCGCGTTCGGGATCTGGCTGGTCGTGATGACGCCCGTGCTGTTGCGTGGCCTGCCGAAACGGGTGGAAGCGGTGCGCACCTGAAGCGATGGATGCGGTACGCTCCCGACGAAACGCCGTGGAGAAAGCCGTGCAACGCGATGAACCGGCGCTGCGCAAGCATTACCTGCTGGCCGCCATGGACGACAGGCAATGGCGCATACTCGCACCGTACCTGCACGGTCGCCATCTGCAGGCGGGCCAGCTGCTGTTCTCGCAGGGCGACAGCGCGGAAGCCTTCTTCATGGTCCGCAGCGGCGCGATGAAACTGTTCCGCGTTTCGCCGCGCGGCACGGAAAAGATCATGCGGCTGGTGCGCGCCGGGCAGAGTTTCGCCGAGAGCGTGCTGTTTTCCGATCCGCCCCGCTATCCGGTGCACGCGGTGGCTGCCGCGGACAGCGAACTGGTGGCGATCGAACGCGAGGCGTACCTGCGCCTGCTGCGCGAATCCTTCGAAACCTGCCGCGCCGTGATGGCGCAGATGACCCAGCGCATCCACGCGCACTGGAACGAGATCGAAGCGCTGAGCCTGCACGGCGCGGTGCCGCGGCTGGCGCGCTACCTGCTCGAACAATACGCCATGCAGGACCGCGCGCAACTGCAATTGCCCGCGGCCAAGGCGCAGATCGCCGCGCAGCTGGGGCTTGCGCCGGAAACCCTGTCGCGCGGATTGAGCACGCTGAAGCAACACGGGTTGATCACGGTGCGGGGCGCGGTGGTCCATCTGCGCGACATCGGCGGCCTGCGCGACACCGCGCGCATTTGATCTCGATCAAGGCCGCGGCCGCCGTTATCGGTGATGCTGCTCTGCGCGGATCATGCACCACGGGGAGCGATCATGACCACGACGCCCGCAACGCCGGCAAGCAACGCCATCGTCAATCCCGCAGACGACGGTCCGCTCTCGCCGTGGTGGCTGCGCGGCATCGGCATCGTGATGGTGATCGGTTTCGGCGTGTTGATCGCGATCACCGCGCTCGCCTACCGCAATGCCCCGCCGATTCCCGGCAAGGTGGTGGATGCGCAGGGCGCGACGCTGTTCACCGGCGAAGACATCGGCAACGGCCAGGCCGTGTTCCTGAAATACGGACTGATGGACAACGGCAGCATCTGGGGCCACGGCGCCTACCTCGGCCCGGATTTTTCGGCCGAAGCGCTGCACCGGATGGGCGTGGATACCGGAGCGGTGCTGTCGCAATCGCAGTTCGGCAAACCCGTGGGGCAACTCGACGACATGCAGCGCGCGGCACTGCAGGCCGAGGTGGCGTCGGTGCTGAAGACCAATCGCTACGATGCGGCCACCGATACCCTGACCTTGACGCCGGCCGAAACGATGGCGTGGCGTCAACAGATCGGCTACTGGACGGAATATTTCCGGCATCCGGAATCCAATGGCGGATTGAAACCCGACCTGATCACCGATCCGGAGGAACTGCACCAGTTCACCGCCTTCGTGACCTGGACGGCGTGGGCGGCCGTGGCCAACCGCCCCGGCGAAAACCATTCCTATACCAACAATTTCCCCTACGACCCGAGCGTGGGCAACCTCGCGATCCCCGGCGTGCTGCTGTGGAGCGCGTTGAGCCTGCTGGTGTTGCTGGCCGGCATCGCCGCGGTGCTGCTGGCGTTCGGCAAGTTCGATTATCTGGGCTGGATCAGCCGCGGCCACACCATCCATCCGCGGGTGCATCCGGGCGACGTCGGCCCCGGCCAGCGCGCGCTGGTGAAGTTCTTCATCATCGTGGCGCTGGTGTTCCTGTTCCAGACGCTGGTCGGCGGCGCCACCGCGCATTACCGCGCCGATCCGGGAAGTTTCTACGGATTCCAGCTGGAGAAGCTCTTCCCCGGCAACCTGATGCGCACCTGGCACCTGCAGAGCGCGATCATGTGGATCGCGACTTCCTACGTCGCCGCGGCGTTGTTCCTCGGCCGCACGCTGCGCAGCGACGAACCGCGCGGGCTGGCGATGTGGACGCACCTGTTGTTCGTCGCGTTCGTCGCGGTGATCGGCGGAAGCCTGCTGGGTGAATGGGCCGGCATGTCGCAACTGCTCGGCGACTGGTGGTTCTGGCTCGGCGACCAGGGCTGGGAATACCTGGAGCTGGGCCGCATCTGGCAATACCTGCTGGCGATCGGCCTGCTGGTGTGGTTTGCGCTGCTGTGGTGGGTGGCGCGGCCCGGCAAGGTCGAAAACACCGAAGTGCGCCCGATCGTGCGCATGTTCTTCGTGGCCGCGCTGGCGATCCCGGTGTTCTACCTGCCGGCGCTGTTCTTCGGCGCGAAGACCAATTACACCGTGGTGGATACCTGGCGCTTCTGGATCATCCACCTGTGGGTGGAGGGTTACTTCGAATTCTTCGCCACCACCGTGGTGGCGCTGGCGCTGTACCAGCTCGGGCTGGCCCGCCGCAATACCGCATTGCGGGTGATCTACCTCGACGCCATCCTGTATTTCCTCGGCGGCCTGATCGGCACCGGCCACCACTGGTACTTCACCGGGCAGACCGGTTTCAACATGGCCTTGTCGGCATTGTTCTCGGCACTGGAAGTGGTGCCGCTGACACTGTTGACGCTGGATGCGTGGGATTTCGTGCGCACCACCCGCGGCGAACGCGAAGCCGCCGGCAAGCCGATCGCGATCCCGCACAAGTGGACGTTCTATTTCCTGATGGCGGTGGGCTTCTGGAACTTCGTCGGCGCCGGCATGTTCGGCTTCCTGATCAACCTGCCGATCGTCAGTTACTACGAAGTGGGCACGCAGTTGACGCCGAACCACGGCCACGCCGCGATGATGGGCGTCTTCGGCATGCTCGCGATCGCGCTGATGGTGTTCGTGCTGCGCCAGTCGATCGACGACGCGCGCTGGCCGGGCATCGAGAAATACATCAAGGTCGCCTTCTGGGGCACCAACATCGGGCTGGCGATGATGGTCGTGTTCAGCCTGTTCCCCAGCGGCGTATTGCAGGTGTGGGACGT
>JAFEEJ010000251.1 GCA_018241145.1 Pseudomonadota bacterium | reverse complement strand
CAGAAAACCGTGCTGTCGGTGCTGGCGTGGGTCGTGTTCGGCGTGCTGCTGATCGGCCGCGCCGCGTGGGGCTGGCGCGGTGCGCGCGCGGTGAACCTGACCCTGATCGGAATGGCCGTGCTGCTGCTGGCGTTCTTCGGTTCGAAGTTCGTGCTGGAGATGGTGTTGCACCGTGGAATGTGAGCCACATCCGTGCCCGAACACAAACCACCGGGTTTCAATCGCTACTATTTCTCAATCGCGGCCTTCTTCGTTCTCTTTATTTCCGCGATCACGTGCTGGGAAGCAAATCGGGGTTGCAGTTGGGCGATTTACGGCTGGGATTGGGAACGTCCGCTCTGCTCGCCAACCCAAACCTGGAAATGGTTGATGTCAGGCGGGGATTGGCTCGCCTGGGGCTTCATCGCCGCAAACATCGTGATCATCATCTGGTTCGTCTACAGCTTTTACCGAGATATCACGAAAGATGACTAGCGGTGCCGCCTAGCTCGCATTCAACAGCGCCTTCGCCTTCTCCACCACGTTTTCCACCGTGAAGCCGTAGTGTTTCAGCAGCTCGCCGCCGGGTGCGGAGGCGCCGAACTTGTTGACGCCGATGCCGCCGCCGCGGTCGCCGACCCAGCGTTCCCAGCCTTGCCGGCAACCGGCTTCCACCGCCAGACGCGCGTGCACCGCGGGCGGCAGCACCGAATCGCGATACGACGGATCCTGCGCTTCGAACAGTTCGAAACTCGGCATGGACACCACGCGCGTGCGCACGCCTTGGGCGTTCAACTTTTCCGCGGCCTGCACGCACAGGCCGACTTCCGCGCCGGTGCCGATCAGGATCAACTGCGGCTCACCGCCTTCGGCATCCTTCAGCACGTAGGCGCCGCGGCGCAACCCTTCCGCGCTCGCGAATTGCGTGCGATCCAGGGTCGGCACGTTCTGCCGCGACAACGCGAGCACGACAGGCTGCCCGCGCGTTTCGATCGCCACGCGCCACGCACAGGCGGTCTCGTTGGCGTCGCCGGGTCGGATCACGATCATGTTCGGCACCGAGCGCAGGCCGGCGAGTTGTTCGACCGGCTGGTGGGTCGGGCCGTCTTCGCCCAGCGCAATCGAGTCGTGGGTGAACACGTTGACGACGTGCAACTTGCTCAACGCGGCCAGCCGCATCGGCGGGCGCATGTAATCGGAAAAGATCAGGAAGGTCGCGGTATACGGAATGAAGCCGCCGTGCGCGGCCATGCCATTGGCGATCGCGCCCATCGCGTGTTCGCGCACGCCGAAGTGCAGGTTGCGACCGGCGTAGCTCCACTTCTCGTCCGGTTCCACGCCTTGCTCGTCGGGCTCGTTGCCCGGCGAAAACACGCCCAGGCCCTTGACCGCGGTGTGCGTGGACGGATCGAGATCGGCCGAACCGCCCGACAGCGCCGGCAGTTTCGGCGCGATCGACGAAAGCACCTTGCCGCCGGCGACGCGCGTGGCGATGCCTTTCGCGTCGGCGGGAAATTCGGGGATGTCGGCATCCCAGCCTTGCGGCAATTGTCCATGCAGCGAGCGATCCAGTTCCGCGGCGAGGTCGGCATGTTCCTTCGCATATTTGTTCCAGCGCCGCTTCCACGCGGATTCCGCGCGCTTGCCGCGTTCCTGCGCTTCGCGGAAGTGATTCAGTGCTGCCTCCGGCACCAGGAACGGCGGCTGCTCGGGCCAGCCGAGGTTGCGTTTGGTCGCCGCGACGTCCTTTTCTCCCAGCGGCGAGCCGTGCGCCTTGTAGCTGTCCTGTTCCGGCGAACCGTAGCCGATGTGCGTGCGCACCAGGATCAGCGAGGGTTTCCTGGTCTGCCGTTTGGCCTTCTTCATGGCTGCGTCGATGGCGGCGACATCGTTGCCGTCGGCGACCGTCTGCACATGCCAGCCGTAGGACTTGAAGCGCGCGGCACGGTCCTCGGTAAAGGTGATGTCGGTGCCGGCGGCGAGCGTGACGTAGTTGTCGTCGTAAAGCGCGATCAGTTTGCCCAGTTGCAGGTGGCCCGCGAGTGACGCGGCTTCCGAGGCCACGCCTTCCATCAGGTCGCCGTCGCTGGCGATCACGTACGTGTGGTGATCGACAATCTTGTGGCCATCGCGGTTGTAGCGCGCGGCAAGCTGCGCTTCCGCCATCGCAAGGCCGACCGCATTCGACAAACCCTGCCCCAGCGGGCCGGTGGTGACTTCCACGCCGGGCGTGTGGCCGCGCTCGGGATGGCCCGGGGTCTTGCTGCCCCACTGGCGAAACTGCTTGATGTCGTCCAGCGTGACGTCGTAGCCGGTCAGGTGCAGCAGGCTGTACAGCAGCGCCGAACCGTGGCCGGCGGACAACACGAAGCGGTCGCGATCCGCCCAGTCCGGATTGGCCGGGTGGTATTTCATGAACTTCGTCCACAGCACGTAGGCCATGGCCGCCGCACCCAGCGGCATCCCCGGATGCCCGCTGTCGGCCTTCTGCACCATGTCCACCGAGAGGAAGCGGATGGTGTTGATGCACTTCTGGTCGAGATTGTCCGCCACGAGCCTTCTCCGGTGCGCTGGGCCAAACGGCTAGGATAACCCGCGCCGGCGAAGGTGCCGTCAGGCTTGCCTCAAGCCCTTGGCCCGGCTATGCTTTCCTGCTTGTGTCCGGCCTGCCTGAAGCATTCGGTCCCGGACGCGAAGATCAAGAAGCGGCCATCCCTGGCTGCATTTTCCAACTCAGGAGTCCCGCCGTGAAGGTGCTTTCGTCCCTCAAGACCGCGAAAACGCGGCATCGCGACTGCAAGGTCGTGCGCCGGCGCGGAAAGGTGTTCGTGATCTGCAAGACCAACCCACGTTTCAAGGCGCGCCAGCGCTGAATCGAGCGAAGACTG
>JAFEEJ010000250.1 GCA_018241145.1 Pseudomonadota bacterium | reverse complement strand
GCTTCACGCTGGGCGGCGGCGTGGGCTGGCTGATGCGCCGCTGTGGTTTGGCGGTCGACAATCTCCTGGAAGCCGACGTCGTGCTGGCCGATGGCCGCAGCATCGTGGCCAATGAACAGCAACACGCCGACCTGTTCTGGGCCTTGCGCGGCGGTGCAGGCGGTTTCGGCGTGGTCACGCGTTTCACGTATCGCTTGCACGCGATCGGCGAAGTGTTCGCCGGCGCGGTATTCCATCCGCTCGAAGCAACGCCCGCGCTGCTGCGGGCCTTTCGCGCATTCGCTGCCGATGCACCGGACGAATGCACGTTGATGCTGGCCTTCATCACCGCACCGCCAGCGCCGTTCCTGCCGCCGCAGGTGCACGGCACGCGCATCGCCGCGCTTGCGTGGTGCTGGAGCGGCGATCCCGCGCGCGGCGAACCCGCGCTGGCGCCGCTCACCACGTTCGGCCAGCCGCTGGGCCGCGTCGGCGGTGTCATGCCGTATGCGGCGTGGCAGCAGACGTTCGATTCCCATGCCCCTGCAGGGGATCATTACTACTGGACGACTTCGCAATTCGACGCTTTCGATGACGCGCTGATCGAGGCGCTGGTGCCGCAGGCCGGCGCGCCGCCGGACCCCGCCTGCGAAGTGCACGTGCACCATCTGGGTGGCGCGGCCGCGCGCGTTCCCAACGGAACCACGGCATTCGCGCACCGCGACGCACCATTCTTCATCAACGCGATCGGCCGTACCCCGGACGCAAGCCGTTTCGGCGAGGTACGCGACTGGGTCCGCGGATTGCGTTCCGCGCTCGCACCCCATGCGCGTGCCGGCATGCAGCCGAATTTCTCGGGCGAGCCTGCCGACCTGAATTCACGAACGCATGACGCGGACACGCAGTCGCGGTTGTCAGAGTTGCGTACGCGCTACGATCCGGACGGATTGCTGGCTCCCGTTCGTCCCGGCTGACCGCCAGCGATTTCCGCCAGCAGCACGCGCGCCTCACCGACGACATCCTCGAAACGCGCCGACGCGCCGGCCTGTTGTAGGTGTTTGAAGTTCAAACCCAGCGCTTCCTGCGCCTTTCGTTCGGTGACTTGTTGTGCTTTTCGCCACTGCGGCATCAGTGGCGCGCCCGTGAGTTCGCGCACGCGCGCCGCAGCGGCAAGGAAACGCGCCGCGTATGCGTACTCACTGCGTTCGGCCTCCAGATAGGCCGCGCCTTCGACGCAGCCTGCCGCGCCGCGCCAGTGTTGGTATCGGACAAAAAAGACGTCCAGATCGGATAGCCAATCCTGCGCGGCGCCTTGCGTATCACCAAGATAGAAGCGTTGCAGCGCGCGGTTGATCAACACATAAGCCCACTGGAACAAGTCTCCGTCCTTGGGCAGGCAATCCACCGCCTCGCTCATGCTGGCTTCCGCCTCGCGATGATGATCGTTCAGTGCCAGCGCGACGCCGCGGCTCAGGAGCGCCAATGAGCGCACCCACCCGTCGCTTTGCGCCTCCGGAATCGCCAAGGCTGCCTGCACGGACGCTTCCGCGGCGGAAAAATCCCTGCAGGTCGCAAATTCGAAGGCCAAGATCGCCTGCCCCCCGGCCGCCAACCCTGCTTCGCCCAGTTGGGTTGCCAACGAGATGCCATCGCGCAAGCAAGGTCCGGCTCGATCGTGCGCCTGGGACTGATGCAGAATCATACCGAGCCCGATCAATGCGCGCGCACGCGGGCGCGTGGGTGAATGCCCTGCTTGCAGCGCGCGTTCCAGCCATTGTGCCGACTGGATGTAGTCGGTGCCTCCGCGAAGGTACCAGCATAGATTGCCGACCAGCGCCAACGCGTTGTCGGCCAGTTCCGGATGCGTCAGTGCAAACTCGAATGCCGCATGCAGATTGGCCCATTCGCGATTGATACGGGCGTGCCAGACATAATTGCGCGCGCCGAAGAACTCCGCGTAGGCGCGCTCGGCGAACTCCACGAAATGCCCCAGATGCGCCTTGCGCGCGCATGTTTCGTGATTACCCGCTGCAAGGCGTTCCTGCGCAAACATCCGCACACTGTCGAGCAGGCGATAGCTGGGTGGGTTGGTGGAGCCGTCCATGGCCAGCAGGGACTTGTCCAGCAGCCCTTCCAGCAAGTCCAGCGTTTGCGGATCATCGAGTCCGAGCGCCGCGCCGATCGCCGTGGCGCCGCCAAGCGTGCAACCGCCGGCGAAAATGCTGATGCCGCACAGCAGGGATTGTTCACGCTCCGAAAGGAGCGCGAAGCTCCATTCGATCAATGCGCGCAGATTCTGGTGGTGGGCGGGGCGGCCAGGATTGACTTCCGCCAGATTGAGCAGGCGGTCTTCCATCCGCGCCCGCAATTGTTCCGGGCTCAGCAGCCGCAATCGCGCCGCCGCCAATTCCAGCGCGAGCGGCAGGCCCGCCAAGCGGCGGCAGACCTCCGCGACGTCGCCGGCATTGGCGGGTGTCAACGTGAACCCCGATGCGCAGGCTTGCGAGCGCAACAACAGCAATCGCACCGCGGGTATCGAGGACAGGCGAGTGATCTGCTTCTCCGTCGCCCAGTCATCCGATGGTGGTACTTGCAGCGGCGGCAGCGCATGCAGCGATTCGCCCGCACAATTCAACCGTTGCTGGCTGGTCACCAGCACGTGCAACGCCGCGCAGTTCGACAGCAATTTCGCAACCGCCTTGCCGAGCGGTTCGGCGATGCGTTCGCAATTGTCGAATACCAGCAGCGTCCGCCGCGCGTGCAATAGCTCGCCCAGGCGCAAGATCAGTTGCTCGGCATCTATGGTCGCGTGAATGTCGAACGTGCCTGCAATCCACCGCACCAGCGCATCGCCCTCGGTTTGTGTCGTGCAGTCGAACAACCACACACCGTCAGAAAAATCCGCCCCGATCTGCCGCGCGGTTTCCAGCGCGGCCTGGGTTTTGCCGATGCCGCCGGTACCCGTGATGGTGACCAGCCTGTGATCTCTCAGCATCTGCTTCAGCGCTTCGATATCGCTTTCGCGTCCGATCAGCGGCTCGGTACGTTCCGGCAATCGCGCACGCGCGGGCGGCGCGAACCGCAGCGCGGGCGCCGCTTTTTCCTGGACGGGTTCCAACGGCGCGATGAAACGATAGCCCAGGCCATGCACGGTCTGGATGCAATGCGGATTCTCGCTGTCGTCGTCCAGCGCCTTGCGCAGTTGCGCGACCAGCCGGTTGAGCGTCGCGGGGGTGACGAAGGCGTGCCCCCAGACCGCATCCAGCAACTGGTCGCGGCTGAGCAATTCACCGGGATGAGAGAGGAATTCCAGCAGGACGGAGAAGGCCTTCGGCTCGATCGGGATTTCCCGCCCGGCGCGGAGCAACCGATGCGCGCGCGCATCGATTTCCACGTCCGCGAACGCGAACGTACCCGGTGTTGCCGGACGCTCCATGGGTTCTCCCCTTCCCCGCATCGCCCGATCCGTTCCTCGTCCGGACCTGCCACGCGGCTCTTGCGAGCAACTCTTCCGATTTCCCTATCGAAACATCATGACCCGCGTCCTCCCCATGGCGCAGTTTATACGGCGCCGGACGGCAGATGCCGATCCCGCCCCATCACTTTCAGGAGGACTGTCATGAATATCCGTTTGCAAGCAGCCATCGGCTTGACCCTGATCGGCCTGTCCACTGTCGCCGTCACCCACAAGGCGCAGGCCTGCGGCCTGACCACCGGTTCGATCACGGCTGCCCGCAACTGGGCGCCGCCGGCTTACATGCCGGGCACGCGCAATGCCGGTCATCTCGGTCAGCAGCCGACGATCGCCAACGAGCTGCAACTGCGTGCGCCGATCACCGGCCTGTATCAATTCACGCAGACCGCTGAAGGCAACGGCCCGGGCGGCCCGCCGGACGGCACCCCGATCGATTTCGGTTACCAGACCTGGCACGCCGACGGCACCGAACTCATGAACTCCGGTGCCCGCAATCCGCCAAGTGGCGACTTTTGCCAAGGCGTCTGGGCCAAGACCGGACCGCGCACGTACGTGCTCAACCACTTCGCGCTGGCCTGGGACAGTACCGGAACCGTGTATGTCGGCCCGGCGAACATCCGCGAGAACGTTACGCTGAGCCAAGACAGCCAATCGATGTCCGGCACTTTTTCGATCACCCAATACGCGCCCGATGGCAACACCGTCCTCGCACACGTGCAGGGGAATGTCGCGGCCACGCGCGTCACCGTCAATACGAATTGACGCGACGCTTGAAACAGGGGAAGCGCCGGGCGTGGCAGGAAGCCGCGCCCGGCTTTTCGATTTCAATCGGCGGCGCGCAAGCGCACGCGCGCGAAGTTGCGCTTGCCGACCTGCAGCACGCCCTCGAAGCCGGGTGGAAAAACGCGCTGTGCGTCTTCGGTGACTTGCGTATCGAGGCGCACGGCGCGTTCCCTGATCTTGCGGTTGGCCTCGGAGTTGCTGGCCGTCAATCCCGCCGCGGTCAGCAGCGCCGGCAGTTTCAATCCTTCGGCCGGCACGGGGATTTCGGTGAGTGGCAACAACGTGGTGTCGCCTTCGCCGCGCACCACCGCGTGCCAGGCTGCAATCGCGCGCTCGGCTTCCGCCTGACCCTGGAAACGCGCCGCCAGTTCGCGCGCCAGCTGCAACTTGAAATCGCGCGGGTTGACCGCGCCGCTTGCCGCTTCGCGCTTCATGCGCGCGATGTCGTCCAGGGACTTTTCGAACGACAGCAATTCGAACCAGCGCCACATCAGCGCATCGTCGATCTTCATCGTCTTGGTCACGATGTCGATCGCCGGCTCGTTGATGCCGATGGTATTGCCGAGCGATTTGGACATCTTGTGCACGCCGTCGATGCCTTCCAGCAGCGGCATCGTCAACACGATCTGCGGCGGCTGGCCCGCGGCTTCCTGCAGGCCGCGGCCCATCAGCAGGTTGAATTTCTGGTCGGTGCCGCCCAGCTCGACATCGCATTGCAGCGCGACCGAATCGTAGCCCTGCACCAGCGGATAGAGGAATTCGTGGATCGCGATCGGCTGCTGCGCCGCATAGCGTTTGGCGAAATCGTCGCGCTCCAGCATCCGTGCGACCGTGTGCGAAGCGGCGAGCCGGATCATGCCGGCTGCGCCCATCTTGCCGAACCATTCCGAATTGAAGCGCAATTCGGTGCGATCGCGATCGAGCACCTTGTACACCTGCGCGGCGTAGGTTTCGGCATTCGCCAGCACTTCCTCGCGCGTCAGCGGCTTGCGCGTGGCATTCTTGCCGGAAGGGTCGCCGATCATCCCGGTGAAGTCGCCGATCAGGAAGATCGCCGTGTGGCCGAGATCCTGGAACGTACGCATCTTGTTGAGCAGCACGGTATGGCCGATGTGCAGGTCGGGCGCGGTGGGATCGAAGCCGGCCTTGATCCGCAGCGGCCGACCGAGCGCCAGGCGCGCGCGCAATTCGTCCTCTTTCAGGATCTCGTCCGCACCGCGCCGGATCCGCGCCAATGCGTCATCCGGTTTCACTTTGCCGTTGCCCATTTTCGCCTTCTGGAATGCGCCGCGAGCGGGCCGGAAATGCGTCCGCTGTCGCAGGGTGAAAGTGTCGTGGAAGTTAATTGTGCGTTAAATGAGAAACCGCGCGCAAATCTTTGTGCCACAAGGGATTGACGCGGCCTTTACAAGATCGCTATGGTACGCGCCGCCCCCGCCGTTGTCCGCTGGAAATCCTCCGATGAAGTCGCGTCCGCGCCGCGCCGCCGCTCCGCACCATGTGCGCCGTCAAGCCATCTGCCGCAAAGCGCAACGCCGACATTCCCGTTTCTATTCGCATTGTTCGCATTGGTCGTTCGGCCGCGCCGCACTGGCCGCGCCGATCCGCTGGAGCCGCGAACGCTGGATCCTCGCCGGCGGCGCGTTGCTGCTCGCGCTGCTGACCGGCGTGGGATTGCCGCTGTGGGCGAAGGCGATGCGGCATCCGGCCGTTGCGCTGCCGCACACCACGCTGGCGCTCTCGCTGCCGCCGCTGCCCATCCAGCCCTCGGTGCCGGCAGTGGAAGACTGGGAAGTGGTGCGGGTGAAATCCGGCCAGACGCTGGCCGACATTTTCCAGGATCGCGACCTGTCCGCCGGGGATCTGGCGCGCGTGCTGGGCAGCGGCAAGGATGTCGACTCGCTCAAGCGCATCCATCCGGGCGACGAGATCGCCTTCCTGCTCGGTTCCTCCGGTGAGTTGCGCGCGCTGCGCTTCGACCGCGACGCGGCCAACCGGGTGACGCTGCTGTTCAAGAATGCGAACGGGCCGCTGGTGGAGGAAATCACGCCGCGCGCGGTCGAGCAACGCGAACACGTGGCCCATGGCGTCATCCATGGATCGCTGTTCGCGGCCGGCAACCAGGCCGGCATGAGCAACGCGATGATCCTGAAACTGGCCAAGGTGTTCGGCTACGACATCGACTTCGCGCAGGACCTGCAGGCCGGCGACAGCTTCACGGTGGTGTACGACGACGTCTACCGCGACGGCGAATACCTGCACGAGGGCGACATCATCGCCGCGGAATTCATCAACGAAGGCAAGCGCTACACCGCAGTGCGCTTCGATAAGCCCGATGGCGACGTGGCGTATTACAGCGTCGACGGGCGGCCGCTGAAGAAGTCCTTCATGCGCACGCCGGTGGACTTCACCCGCATTTCCTCGACCTTCGGCCTGCGCGAGCATCCGATCCTGGGCTACATGAAGATGCACAAGGGCGTGGATTACGCGGCGCCGACGGGCACGCCGATCTATGCGGCGGGCGACGGCACCATCGTGTTCCGCGGCCAGAAGCACGGTTACGGAAACTTCGTCATCATCCAGCACACCAAGGACATCAGCACCGCGTACGGCCACATGTCGCGGTTCGCTTCCGACGAACGCGTCGGCGAGCATGTGCGCCAAGGCGAGGTGATCGGCTACGTCGGCATGACCGGCATGGCCACCGGCCCGCACCTGCACTATGAATTCCGCGTCGATGGCCAGCAGCGCAATCCGCTGACCGTGACCATGCCCAAGCCGGAACCGCTTTCGGGCAAGCTGATGGCACAGTTCCGCGCGCAGAACGCGCCGCTGATGGCGCGCATCCAGATGGTGGACGACAACCGCCGCCTTGCGAGCGCCGCGCACGGCAGTCCCACGCTCGATTGAGCGCGTGGCGGACGCCGCTCAAACGCTGTATCTCGGGCTGATTTCCGGGACCAGCGCCGACGGCATCGACGCGGCGCTGGCTTCGTTCGAACCGGCCCCGCATCTGCACGCGGCCCTGACCCATCCTTATCCCCCCGCCTTGCGCGCACGGATCCTGGAACTGGCCCAGGGCGACGGCGTGACCAGCCTCGATGAAATCGGCGCACTGGACGCGCGCATCGGTGCGTGCTTCGCCGACGCCGCGCAGGCCTTGCTGGAGCGCGCGCGCATCGAACCGGCGAGGGTCGCGGCGCTCGGTTCGCATGGACAGACGTTGCGGCATCGTCCCGGCGCCGAGCCGCGCTTCACGATGCAGCTCGGCGACCCCAATGTGCTGGCCGAGCGGACGCGGATCGTCACCGTCGCGGATTTCCGCCGCGCCGACTTGGCCGCCGGTGGCCAGGCCGCGCCCTTGTTGCCGATTTTCCACCGCGCCTTGTTCGCGCGCAGCGGAGAAACGCTGGGCGTATTGAATCTCGGCGGCATCGCCAACCTCACCGTCCTGTGCGCGGAGGGTTCGGTGCTGGGGTTCGACATCGGTCCGGGCAACGGCCTGCTGGATGCGTGGTGCGCGCTGCACACCGGCGAGGCCTTCGATCGCGACGGCGCGTTCGCGTCTCGCGGCCGGATCGCGCGTTCGTTGCTGGATCGCCTGCTGGACGACGATTATTTTCGCGCGCCGCCGCCCAAGAGCACGGGACGGGAGCATTTCCACCTGGACTGGTTGCGTTCCCGCGCGAGCGGCAGCGTGCTGCCTCCCGCGGAGGACGTGCAGGCGACCCTGCTGGCGCTGACCGCGCGCAGCGTGGCCGACGCGGTGCAGCGCTGGGCCATGGATGCAAGGGAAATTCTTGTCTGCGGGGGCGGCGTACACAACCCCCTGCTGATGCGGGCCTTGCGTGACGCGCTGGCGCCGCGCCGCGTGCGCAGCACCGCCGAGTCTGGCGTGGATCCGGATTACCTGGAGGCCATGGCATTCGCGTGGCTGGCCCGCGAACGGCTTGCGGGACGGCCCGGCAACCTGCCCGCCGTGACCGGCGCCGCCGGGGCTCGCGTGCTGGGCGGGGTCTATGCGCCCCTAGCGCAAGGCCGCGCGGGCTGAACCCGGTCGCGGCATCCCCGGTGACGCGGTTTACGCGGCGTCGTTCAGCAACACGAATCCGGCCGGACTCCAGTCCGCTTCGCCCTCGACGGCAATGTCCGCCGCACAGGGAAGCAGGTCGTCCAGTACCTGCACCGCCAGCATTTCGGCCGTGCAATGGTGCGTGCGGGCTACCGCGGTCAAACGGTCCATCACGGATTCGTCGAGTTGCAGCGTCATCATCTTGGTCATGTGGTTTGCTCCTGCGTTTGCCACAGACAAAGCATGACTCATGCCGGCGCCCTTGTGCCGGGAAGTTGCAAAAATTCACTTCTCAACGCCCACAGCAGCAACAGCCCCGGCACGGCGCAGCCCAGCGCGATCCCGAAATAGATCGGCCAGCCAAGCGCTTGCGCGACCCATCCGGCCAGCGGCCCCAGCGCGATGCGCCCGACCGCGTCCAGCGCGCTGAACAGTGCGTACTGGGTGGCGCTGAAACGCCGGTCGCACATCGCCATCAGCAGGGCCACGAACACGCCCGTGCCCAGGCCCGAAGTCAGGTTTTCGCTGGCCACCGCGACGATCAGCGCGGTGAATCCGGTCCATCCCAGCGCCACGGCCAGGAAACCCAGCGCACCGAGGCCCTGCAGCACGCCAAAAATCCACAAGGCGCGGCGCAGGCTCCAGCGTTCCAGCAACAAGCCGCCGGCGAACGCGCCGACGATGGTCGCCGCCAATCCGAACACCTTGTTCACCCAACCGACTTCCGCCAGCGTGTAATGCGCGCCACGCAACAGGAACGTGGTGGACAGGCTCAAGGTGAAGGCATTTCCCAACTTGTACAGCAGCACGAGGCCGAGCCACCACCAGACCCGCGGCCGCGCGAGGATTTCTTTCAGCGGCTCGACGAACGCGCGCAACAGGCTGGAAGCCCCGACCGTTGCGAATTCCCGTTCCGGCGCGAACAACGAGGTGACGACGCCGATGCCCATCAGCGCGGCCATGGCCAGGTAGGTGAAACGCCAGCCCGCCCACGCGGCCAGCACCAACGCCAGCCCCCCGGACACCAGCATCGCGATGCGGTAACCGCCGACGCCCAGCGCCGCGCCGAGGCCGCGGTCCCGCGGCAACAGTTGATCGGTGCGATAGGCATCGATCGCCGTATCCTGGGTCGCGGAAAACAACACCAGCAGCGAAGCCAGGACTGCGATCGCCCCGAGGGAAGTCTGCGGTGACAAGCCCGCGATGCCGATCAACACGAGGATGATCGCCGCCTGCATCGCCAGCATCCAGCCGCGGCGTCGGCCGAGCCACGGCAGGCGATACCGATCCAGCAATGGCGCCCACAGGAATTTCAGGACGTAGGCGAGACCCACCAGCTTCAATGCGCCGATGGTCTTCAGGCTCAATCCCGACACCGCGCACCAGGCTTCCAGCGTGCTGCCCGACAAGGCCAACGGCAATCCGGAGGCGAAACCCAGCGCCGTGACCGCGACCAGCGTGCGGACGCGTTGCGGATCGCGCGCGACGGGGGCTTCAGCGCCCAAGCGCGTGGCCGTCGACGTCATATTCGACCGCGAAGGGCGCGTGATCGGAAAAACGCGGCGTGGGCGTGATCGCGCACGCTTTCACCTTGTCGCGCAGCGCGGGCGTGACGATCTGGTAGTCGATGCGCCAACCGACGTTGTTGGCGCGCGCCGCGCCGCGATTGGACCACCACGTGTATTCCTCGGCCTCCGGGCGCAAGACGCGGAAGGCATCGAGCCATCCGTGTTTCGGCGCGGGCGTGCCGTCGCCGCAGGCATCCGCGATCATGCCGTTGAGCCAGGCGCGTTCGGGCGGCAGGCAGCCGGAGTTTTTCTGGTTGGACGTCCAGTTCCTGATGTCCTTGCGCGCACGCACGATGTTCCAGTCGCCGCAGATGATGTAATCGCGGCCGCTCTTCAACCAGCGTTCGAAAATCGGCGCGATCCAGTCCATCACCTCGAACTTGAAGCGCTGGCGCTCCTCGCCGGAGGAACCGGAAGGCACGTACAACGACACCACGCTCAGCTTGCCGAAACGCGCCTCGAGGTAGCGGCCCTCGTTGTCGAACGCATCCCGGCCCAGCTTCGTGCGCACCTCGTCGGGCTCGCGCTTCGCGTAGATGGCCACGCCGCTGTAGCCTTTCTTCGTGCTCGCGTCGCGATAGAAGCAATGATGGCCATCGGGCCGGAACACCGGATCGGTCAGTTGATCTTCCTGCGCCTTGGTTTCCTGCAGGCAGACCACGTCGGCGCGCTGCCGCTGCAGCCAGTCGAAAAAACCTTTGCTGGCGGCGGAGCGAATGCCGTTGGCGTTGAAGGTGATGATTTTCACAAGCGGGGAGCAGGGCAAAGGGAGCAGGGAAGAGCGTAGCGGATATGTGCATGGTGAACCATGCAGGCAATCGGCAAACCACGAGCGAACAAGTGCTGCTTTATCATCTGCTCCCTGCTCCCTGCTCCCTGCTCCCATGCTCCAACCCCATCAAACCGCCTTCCTCGATCTCGCGCTCGCGCGCGGCGTGTTGCGCTTCGGAGAATTCACGCTGAAATCGGGGCGCGTCAGTCCCTATTTCTTCAACATGGGACGCATCGATTCCGGCGCGGCGCTGGCCGCCGCCGGGACCGCATATGCGGACACGCTCGCGCATTCGAGCCTGCGGTTCGACATGTTGTTCGGACCGGCCTACAAGGGCATCGCGTTGGCCGCGGCGTGCGCGATCGCACTGGCGCGCGATCATGGCCGGGATGTCCCCTGGGCCTACAACCGCAAGGAAGCCAAGGACCACGGCGAGGGCGGGGCGCTGGTCGGGGCGCCATTGCGCGGGCGCGTGCTGGTCGTGGACGACGTGATCACCGCGGGCACCGCCGTGCGCGAATCACTGGCGTTGATCCGCGCCGCCGGCGCCCAGCCGGTCGGCGTGCTGGTGGCGCTCGATCGCCAGGAAAAGGGCACCGGGGAGCGCTCGGCCACGCAGGAATTGACCGCGGAACACGGCATCCCGGTGGTGGCCATCGTGGGCATGGAGGACCTGCTGGGTTACGCGGGCGGCCATCCCGACCTGCAGGGGCAGCGCGAGCGACTCGCCGCCTACCGCGCGCGCCATGGCGCCTGATTTTTCCAGGCTGCGGCGCGCCTCTTGCATGAGAACATGGGTTGTATCCATCCTTGTACCGCCATCTTGTATCGCCGTCTTGTAACGCCGTCTTGTAACGCCATGAGAAAACCGATGCGCCTTGCCTCCCTGACCGCATGGATCGCCCTGTTGGTGTGCGCCGCCGCCGGCGCCGCCAATGTGACATCCACCACGCATTACCGCTGGCGCGATGCCCAGGGGGTGGTGCATTTCGGCGACACCATCCCGCCCGAAGCGGTGCCTCTGGGCTACGACATCGTCAACGACCAGGGCCTGGTGGTGCGCCACGTCGACCGCCAGAAGACCGCGGCCGAGCGTGCGGCAGCCGCGGCCGAAACCGCGCGCCAGGCAGCGGCCAAACGCGCGGTCCAGCAGCAGGCATTGAACGACAGCCAGCTGCTGGCCGCCTATCCTGACGAAGCCGGATTGCGCGAAGCACACGACGCCAAACTGGCGCAGATGCAGCAGAGCATCGATGCCACGCAGGCGAACCTGCGCAGCCAGGAGCAAAGCCTTGCCGACCTGCTGGCGCGCGCGGCCGAACTGGAACGCAACAACCAGCCGGTGCCTCCGTACCTGCACAAACGCGTGGCCGACCAACGCCAGAGCGTTGCGGACGAACGCAACGAAATCCTGCGCATGCAGAACGAGCGGGCGCAAACGGCCAAGCAATTCGATGCGGAACTGTTGCACTATCGCGAGCTGCGCGCGAAGGAGCAGCAGGCCGAAGCCGGCGGCAACTGACGGGTAATCGCGATTTCCGCACCCGCGGTGCGGACGCGGCTCTCGCCGCCGCACGCGCGATCCGCGTCAACCCGCGCGGTTCTGCTCGATGTGCTGCGAGAGCGCGCGCAGCGACCCGAAGATGCGGCGGTTGTCCGGGTTGTCCGAACGCAACTGGAAGCCGTAGTGCCGGGAAACCGCCAGCGCCAGTTCCAGCGCGTCGATGGAATCCAGCCCGAGGTCGCCGCCGAACAGCGGCGCCTCCGGATCGATCTGTTCCGGGCGCATGCCTTCCAGATTGAGATTGCCGACGATCAGTTCCGCAAGCTCGTGTTCGGATGTGGTCTGTTCGGCCATGCCTGCAAAATTTCCGGTCGATCCTGCGACTTGCGAGATGCCGCGGCCCGCGCAAACGGGCCGCGAAGTGTAGCATAGGCGTCTTTGGCGAATCTCCGGCGATGCCCGTGATTTCCGTTGTTGCCCGTGGACCGGGCGCGTGTTGACCGCGCCCGTCCCGCTTTCCATCCACTATTCCGGCGAAACCGACGCGCCACCCGCGGCGCCGGGCGAGCTGGCGCGGCTCGGTTTCGGCATGCTTCCGGCGAAGAACCCGCGCGCGCTGCGCGTGCCGTTGCATCTGCTCGCGAAAGCGGCGATCGAGCTCTGGCGGGTCGACGCGGGGGAGGCGTGCGGCGAACAGGGGCGGCTGGGCTGAGCCGCCGGCGGCGGCTGGCTGTTCGTCGCGCTGGACGTGCACGAGGCCGATCACGGGGATATCGAGGCGGCTTCGGAGCATGCCTACCGCACGCTTTGCGGTTTCCTCGCATCGCGCCCGCAGCGCCACATGCTGCGCGTGTGGAATTACCTGCACGCGATCAACGCAGGCGAGGGCGATGCGGAACGCTACCGGCACTTCTGCGTGGGCCGCGCGCGCGGACTGGCCGCGTTCGACATCGAGCGTTATCCGGCGGCCACCGCCATCGGCCATCGCGACGAACCAGGGTTGTTGCAGGTGTACGCGCTGTGTTCGGTGCAGCCCGGCGAAGCCTTCGAGAATCCGCGCCAGGTCAGCGCCTGGCGGTATCCGCGCCAATACGGACCGACGCCGCCCAGCTTCGCGCGCGCCATGAAATTGCCGAACGCCGGCGTGGCGATTTCCGGCACCGCCGCGGTAGTCGGCCACGACTCGCAACACCTGCACGATGTCGCCGCGCAGGTGTCGGAAACCTGTCTGAACCTGCAAGCGTTGCTGGAAGCCAGCGGCTCGCGCGATTTCGACGACGCCACGCCGTTGAAGATCTATCTGCGCCACGCGCAGGATGCGGATGCCGTGCAGGCCGCGCTGGCGGAGCGCCTGGATCCGCGGGTGCCGCGCATCGTCCTGCTGGGCGACATCTGCCGCAGCGAATTGCTCGTGGAAATCGACGGCTGGGCGAACCTGCCGCGCGGGCGCGACCCCGAAGCCTGATCGCGTTTCCGGCGCGCGGCGGCGGCACGCGCCTGGCCACGCCGCCGAAACGGCCGCCTCATTTTTTCCGCGGCCTTTGCCATCCCGGTAGCGTCACCTGTCGCGCGCGCGCCAGGGTCAATTCGCCGGACGGCGCATCGAGGCTGATGGCGGAACCCGCGCCGATGGTCGCGTTCGCACCGACGGTCACCGGCGCCACCAGCGAGGAATTCGAACCGATGAATGCGCCATCCTCGATCACGGTGACGTGCTTGTTCACGCCGTCGTAATTGCAGGTGATCGTGCCCGCGCCGATGTTGACGCGCGCGCCGACCACCGCATCACCCAGATAAGTCAGATGATTGGCCTTGGCGCCTTCGCCCAGGCGCGCCTGCTTGGTTTCCACGAAATTGCCGACGTGCGCGCCCGCCGCCAGTTCCGTGCCCGGGCGCAACCGCGCGAACGGCCCGATGCGGCACGGCCCGTGCGTGGTGACGCCGTCGAGGTCGCAGTGAGCCAGCACCTCGGTGCCCGCCGCAAGGCAGACGTTGCGCAGTCGGCAGAACGGGCCGATGCGTACGTCGTCGCCCAGCGTGACTTCGCCTTCCAGGATCACGTCGACATCGATTTCGACATCGCGGCCGTGGCTCACGCGGCCGCGCGCGTCGAAACGCGCCGGGTCATTGATGCGCAAGCCCGCGAGCATCAGTTCCCGCGCGCGGCGTGCGCGCAGGTGCGATTCCAGTTGCGCGAGCTGCCAGGGATCGTTGGCGCCGAAGGCTTCCACCGGATCGGCCAGCGGCACCGCCAGCGCGGGCTCGTTTTCTTCCGCCGCCTGCACGAAGACATCGGTCAGGTACAGCTCGCGCTGCGCGTTGTCGTCGGAAAGGTTGCCGACCCATACCCGCAGCCGTTGCGCGTCCGCGGCGAGCACGCCGGTATTGATGGTGTGGATGTTGCGCTGCTCCCCGTCGGCGTCCTTTTCCTCGACCACCGCGCGCACCCGGCCGAGGCCGTCGCGCAGCACGCGTCCGTAGCCGGAAGGATCGGCAAGGTCCGTCGTGAGCAGCGCCAGCGACGCATCGCTCTCCACCAGCGTGCGCAGGGTTTCCGCGCGCAGCAAGGGCACGTCGCCATACAACACCAGCACGCGCACGCGTTCGGGCACATTCGCCATGGCCAGCCGCACCGCATCGCCGGTGCCGCGTTGCTGCGGCTGGTGTACCCATTGCAGGTCCTGCCAGGCGGCGAAGGCTTCGCGCACCTGGTCGCCGCGATGACCGTACACGATGTGGATGGCCGCCGGCCGCAACAGGCGCGCGACGTTCAACACGTGCGCCAGCAACGGCCGTCCCGCCAGCGGCAGCAGCACTTTCGGCAACGCGGATTTCATGCGCTTGCCCTCGCCCGCGGCGAGGATGATCACGTGCAGCGGTTCGGACATGCGGGTCTCCTTCTTGATCGCGCAACATTAGCCTAAATCAGCGGCCGCGCAATCCTTTCCCGCCTTCCGCGGCGGCCCGGCCGCAAGCCTGTGCATGCCGTCACGAAAGCGCACGCCGGTCCGATGCTCCGCGCCGCACGCCACATGGTCGCGTGATGACGGGAACCTGTCTCGAAATCGACCTGTCTCGAAATCGAAATGCGTTCGCGTCGAGCCCTTCGACAAGCTCGGGACAGACGCGTGGAGCGAAGCCCAGCGAAGTCGGAACACCGGAATCCCGAGGCATGCGGGCCTTCGACTTCGCGTCTCCGGCGCTACGCCCGGAACCTGCACGGGACTTGATCCGGGGGCGAACGGGCCTGGAGAGAGGTTGAAGAAGTTTGCCGCCGACGCATCTTGTCAAAGCAGGCTGTGTTGTTCGGCCTGCTTGCCCGCGTCCCGCCGCGCCTTCTTGAAGGTGTGGCCGCCCTGCGCGAGGTCGGGATAGCGCGCGCGCTCGTTGCCGTCCAGCAACCCTGCGATGGTGAGGATCTGGATGCGCGGAAACTGCGCGCCGGTCGCGGGCGACGTGTAGAAACCTCCCTTCACCGCTTCGACTTCCATCGGTTTGCTGGGTTCCGCCAGCGTCACGAATAGGCCGATCTCGGCCTTCTCGCGCGCGACCACGTGCGCGAGGTCGCGCACCATCGCGACGCTGACATTCTCGCCGCCTTTCACCGACACCACGATCTTCTTGGCCGCGCCCTTGTCGTCCTGGAAGAAGATCAGCCCGTCGATGCCGCCGTCGGCGCCTTTCTTCTTGCCCTGATACGGCTGCGCGTTGACCAGCGAGCACGCCCACCACTGGAACTGATATTTGTCGCGCGCGGCAAGATCGCGCGCACCGTCCAGATCTTCCGGCGTGCCGATCACTTCGAACTGCTGCATGTATTCGGGCGCGTCTTCGCCGACGCCCGGCGCGACCGGCGCCGGCTGGTCCGCCTTCACCCGGTTCAGATATGGGAACGCGTCCTTCAGCCGCTTCTCGATCAGCGCGATCG
>JAFEEJ010000249.1 GCA_018241145.1 Pseudomonadota bacterium | reverse complement strand
AAGCGCAAGCGCGCGTCAAGTTCGGCTTCCTGCTCGATGCGCTGAAATTCGGCGCCCCGCCGCACGTCGGCATCGCCTTCGGCATCGACCGCATCGCCGCGCTGATGGCCGGCACCGAATCCATCCGCGACGTGATCGCATTCCCGAAAACCACCAGCGCGCAGGACCTGATGACCGACGCGCCTTCGAGCGTGCCGGATGCGCAGTTGAGGGAACTGCACGTGCGGGTGCGGGATCCGGGGTCTGGGACTCTGGACTCGTAAACGCGCGTTACAGATCTCGTCATTCCGCGCGCCGCGGAGGTAGCGGTCAGAAATCCGGTTTTTGCTTCCCCACCAGTAAGCAATGGATTCCGGTTTTCGCCGGAATGACGAATGCACTTTACGCTTCTACCGCTTACCGCTTACCGCTTACCGCTTACCGCTTACCGCTCACCGCTCACCGCTCACCGCTCACCGCTCACCGCTCACCGCTCACCGCTCACCACTTACCACTTACCACTTACCACTTACCACTTACCACTCACCGCTCACGCATGACCGAACACATCATCCTTCTGCACGGCCTGTGGATGCGCGGTTTCTCCATGCTGGCGCTGCGTGCGCGATTGCTGCGCGCGGGCTACGCGGTGCACGGTTTCGAATACGCCAGCGTGGTCGAGCCGCCGCCGCGGACGCTGGCGCGCCTTCGGCGCAGGATCGCCGCGTTGACCGCCTCCCGCGCGTCGGCCGACGTGCATCTGGTCGGCCACAGCCTCGGCGGCATGCTCGCGTTGCAATGCGCGCGCGAGGCGGGCGGGACATTGCCGCCGGGCCGGATCGTCTGCCTCGGCACGCCGTTGACCGGCAGCGCGGCCGCGCGTGCTTTCGCCGGCCGGCCGTTCGGACAATTCCTGTTCGGCTACAGCGCGGCCGAACTGGTGGACGGCGTGTCGGCGTGGCGTGGCGGGCGCGAAGTCGGCGTCATCGCCGGTTCGCTGTCGCACGGGCTGGGTGCGCATCTGGCGCATTTCGAGGACGAGAACGACGGCACGGTGGCGGTTGCCGAGACGCGCCTGCCGGGCATCAGCGATCATTGCGTGGTGGCGGCCTCGCATACCGGCCTGCTGTTTTCGGCGGAGGCGGCCGAACAGACGGTCGCTTTCCTGCGCGACGGACGATTCGAGAAACACTGAAAGCGAGTCGGGGCCGCGCGATTCGCAAGTGTGCCGATGCCGCCATCCGATGCGGAAAACGGCGCGGACGACAGCTGCGTGTCCGCTTCAAGCCATTGTCGGGCAACCGGTTCGCGGGTCTGCCAGCCGGTATACCGGACGCAATCACGGACGCTTGTCCCGATTCGGGTAAAATCCGCCGCCTGCTCGGGCGGAAACACACCATGGGTCGGGGACCATCCATCGAAGGCCGCAAGAACGCGGAGGACGCGCGCCGCGGCCGCATGTTCACCAAGCTGTCGCGCGAAATCAGCGTGGCGGCGCGCGCGGGCGGCGGCGATCCGGCCGGCAATCCGCGCCTGCGCTCGGCGATCGACAAGGCGCTGGCCGCCAACATGACCAAGGACACCATCGAGCGCGCGATCAAGAAGGCCACCGGCGAACTCGAAGGCGTGACGTACGAGGAAGTGCGTTACGAAGGCTACGCGCCGGGCGGCGTGGCGGTGATCGTGGATTGCGTCACCGACAACCGCCAGCGCGCGGTGGCCGACGTGCGCCACGCGTTCGGCAAGTTCGGCGGCAACATGGGCACCGAGGGTTCGGTGGCGTACCTGTTCAAGAAGCGCGGCGTGATCGCGTTCGGGCGCGGCGCCGACGAAGACCGCATCACCGATGCGGCGATCGAGGCCGGCGCGGAAGATGTGGTGGCGAATCCGGATGGCTCGATCGCGGTGCTGACCGGGCCGGATTCGTTCGAGGACGTGCGCGATGCGATCCGCAGCGCCGGCCTGCAACCCGCGAGCGCGGAAGTGATCCTGCGCGCCGACAACGCGATCGCCGTATCCGGCGAGCAGGCCGAACAGGTTTCGGGCCTGCTGGAATGGCTGGAAGAACTCGACGACGTGCAGGACGTGCACAGCAACGCCGCGTTGCCGGACGGGGCCTGAGCGCGATCCACGCGCCATCGACATGGAAAGCCTCCGCATCCTCGGCATCGATCCGGGCAGCGTTCGCACCGGCGTCGGCGTGATCGAGGCCGACGGCCATGGCGCGCTGCGCTGCGTGCACCACTGCACGCTGAGCGTCGGCGGCGAGGACGAATTTCCGCAGCGGCTTGCACGCATCTACGACGGCCTGCTCGCGATCATCGATGAACATCACCCGCAGGAAGCGGCGGTCGAGCGCGTGTTCATGGCGAAGAATGCCGATTCCGCGTTGAAGCTCGGGCAGGCGCGCGGCGCGGCGATCTGCGCCGCGGTCGGACGCGCGCTGGCGGTGCACGAATACGCGCCCAACGCGATCAAGCAGGCGGTGGTGGGCGGAGGCCATGCCGACAAGGTCCAGGTGCAGCACATGGTCGGCGTATTGCTGGGACTGCGCGGGGCGTTGCAGGCGGATGCCGCCGATGCATTGGCCGTGGCGATCGCGCATGCGCACGCCCGCGAGGGTTCGCGGCGCCTGGGCGTGCCCGCGGCCGCATGGGGCAGGCGGCGATGATCGGCCGGCTGCGCGGCACACTGGTTTCCAAGCGTGCGCCGTGGCTGGTGCTGGATGTCGGCGGCGTCGGCTACGAACTGGAAGTGCCGATGTCCACCCTGTATGACTTGCCCGAAGCGGGGCGCGAGGTGACCTTGCTGACGCACTACGCGATCCGCGAGGACACCGCCGCGCTGTACGGATTCCTGCGCGAAGAGGAACGCGCGCTGTTCCGCAACCTGCAGAAGGTGTCGGGCATCGGCGCGCGCATCGCGCTGGCGGTGTTGTCGGGCGTCAGCACCGGCGAATTCGCGCGGCTGGTGCACGATTCGGACGTGACCGCGCTGACGCGCATCCCCGGCATCGGCAAGAAGACCGCCGAACGCATCGTGGTGGAATTGCGCGACCGCGTGGATGCGGCGGCTTCGCAGGCGCCGCGCGCGCAAGGCAAGCCGTCGTCGCCGCAGGAGGAGGCCGTCGCGGCCCTGCAGCAGCTGGGCTACAAGCCGGTCGAGGCCGCGCGGCTGGCGAGGGATGCGATGCAGGAAGGCGACGATGCCGAAGCCATCATCCGCAAGGCGCTGCGCGCGGCGCTTGGACGTTGACGCCGGGACACCATGAACGCCAATCTCCCGAACGAACACCCGAGCGAACAACTCGAAGCGGCCATCGAGCACGGCGAGATCGCCGGTGACAACCCGCAACAGGCTTCGCCTGCCTTGCGCGCGCTGGTGATCGGTGCGATCGGCGTGGTGTTCGGCGACGTCGGCACCAGCCCGTTGTACACCATGAAGGAGGCGTTCCACGGCCAGCACGGCATGCCGGTGACCGCGGTCAACGTGCTCGGCATCCTCTCGCTGGTGACGTGGACGCTGGTAATGGTGGTGGCGGTGAAATACGTCAGCTTCATCATGCGCGCGGACAACAAGGGCGAAGGCGGCATCATGGCGATGATGACGCTGGCACAGCGCGCCAGCCGCGGCCATCCGCACATGCGCCGGATGGTGGTGCTGTTCGCGATCCTCGGGGCGGCGCTGTTCTACGGCGACGGGGTGATCACGCCTTCGATCACCGTGTTGTCCGCGGTGGAAGGCCTGGGGGTGACCGCCCCTGCGCTCAATCATTACGTGGTGCCGCTGGCGGTGCTGGTGCTGCTGGTGCTGTTCTGGGCGCAGAAGCACGGCACCGAACGCGTCGGCAGCATCTTCGGCCCGATCATGGTGTTGTGGTTCCTCGCGCTGGGCGCGATCGGGATCTGGAACATCGTCCAGCATCCGCTGGTATTGCGCGCGTTGAATCCCTGGTACGCGGTGCAGTTTTTCCAGCACCACCACTGGGGCGGTTTTCTCGCGCTGGGTGCGGTCGTGTTGTGCGTGACCGGCGCCGAGGCGCTGTACACCGACATGGGTCATTTCGGCCGTCGCCCGATCCGGGTGGCGTGGTTCGGTTTCGTGATGCCGGGCCTGCTGTTGAATTATTTCGGGCAGGCCGCGCTGCTGCTGAATGTTCCCGGCACCGAGCGCAATCCGTTCTACCTCGCGGCCCCGGACTGGGCGCGCATCCCGCTGATCGTGCTGTCCACGGCGGCCGCGGTGATCGCCTCGCAGGCGGTGATTTCCGGCGCGTTCTCGATCACGCGGCAGGCGATCCAGCTCGGTTTCATTCCGCGCATGCAGGTGGTGCACACTTCGACCGAGGCGATCGGCCAGACCTATCTGCCGTGGGTCAACCGCTTCCTGTTCATCATGGTGCTGGCGGTGGTGATCGGCTTCCATTCGTCCAACGCACTGGCCGGCGCCTACGGCATCGCGGTGACCGGAACGATGGCGATCGACACCGCGTTGTTCCTGGTGGTGGCGCGGCGCATGTGGAACTGGGGCGTCGCGCGCGTCGTGGTGGTGGCGGTCGTGTTCCTCACCATCGACCTGTCGTTCTTCGGCGCCAACACGCTGAAGATCCTCGACGGCGGCTGGTTCCCGCTGGTGCTCGGCGTGGCGCTGTTCACCGTGTTGACGACCTGGCGGCGCGGGCGCGAACTGGTGATGCGCGAGATCAAGCAGAGCGGCCTCGCGCTGGAGCCCTTCATCCTGAGCATCAGCGAACATCCGCCGACGCGGGTCGCGGGCACCGCGGTGTTCCTCACCAGCAACGCCGACCTGGTCCCGCACGCGCTGCTGCACAACCTCAAGCACAACAAGGTGCTGCACGAACGCAACGTGATCCTCACCTGCGAGACGCAGGAAACGCCCTTCGCCGATGCCGACGAACGCGTCGCGATCGCCGATCTCGGCCACGGGTTCTATCGCGTCACCCTGCGCTTCGGTTTCGCGGAGGATCCGGATGTCCCCGTGCGGCTGGAAAGCTGCGCGGCGAAAGGGGTGGGCTTCGACATGATGGATACCACGTTCTTCCTGTCGCGCGAAACCATCGTCGCCACCGAGCGCCCGGGCATGGCGCTGTGGCGCGACAAGCTGTTCGCGTTCATGGCGCGCAACGCGTTGCCGGCCACCGCGTTCTTCCGCATTCCGGGCAACCGGCTGATCGAGCTGGGTACGCAGGTCGAAATCTGATCATGACCCTCGCCGCTTCCGGTGAGAACGAACATCCCTCGTTGCGTGCGTTGACGCTCGGCGCGATCGGCGTGGTGTTCGGCGACATCGGCACCAGCCCGCTGTACACGATGGGTGAGGTGTTCAGTGCGAAATACGGGCTGGGCGTTTCGTCGGCGAGCGTACTCGGTGTGCTGTCGCTGATCTTCTGGGCGTTGATCCTGGTAGTCACGCTGAAGTACGTGATCTTCATCATGCGCGCCGACAACAAGGGCGAAGGCGGCATCATGGCGCTGATGGCACTGGCGCAGCGCAGCGCGCGCAGCGAACCGCGCTTGCGCTGGGCGATCGCGGTGCTGGCGATCTTCGGCGCGGCGCTGTTCTATGGCGATGGCGTGATCACGCCCGCGCAGACGGTGCTTGGCGCGGTGGAAGGCGTGAAGGTCGTCGAACCTTCGCTCGCGCAGTGGGTGGTGCCGATCAGCGTGGCGATTCTGCTGTTGCTGTTTTACGTGCAGAAGCGCGGCACCGCCGGCATCGGTGCATTGTTCGGACCGGTGATGTGCGTCTGGTTCGTGGTGATCGCGGTGCTGGGTTTGCATTACATCCTGCGCGAGCCGCAGGTGCTGGCGGCGTTGAACCCGGTCTGCGCGGTGCGGTTCTTCTTCTCGCATCGCTTCGGCGCCTTCGTCGCGCTGGGCGGCGTGGTGCTGGCGGTGACCGGCTGTGAAGCGTTGTATGCGGACATGGGTCATTTCGGCGCGAAGCCCATCCGCATGGCGTGGCTGACTTTCGTGTTGCCGGCGTTGCTGCTGAATTATTTCGGACAGGGAGCGCTGCTGCTTGCCGATCCCGCGGCCGTGAGCAATCCATTCTATCTGCTGGCACCGCGCGTGCTGCTGGTGCCGATGATCGTGCTGGCGGCTGTCGCCGCGGTAATCGCCTCGCAGGCGGTGATCAGCGGCGCTTTCTCGATGACGCGCGAAGCGATCCAGCTCGGTTATGCGCCGCGCATGCGCATCGTGCACACCTCGCGCATGCTGTCGGGACAAGTGTTCGTGCCCTGGATCAACGGCATGTTGCTGGTGCTGGTGGTGCTGGCGGTGATCGGCTTCCGTTCTTCCGCCAACCTCGGCGCGGCCTACGGCATCGCGGTGACCGGCACGATGGTCGCGACCACGCTGCTGGCGCTGATCGTGATGCGGCGCCTGTGGCACTGGCCGTGGCTGGCGGTGGCCGCGATCGGCACCGTGTTTCTCACCATCGATCTGTCGCTGTTCGGCGCCAACCTGATCAAGGTCGAGCACGGCGGATGGTTCCCGCTGGTGCTGGGCCTGCTGGTCTTCATCGTGATGACGACCTGGCGGCGCGGGCGCGAATTGCTGTTGCGCGAACTGCGGCAGAGCGGGCTCGCTCTGGAGCCCTTCATCGCCAGCATCGGCGAACATCCGCCGCCACGCGTGCCCGGCACTGCGGTATTCATGGCCGCGAACATCCATGCCGTGCCGCACGCGCTGCTGCACAGCCTGAAGCACTACAAGGTGCTGCACGAACGCAACGTGGTGCTTTCCGTGGAAACACTGGACACGCCGCTGGCGGAAATCGGCGAACGTATCGAGTTGTGCGATCTCGGGCACGGCTTCTTCGCGCTGACCCTGCGCTTCGGTTTCGCGGAGGAGCAGGATGTACCCGCATCGCTGGCGGCCTGCATCACACAGGGCCTGCGCTTCGACATGATGGATACCACGTTCTTCCTGTCGCGCGAAACCATCGTCGCCAGCCAGCGCGCGGGCATGGCGGTATGGCGCGACAAGCTGTTCGCGCTGATGGCGCGCAACGCACTCGCCGCCACCGCATTTTTCCGCATCCCCGGCAACCGGTTGGTGGAACTGGGCACGCAGGTGGAGATCTAGCCGGGAGGCGGAAGGAGTGAGGAGGGAGGCGAGAAATGCGCAGCGCCATGCGCATTGCTTGATCGCCTCTCACCTGCCGCCTCCCTCCTCCCGCCGCTCTCCGGCATAATCCACGCATGACGGAGAACCGCCTGAGCGACGCCGGCGCCGATCGTGTCGAACTTGCGATCGAAGCGTCGATCCGTCCCCGCCGTTTCGACGAATACATCGGCCAGCGCGCGATGCGCGAGCAACTGGGCGTGGCGATCGAAGCCTCGCGCCGCCGCGGCGATGCGCTCGATCACGTGCTGGTGTTCGGGCCGCCCGGCCTCGGCAAGACCACGCTGTCGCACGTGATCGCCAACGAACTCGGGGTGAGCCTGCGCAGCACTTCCGGGCCGGTGCTGGAACGCGCCGGCGACCTGGCGGCGCTGCTCACCAACCTGCAGCCGCGCGACGTGCTGTTCATCGACGAGATCCATCGCCTCTCGCCGGTGGTGGAAGAGGTGCTGTATCCGGCGATGGAGGATTTCCAGATCGACATCATGCTGGGCGAAGGGCCGGCCGCGCGTTCGATCAAGCTCGACCTGCCGCCGTTCACGCTGATCGGCGCCACCACGCGCGCCGGCATGCTCACCGGGCCGCTGCGCGACCGTTTCGGCATCGTGCAGCGGCTGGAGTTCTACACGCCCGGCGAGCTCGCGCAGATCGTGCACCGTTCGGCGGCCATCCTCGACATCGCTTGCGAGGAAGACGGCGCCGATGAAATCGCCAACCGCGCGCGCGGCACGCCGCGCATCGCCAACCGGTTGCTGCGGCGGGTGCGCGATTTCGCCGAAGTGCGCGCCGGTGGCCGCATCACGCGCGCGGCGGCAGCCGACGCGCTGGGCATGTTGCAGATCGACGAGAGCGGCTTCGACGAACTCGATCGCAGGTTGCTGCGCGTGGTGATCGAACAGTTCGAGGGCGGCCCGGTCGGTGTGGACTCGCTGGCCGCGGCGCTGGCCGAAGCGCGCGACACCATCGAGGACGTGCTGGAACCGTACCTGATCCAGCAGGGGTATTTGACCCGCACGGCGCGCGGACGCATCGCCACCGCGCGCGCATGGCGGCATTTCGGCTGGAATCCCCCGGCGGCGGATCCCGTGCTGAACCTGTTCGCAAAAAGGGGGTCAGAGTGACTTTCCCGCCTCCTTCGTGCCGGATGCGGTGGCTTCGATGAAAAGTCACTCTGACCCCCTTCCAACATTCAGTTGGCGGCTAAGGGTGTATTGGGAAGATACCGATGCCGGCGGCGTGGTGTATCACGCCGGCTACCTGCGGTTCCTGGAGCGCGCACGCACGGAATGGTTGCGCGCACTGGGGCTGGGGCAGACGGAGCTGCGCGAGGAACGCGGAGTGCTGTTCGTGGTGCGCGGGATCACGGTGGCCTACGACAAACCGGCGCGGCTGGACGACGAACTCGACGCCACGGTGGCGCTGTCGCGGCACCGCAGCGCCAGTCTGGAACTGCAACAAGCATTGCTTCGCGCGCCCGCGGGCGAAGTGCTGACGCGTGCGCAGGTGCGCGTGGCATGCATCGACGCGCAGGACTGGCTGCCGCGGCGCATTCCGGAACCAGTGGTCAACATGATCGAAGGGAACTCCTGACCGATGAACGGCGAACTCAACATCCTCGACCTGGTGCTGCACGCCAGCCTGCCGGTGAAGCTGGTGCTGCTGATCCTGGTGATCTTCTCGTTCGCGTCGTGGGTGATCATCTTCCGCAAATGGGCGATGCTGGATGCGGCCACGCGCGATGCGGACGCCTTCGAGCAGCGCTTCTGGTCGGGCGCGGACCTCGCCGCCTTGTACCGCGAAGTGAGCGCGCGCGGCGAGGACGGCGGCGGACTGGCCTCGGTGTTCGAAGCCGGGTTCCGCGAATTCGCGCGCCAGCGCCAGCGCCGCAGCAGCGACCAGCGCGGCGTGCTGGAAGCCAGCGAACGCGCGATGCGCGTGTCCGGCACGCGCGAGGTGGACAAGCTGGAACACAACCTGGAATTCCTCGCCAACGTCGGTTCAATCAGCCCGTACGTCGGCCTGTTCGGCACGGTGTGGGGCATCATGGTGGCGTTCCAGGGCCTGGGTTCGATCAAGGAAGCGACCATCGCGATGGTCGCGCCGGGCATTTCCGAAGCGCTGGTCGCCACCGCCATGGGCCTGTTCGCGGCGATCCCCGCGGTGTGGGCGTACAACCGCTACTCGATGCGGCTGGAACGCATCACGGTGCGCTACGACACCTTCCAGGAAGAATTCTCCTCGATCCTGCATCGGCAGATCCAGGCCGACGAACACGCCTGAGGCCGCGCCATGCAGACGCTTCGCACGCGCAAACGCCGCCAGCTCAAGGCCGAAATCAACGTCGTGCCGTACATCGACGTGATGCTGGTGTTGCTGATCATCTTCATGGTCACCGCGCCGCTGCTGCGCATGGGCGTGGACATCAAGCTGCCGCAGGCGGCGGCGAAATCGCTGCAGCAGGACAAGCAGCCGGTGCTGGTCAGCCTCGACAAGAACGGCCAGCTCTATCTCACCCTCGGTGCGGCCAAGCGCGAACCCATCGACGCCGACGCGTTGAGGACCAAGGTCACCGCCTTCGTCAAGGAGAACCCGCAGGTGCCGGTGCTGTTCGGCGGCGATGCGGACGTCGACTACGGGCACGTCATGCAGGCCATGGTGTTGTTGCAGCAGGCCGGCGTGCCGAACATCGGTTTGATGACCCAGCCGCAGCAGCCGGCGGCGAACGGCAATGGAAGAAAGTAGCGCCACCCCGCGCGCGGTCCTGCTTTCCGCGCTGCTGCACATCTGCATCGTCGGGTTCCTCGCGCTGGCGATGCTCAATTGCGCGAGCTGGCAGGGCGTGACGGATTTCCTGCACCTGCCCAACCCGGTGGCGTGCGAGCGGCCGATCCAGCTGGTCGGTCCGATCATCGACGCCACGCTGGTGGGGCCGGTCGGCGCGCCGCCGCCGAAACAGTCGAAACGCGCGCAGCCGGCGAATCCGCCGCCGCAGCAGCGCGAGTTGCCGAAGCCGGAATTGCCCAGACCCGCGCCGGTGAAGGTGTTGCCGCCGCCGCCGCAACATCCGGATGTCAAGGATCAGGAGAAGATCGCCGACCTCGCGCAGCAACAGGCCGACCAGCAAAAGGCGCAGGAGGAAAAGGAAAAGCAGCGCATGGCGGAACTGTCGCGCGAACAGGAGGCCGACCGCATTCTCAAGGAATTGGCCAAGGTCAAGGCCGAGAGCGCGGCCAACCAGAAACAGGTCAAGCTGGCGCAGCAGAAGGCGCAGCAACTGGCGGACCTGAAGAACACGCCGGACAATCCGAATGCCAACGACACGGTGCCCCCTGCGAAGCAGGCGATGACCGGACAGAACGGCAAGGACATGAATGGCTACATCGCCGCGTTGCAGAACGCGATCACGCCCAACTGGCTGCGCCCGGACAATATTCCGAACGGCACGGTTTGCCCGGTGAAGATCACGCAGATACCCGGCGGTCAGGTTATCAATGCCACAGTTCTACCGAGTTGCCCCTTGAACGAAGCCGGGAAGCATTCCGTGGAGGCGGCCGTACTGCGTTCTTCGCCCTTGCCCTACCAGGGCTTCGAAGGCCAGTTCCAGCGCGAGATCACGTTCAATTTCGTCGTCACTTCTTCGCAGTGAGGAAAGCCATGCGAAATCCGAAATTCCTGTTCGCCTTCCTGATGATCGTCTGCGCCGGCCTGTTCGCCGCGCAAACGCAGGCGCAGGGCCTGACCGTGCAGATCGTCAACGGCGTGCCTTCGGCGATTCCGATCACGGTGGTGCCGTTCGGGCAAAGCGCAGGGCCCGCGCCCTCCACCGACATCGCCGACGTGGTCAGCATGGATCTGAACCGCTGCGGCAAGTTCCGTGCGCTGCCCAGGAGCGAAGTCGTTGAGACGCCCACCGCCGGCAGCGAGATCAAGTTTCCGACCTGGCAGCAGTTGAAGCAGGATTACCTCGTGGTCGGCCGCACCTCGGACGCCGGGGGCGGCGCGCTGCGCGCGGATTTCGAGCTGTGGGACGTCAACAAGCAGCAGCGCCTGCTCGGCCTGTCCATCACCGGGCAGGGCAGCGACCTGCGCCGCGTGGCGCACAAGATCGCCGACCAGATCTACCAGAAGATCATCGGCGTGCGCGGCGCCTTCGACACCCGCATCGCCTACGTCACGGCGATCGGCACCGGCCGCAACATGCAGTATTCGCTGATCATCGCCGATTCGGACGGCTACAACCCGCAGACCGTGGTGCGTTCGCGCGAACCGTTGCTGTCGCCGGCGTGGTCGCCGGACGGCAGCAAGCTCGCCTACGTGTCCTTCGAACACGGCGACTCGGCGATCTACCTGCAGGACATCACCACCGGCGCGCGCCGGCTGCTGTCTTCCAGGCCCGGCATCAACGGCGCGCCGAAGTTTTCCCCGGACGGCCGCCGGCTGGCGATGTCGCTGTCCTACCAGGGCAACCCCGAGATCTACGTGATGGACATGGGCAGCGGCGCGCTGACCCGGATCACCAACAACCTGGCGATCGATACCGAGCCGGAATGGACCCCCGACGGTGCCAATCTGGTCTTCACCTCCGACCGTTCCGGCAAGCCGCAGCTGTACGAGGTGCCGGCCGGCGGTGGTGCGGCGCAGCGACTGACCTTCCAGGGCCAGTACAACGCCGACGTCTCGATCAGCTACGACGGCAACCAGCTCGCAATGGTGCAGGGCAACGGAAACGTGTATCGTATTGCGATCATGGACAAAAGCCTGGGCGGCCAGATCCGGTTCGTTTCGCCCGGCAGCCTGGACGAATCGCCGAGCTTCGCGCCCAATGCCAGCATGCTGTTGTATGCCTCCACGGAAGGTCCACGCGGCGTCCTGTACGCTGCGTCCTCGGATGGGCGCGTACGCCAGCGCCTGGTACTGAGCGATGGCGACGTGCGTGAACCGGCCTGGGGGCCGTATCGCCAGCAATGACAGGCGGCACAAGTCGTCGCAGCAAGACAGGTAATGATCGAACAATCCTCGGAATTCATCGATTGACTCAATCGTTCAAGAAGAAGGAACCGTTATGAACGCTACCGCCCGCATCACCCTTGCAGCCCTGTTGTGCGTCGGCCTTGCCGCCTGCGCCAAGAAGCAGGAAGTGAAGGCCCCCCCGCCGGAAGCCGCGCCGCCTCCGGTCCCCGAAGCCACCACTGCGGGCGCCTACACCCCGGCCGACCTCGATACCGACGCCTGCCTGCGCCAGCGCGTCGTGTACTTCGATTTCGACAAGAGCGAGATCCGCCCGGAGTTCCAGCAGATCGTCGCCTGCCACGCCAAGTACCTGCGTGACCGTCCCATGGCGCGCATGACGCTGGAAGGCAACACCGACGAGCGCGGCACCCGCGAATACAACCTCGGCCTCGGCGAGCGCCGCGGCAATGCGGTGATGAGCGCGTTGCAGGCCGATGGCGCCCAGGCCTCGCAGATGAACGTGGTGTCCTACGGCGAAGAACGCCCGACCTGCCGCGAACACAACGAGGATTGCTGGTCCAAGAACCGCCGCGTCGAGATCGTCTACACGGCGAAATGAATCAGCATCAAATGATGGCGGCAAGCCGGTCATAGATGTAGATGAGCATCCGCGGTTCGCGCATCGGCAAGGCGCTTGCAATGACGGCGGTGGTCGCGACAGCGGCCGCCGCCGCGTCCGCGGGCGCGCAGACGCCGAGCCTTTCCGAACGCGTTGCCCGCCTGGAGCAGCAACAGGCGCAACAGCAGTCGTCGCAGGGCGGGGTCGGCCTGGTCAACCAGATCCAGGACCTGCAATCGCAATTGCAGCAGATGGAAGGCCGCATCGAGGACCTGCAGCACCAGCTGCAGCAGTTGCAGCAGCAGAACAAGGACCAGTACCTCGACCTGGATTCCCGCATCGGCAGGCTGGAAGGCAAGGGCGGCGCATCGCCCGGGTCCGCCGCCAGCAGCGGCGCCGCACCGCCGGCAGCTTCCGCTTCTGCCGCTGTCGCGCCGGTCGCCGCCGGTTCCACCCCGCCACCCGGTCCGCCCGGCGCCGACGAACAGGCGGCCTACAACGCGGCGTTCAAGTCTCTGCAGGCCGGCGATTACGTGGATGCCTCGCGCGGGTTCCGCGCCTTCACGCAGAAATATCCGCAGAGCGCGCTGGCGCCCAACGCGAATTACTGGCTGGGCGAATCGTATTACGTCACCCAGAACTACCAGGTATCGCTCGATACCTTCCAGAACCTGCTGAAGGTTTATCCCGGCAGCGAGAAGGCGCCCGACGCGCTGCTGAAGGTCGGTTATTGCCAGGCCGAGATGAAGAAGTTCGACGCCGCGCAGGCGACGCTCAAATCGGTGATCAGGAAATATCCGGGTACCACCGTGGCGCGCCTGGCGCAGAGCCGCCTGCGCACGGTGACACTGCAGAAGAACGGCGGCTGATCCCGTGAAAGTGCAAGCGCCAGCGCCGGCAGAAATTGCCGCGCCACGCTTGCGTGTCAGCGAAATCTTCCATTCCATCCAGGGCGAAGCCGACGCGGTGGGCTGGCCGACCGTGTTCGTGCGGCTCACCGGGTGTCCGCTGCGCTGCGCCTGGTGCGATACGGCTTACGCGTTCGAAGGCGGCGAATGGCGCGACATCGGCGCCATCATCGAGAAGGTGCGCGGTTTCGACGCGCGCCGGGTGTGCGTCACCGGTGGCGAGCCGCTGGCGCAGAAACGCTGCCACGACCTGCTCTCGGCGCTGTGCGATGCCGGGTTCGAGGTCTCGCTGGAAACTTCCGGCGCGCTGGACATCTCGCGAGTGGACGCGCGCGTGCGGCGCGTGGTGGACGTCAAGCCTCCGGGCTCCGGGGAATCCGCGCGCAACCGATGGGAGAATCTCGCGCATCTCGCATCGAACGACCAGTTGAAGTTCGTGCTGGCCGATCGCGCGGATTACGAATGGGCGGTGGCGGCGATGCGCGAACACGACATGCCTTCGCGTTGCATGGTGCTGTTCTCGCCCGTATACGGCGAGCTCGAACCGCGCGCACTCGCCGAATGGATACTGCAGGATCGTTTGCCCGTGCGCTTGCAGGTCCAGTTGCACAAGTATTTGTGGGGCGAGGCGCCGGGGCGATGAAACGCGCGGTCGTGCTCCTGTCCGGCGGAATGGATTCGGCCGTCACGCTGGCGCTGGCGCGCGAGCGCGGCTTCGCCTGCCACGCCCTGAGCGTGGCCTACGGCCAGCGGCACGCCTCGGAACTTTCGGCTGCGGCGCGCGTGGCGGCCATGCTCGGCGCGGTCGAACACAAGGTCGTGGACGTCGACCTGCGCAGCATCGGCGGCTCGGCCTTGACCGCCGACATCGCCGTGCCGGAATACTCGCGCGTGCACGCGGCCGATGAAATCCCCATCACCTACGTTCCCGCGCGCAACACCATCATGCTTTCGATCGCGCTGGGATGGGCCGAGGTGCTCGATGCGAGCGACATCTTCTGCGGGGTCAACGCGGTCGACTATTCCGGCTATCCGGATTGCCGCCCGGCGTTCGTCGCGGCATTCGAGGCGCTCGCCAACCTCGCCACCAGGGCCGGCGTGGAAGGCCGCGCCATGCAGGTGCACGCGCCCCTGATCGACCGGTCGAAGGCCGACATCGTGCGCGAAGGCTTGCGCCTGGGGGTGGATTTTTCCGCGACCGTCTCCTGCTACGGCGCCGATGCCGCCGGCCGGGCCTGCGGCCGGTGCGACGCGTGCGCGCTGCGCGCGCAGGGCTTTGCCGATGCGGGGGCAGGGGACCCGACACGCTATCGCTGATCGGCCGCGCATTGCTTGTCGGCTATTCGCGTGCACCCTAAACTTGGCGATTCGCCCGGGCCGTTAGCTCAGCGGTAGAGCAGCGGACTTTTAATCCGTTGGTCGATGGTTCGATCCCATCACGGCCCACCACATGGCGATCCAATACGGACCATGCCGGCGGTCTCGCAGACGAACTCAATCGGTTGGTCGATCGATGATGAAGAGGCTCGCGAAAGGCGTCTTTCGGATCGCACTCCTGGTCGTTCCGGCCGTCGTGCATGCGGGCGACGTCCGGGTCGTCTATTACGACATCTCGGCCAGCACCGGCAGGCAACTGATCCACGAGATGGAAACCAGGGGCCCGCTCGACCCGCAGGGAAAGCGGGTCCCGGCCTACACGATCTGGCACGTGACCTGGAACTACCGCTATCAGTCCGGCCCGGAAAGCTGCAAGCTGACGGACTTGACCGTCGAGGTCGATGGAACGATGACCCTCCCGCGCTGGGTCGACAGCGGCACTGCGCCGAAGTCGCTGGTTCAATCATGGCAGTCCATGATGGCGGCCTTGCGCGTGCATGAAGACGGGCATTACGCGCACGGTGTCGAAGCGGCGCGGGAAATCGCGGCCCTTCGCGAAGCCACTCCACCAGCCGCGGATTGCGCGAGCCTGCAACGGCAATTCAACGCCGAGGCAACCTCCATCCTCGACAAATATGCGGCATTGGATGCGAAGTACGACCAGGACACACGGCATGGCCAGACCCAGGGTGCGATCCTGATCGTCAACGACTGACCGGCGCGGCACAGGCTCGATCCCGATCCCGCGTGTCCGGCATCGGTACAATGGAGGCGCGCGACGTGGATGTCCGGGTCGCGCGCGAGGGCTGTGCGTTGAAAACGAATCGAACCGTGAAAGCCTGGCTGCGGATCGGCGGCCTGATCGGAATGCTTCTCGCCGGGGCGCTCCATGCGCAGGGCCTCGCCGGATTGCTGCCGATCGAGCGGGCGTACCAACTCGAAGCGCACGTCGCGACGCCCGGCGTGATCGCGCTGCACTGGACGATCGCGCCGCACTACTACCTGTACCGCGGGCAGATGAAGTTCACCGGGGGCGAGGGCGTGACGCTCGGCGCGGCGCGGCTACCAGACGGCAGGAAATTCCACGACGAATACCTCGGCGACGTCGAGACCTATCACGACAGCATCGACGCGAGCCTTCCGTACACGCTCGCGCCGGGTACGCAGCGCATCCGGTTGTCGGTGCGCTACCAGGGTTGCCACGAAGTCGATCCGAAGATCTGCTACCCGCCGCACACGCAGCAATTCGATCTTCCGTTGCCCGGTGCGGCTGCGGCGGGATCCGGCATCGTGGCCGGCGGTTCGCCCCGCCCGGCGGCAACGACAGCCGCGGTTGCCGCACCGGCTGCCGGCTCCGCGGATCAGGGCGACGCGAACGGCGACGACGCATCGACGCAGACCGGAACCGGATTGGCGGCGGCGTTGTTGCTGGCGTTGGCGGGCGGACTGATCCTCAACCTGATGCCGTGCGTGTTGCCGGTGTTGTCGATCAAGGCGATCGGGTTGCTCGAGAGCGGCGAGGATGCGGCGCGGATGCGGCGGCACGCGCTGATGTACACCGCCGGCGTGCTGGGTTCGTTCGCCGCGATCGGACTGATCATCGTGAGCTTGCGTTCGGCGGGACACGTGCCGGGCTGGGGCGTGCAATTGCAGCAGCCCCTGATCGTGGGCGTGCTCGTTTGCGTGATGCTCGCGGTCGGCTTGTCGCTGTCGGGCGTGGTGCAGTTCGGCGTGTCGTTCGGCAACCTCGGGCAGGGACTTGCCGCGCGGCCGGGACGATTCGGCGATTTCTTCACCGGCGTGCTGGCCGTGGTGGTCGCGAGTCCCTGCATCGCGCCGTTCATGGGCGCGGCGCTCGCCTACGCCTTCGTGGCCCCCGCGCCTGCCGCATTGCTCGTGTTCCTCGCGCTGGGCCTCGGTCTCGCGTTGCCGTTCCTGCTGATCGGGTTCATTCCGGCGTTCGGGCGGTGGTTGCCGAAACCCGGCGCGTGGATGGAAACGCTGAAGCAGGTGCTTGCCTTCCCGATGTATCTCACCGCGGTCTGGCTGGTCTGGGTGCTGGCGCACCAGCGCGGCGCGGATGCGGTGGGCCTGGTGCTGGCCGCCGCGGTATTCCTTGCGATGGCGCTGTGGTGGTTCGAACGCAGCCGTTATCGCGGAACCTTCGTGCGCGCGCTCGCGGTCGTTCCGTTCCTGCTCGCCGTCCTGCCGTTGTATTTTCTCGGTCAGCTGCAACCTGGTTCCCTCACGACTGCAAACGAAGCAGGCGTGGTGCGGTTCTCGCAGCAGAAACTTGCCGAGTTGCGCAACACGGGCTCGCCGGTCCTGGTCGACATGACCGCCGACTGGTGCATCACCTGCAAGGCAAACGAGCGCACGGTGCTGGATACCGCGGCGTTCCGTGATCTGCTCGGACGCACGGGGACCGTCTACATGGTCGGCGACTGGACCGACGTCGATCCGCAGATCGGCGCGTTCCTGCAGCAGTACCACTCGCCGGGCGTGCCGTTGTACGTGGTCTTCCCGCGCGGCGGCGGCCCGGGCAAGGTGCTGCCGTCGGTGCTGACGTATTCGTTGCTGCGCGAAGCGCTGACCGCAGCGGCCGGCCCATCATCCGCCCCGGGCTGAGCGGCGCAACCTTCGGCAAGACACCGTCGGGTTCTCCGGCGATCGCCCGCGTTTCGCAACGCGCGGCGAGGAATGCGGCTGCGTCACGCGTGCGGATCGGGGAACATCGGCCGCGAAGAACGGTGCCGCGCGCGAAAACTGTCGCCGTGTTTTTTTCCCGTGTGCGGAATCGACGCAGCGTTGTATCGATCGACGCGATGATCCGTTTCGCGTGCAGCGTGTGCGTGAATGATTGCGCCAGCGCAAATGCAATGATTTCCGAGCAAATGTTTAACGAAACCCGTGGTCAAGTAAAACCGGACGCGCCGACACGTGGTGGAGCATGTACGACGTAACCGAAACGAGGGTGCAAGCAAGGGCAGGCGTCGCATCGCGCAGCGCCGCCCAGAACGGGTGCCGGCGCGATGCGCGCGGACGCATCGACGAGGCACACATCGCCGCAACCCGCGCGTGGGCGGGATACCGCTTTTTCGCCTGATTCACGAGGAAGAAGGTTGGAACGCCCCGGGCGGGATCGCCCGCCAGGGCGGAGGCTCCCGGCTACACGAATTTCCCCGTACACGTTCGAAAAACGACTTCCGGAGAATCGACGATGAAGGTGAAGACCCTGCTCCTGATGGTGTGCCTGGCTGCGGCGGCCAACGTCGTCCATGCCGCGAACCTCACGTTGCTCAACGTTTCCTACGATCCGACCCGCGAGTTGTACGCGGACATCAACCGCGCGTTCGCCGCGCAATGGAAGGCGCAGCATGGGGACAACGTCACCGTGCAGATGTCGCACGCGGGTTCCGGCAAACAGGCGCGCGCCGTGGTGGACGGGCTGCCCGCCGACGTGGTGACCCTGGCCCTGGCCTACGACATCGACGCGATCGCCGACCGCGGCCTGTTGTCGAAAGACTGGCAGCAGGAATTGCCGGATCATTCCTCGCCCTACACCTCGACCATCGTGTTCCTGGTGCGCAAGGGCAATCCCAGAAACATCAAGGATTGGCCGGACCTGATCAAGCCCGGCGTGCAGGTCATCACGCCCAATCCGAAAACCTCGGGCGGCGCGCGCTGGAATTTCCTCGCCGCGTGGGGCTATGCGCTGCAGCTGCCGGGCGGCAACGAGGCGAAGGCGCGCGAGTTCGTCAAGGCGCTCTACCGCCACGTGCCGGTGCTGGATGCGGGCGCGCGCGCCGCCACCAACACCTTCGTGCAACGCGGCATGGGCGACGTGCTGATCGCGTGGGAAAGCGAGGCGCTGCTTGCGCAGCAGGAGTTCGGCAAGGGCGCATTCGAAATGGTCGTGCCGTCCGTCAGCATCCTCGCCGAACCGCCGGTGGCGGTGGTCGATGCGAACGCGGCCAGGCACGGCAACGCGGCCGTCGCGAAGGCTTACCTGGAATTCCTCTACACGCCGCAGGCGCAGGCGATCGGGGCGAAACACTTCTATCGCCCGCGCCTGGCGGCGGCGGCGCAAACCAGCGGCGTGCATTTCCCCGCGGTCAAGACGTTCACCATCCGGCAATGGTTCGGTGACTGGCGGCAGGCGCACGCGAAGTTCTTCGCCGATGGCGCGGTGTTCGACCAGATCGGGCCGGGGCATTGAGGCGCGCCATGCGAAAAAGAATCCTGCCCGGTTTCGGGTTGAGCCTCGGTTACACGATGATCTGCCTCGGCTTCATCGTGTTGCTGCCGCTGGCCGCGCTGGCATGGAAGGCGTCGGGCGTCGGCATCATGGGGCTGCTGCAACTGCTCGATGCGCCACGCGCGCGCGCGGCGCTGATGCTGAGCTTCGGCGGCGCGTTTGCGGCCGCACTGATCAACACGGTGGCGGGTTTCCTGGTGGCGTGGGTGCTGGTGCGCTATCGCTTCCCGGGACGGCGCGTGCTCGATGCGCTGGTCGACCTGCCGTTCGCGCTGCCGACCGCGGTGGCGGGCATCGCGTTGACGGCGCTGTACGCGCCGAACGGCTGGCTGGGACAGCCGCTGTTCGACCACGGGATCCGCGTCGCGTACACGCGCCTCGGTGTCGGTGTCGCCATGGTCTTCGTGGGGTTTCCGTTCGTGGTGCGAACGGTGCAACCGGTGCTGGCCGCGCTGGACCGGGAAATCGAGGAGGCCGCCGAAAGCCTCGGCGCGCGCCGCTGGCAGAGCTTCCTGCGGGTGATCCTGCCGCTGATGCTGCCGGCGATCCTGACGGGCTTCGCGCTGGCGCTGGCACGCGCCGTGGGCGAATACGGTTCGGTGATCTTCATCGCGGGCAACCTCCCGATGCAGTCGGAGATCGCACCGCTGTTGATCGTGCAGAAACTGGAAGAGTTCGATTACGCCGGCGCCTCGGCCCTGGGCGCGGTGATGCTGGTCTTCGCGTTCGCGATCTTGCTGGTACTGGCGTTGCTGCAGCGCTGGAGCCGGCGCTGGGCGGAGTTGCCGGCATGAACGCCACCACCATTCCGTTGCGGCAGCCGCGACGCTCGCGCCGCGTGTTGCACCTGGCCTTGATCCTGTGCGCCGTCGGCTTCATGGGCCTGTTCCTGATCCTGCCCTTGGCCACGGTGTTCGTCGAAGCGCTGCGCAAGGGCTTGCCGATGTATCTGGATGCGATCGCGCAGCCCGGTTCGCTTTCGGCGATGCGCCTCACGTTGTGGGTGGCGGCCGTCGCGGTTCCCCTGAACATCGTCTTCGGCATCGCCGCGGCATGGTCGATGACGCACTTCCGGTTCCCCGGCAAGGCACTGCTGGGCGCGTTGATCGATCTGCCGTTCTCGGTTTCGCCGGTGATCGCGGGGCTGATCTACGTCCTGCTGTTCGGCGCGCAGGGATGGTTCGGCCCATGGCTGGAAGCCCACGGGATACGCATCATCTTCACGGCGACCGCGCTGGTGCTGGCCACCATGTTCATCACGTTGCCCTTCATCGCGCGCGAATTGATCCCGTTGATGCAGGCCCAGGGAAGCGACGAGGAAGAAGCCGCGCGCGTGCTGGGCGCAGGCGGCTGGCAGATGTTCTTCCGCGTGACCCTGCCCAAGATCCGCTGGGCGCTGCTTTACGGCGTGCTGTTGTGCAATGCGCGCGCGATGGGCGAATTCGGCGCCGTGTCGGTGGTGTCCGGGATGATCCGCGGGCTCACCACCACGATGCCGCTGGAAGTGGAGATGCGCTACAACGAATACGACCACGTCGGCGCGTTCGCCGTCGCGTCGCTGCTTGCCATGCTCGGCCTCGTCACGCTGGGCGCGAAGACTTTTCTCGAATGGCGCCATCGCGGCGAACTCGCCGCGCACGCGCCGGGCAGCCACTGAGGAGGATCCCATGACGCTGGAAATCCGAGGTCTCACCCGAAAGTTCGCCGGGTGCAACGCGCTGGAAGAAGTCGATCTCTCCATTGCTCCCGGCGAGTTCCTGGCCTTGCTCGGCCCTTCCGGATCGGGCAAGACCACGTTGCTGCGGATCCTGGCGGGGCTCGATTTCCCCGACGGAGGGGAAATCAAGGCGAACGGCCGCGATCTGCTTTCGGTTTCCGCACGCGACCGCAAGGTCGGGCTGGTGTTCCAGCACTACGCCTTGTTCCGGCATTTGACGGTGGCGGAGAACGTGGCGTTCGGACTGCGCGTGCGCCGCTGGCGGACGCGCCCCGGCCGCGCGGAGATTTCCGCGCGCGTGGAAACATTGCTGGAGCGCGTGCAACTGGCGGGGCTCGGCAGCCGCTATCCCGCGCAACTTTCGGGCGGGCAGCGCCAGCGCGTCGCGCTGGCGCGTGCGCTGGCGGTGGAACCCGACATCTTGTTGCTGGACGAACCGTTCGGCGCACTGGACGCCAAGGTGCGGGTATCCCTGCGGCGCTGGCTGCGGGGATTGCACGAGGAACTGGGCCTCACCACGATCTTCGTGACGCATGACCAGGAAGAAGCGCTCGAACTCTCCGACCGCATCGCGGTGATGAATCGCGGCCGCATGGAACAGGTCGATACGCCGGAGCGCGTGTACCACGACGCGGCCTCGCCGTTCGTGTGCGAATTCATCGGCAGCGCCAATCGGGTGAACCTTTCGCGCGGTGCCCGCGGATTTGCGGCGGCGGAATGGATGCCCGGTCCCGCGCCATGGGGCGACGAGGTCGACCGGGCGATCGCCTATGTCAGGCCGCAGCACCTCGCGCTCGACGTGTCTTCCGCAGCCGGGCAGCGCGGCTGGCTCGCGCAATTGCGGCACATTTACCTTGCAGGCAGCGTGGCCCACCTGGAACTGGATGTCCCCGCCCTGAAGCAGCAACTGGAAGCGGATGTGGCGAGCGAGGACCTGCCCCGGCTCGGATTGCGAGCAGGCATGACGCTGCACGTGAGCCCGAAACGCGCCATCATCTTTCCCGCTTCGGGAAGCGAACCCGGGGCGGAAACACGCTGGGTCTGGAACGGAGAGCGTGCGGCAGCCGTCGTGCCCGCCCGCGGCGAGCGCGTGGTCAATGGAATTTTCTGACAAGGGGAAAACCGGATGCAGAGGAAATACACGGGCGCCATCGTGTTCGCCATGGCCGCGCTCACGGCTTCACGGTCGATGCAGGCGGCGCAGGACCATTCGTTCCTCGGCGACTGGCCGACGCATCATGTTTTCGCGGACGGAACGGATTTCGGCTTCAGCGGACTCTATCAATACGACGTCAACGATTTCTCGGACAGCGACGGAAAGCTCGACGACGCGGCCACCAACCGCAGGAAATATTTCGGCGTCTATGTGAAGAAAAAAGGTGTCTATGACGGCCAGGTGGTATTCGATTTCCAGTCGAAGAAATGGCAGGACGCCTATCTGCGCCTGCAATCCAGAGGGATTTTCGGCAAGGATTTCGGCGCCTTCCGCTTCGGCCAGAGCAAGACGCCGGTGGGTTTCGAGGGCAACACCGGTTCGAGCTCACCGACCTTCATCGAACTGGCGTTGCCCACGCAGGTCGTCTACGAAAACCGGCGCGTCGGCGTGGACTGGGCGTTGACGCGGCCGAACTGGCTCGCGGCCCTCGGTTATTACGGCGGCGATCTGCAGGGCGACAACGACGGGCGCACGCTGGCCGGGCGGCTCGCGTGGATTCCGTTCAACCAGGCGGGCAATGTCCTGCATTTCGGCGTGACGGCTTCGCGCGAAACGCGCGACGCGACGACCGATGGGCGCGGGGTGGTCAATCCGCCTTCGGCGCGCTTCCGTTCCACGCCTGAAGCCGGACTCACGACCACGTATCTCGTCGATTCGGGGACGCTCAAGGACGCCGACCGCATCGATCGCCAGGGCCTCGAAGGTTTGTGGATACGCGGGCCGTGGTCGGTGCAGGGCGAATACCTGCGCGCCGATACCCATTTCGATGATGGCAAGCCCGCGTACCGCGCCGACGGCTATTACGCCTTCGCCAGCTGGGTGTTGACCGGCGAATCGCGTCCCTACAGCGACGGCAACGTCGGCAACGTCGTTCCTTCCCGGGCATGGGGCGCGCTCGAACTCGCGGCGCGCTACAGCTCGGTCGATCTCGACAACGGCAGCGTACTGGGCGGCCGGGAACACGACTGGACGCTGGGCCTGAACTGGTATCTCGGAAAACACCTGAAATTCCAGGCCAACTACATCCGCGCGTTCAGCGATCGCGCCGGCCTCGCGCTCGACCCGCGCATCGCGGAACTGCGGGCGCAGATCGCGTTCTAGAAGACCCCCTGATGGGATGGATATTTCCGCGGGTAACAAGAATCATGGTCCCCATTCCCGGCATTTGACCGATCACCGGAACCGGCACGAGCTTGCCCTGATACGCATGCCCCATTCCGCGCACATCTGGACCGACCATCGCGAATTCGAACGCGAATTCGGCGCCGTCCTGCGTTTCACCCACTACGAGAAATTCTTCCGGGAGCGCATCGAACGCGGCACGTGGCGCAAGATTCCCAAGGGCCTGAAGGATGCGTTCGCGAATCCCCGCGACGAGGACGAGCGAAAGCTGCGGGAAATCGTCGGCGAGGGCGATGCCGGGGAAGTGCGCGCGCTGGAGCTGGAACTGTTCCGGTTGCGCACGCGCATCGATCATGCCGAACGCATGCTGCAGAAGAAAACCACCGAACAGATCCGGGCGCAGGCGCTCGGCGACCGGCACAACGCCACCGGAAAACTGGAGGCCGTGCAGCAACGGCTGGACGATCTGCGCCGCAGCGAAGCGCTGGAAGGCGATTCACGCGTGCATCCGGGGCAATACGCGCCCGTCATGATCGTCGAGGACGGGCGGCGCACGGTCATCCCCATGCGCTATCACTGCCGCCTTCCGGGCTGGACGGCCATCGTCGAACGCCGGTATCCCGATACCTGCCACGCGCGGCGCGAAGACCTCGGCAAACGCTGGTCGAAACTGTTCGGCCGTCGTCACGGGATCATGGTGGTGACCTCGTTTCGCGAAGATGTGCCCAAGCGCAGGGAGGGTCGGAATGAATCGGTGCCTGCGGAGATTCCGGAAACCGTGCCGCTCGATTTCGCGCCGCACCCGCCGCGTGCCCTGCTGGTTCCGTGCCTGTGGAATTATTCGTTGCGCAGCACGCCGGAGGAGCGCGACATTTTTTCCTTCGCCGCCATCACGGCCGAGGCGCCGCCCGGGGTCGCCGCCGCGGGACACGATCGTTGCCTCGTTTCGATCAAGCCGGAACACCTCGACGCATGGCTCGATCCGGAACCGCAAGACCCGCAGGCGCTCCACGCCATTCTCGACGACCGCGACCGGCCGCATTTCGCATCCTCGCAGACCTGACGGCGCGAACGACGCATCGGCGATCACGAGTCATCGGTGCCTGTCGCGCGGTGGCCTCGACTGCCTTCATGTTCGCGATGCCGCGGAGCGCAAGGGAGGGCGAAAGCCAGGCGGGATTTTCCGGTGCATGCGACTTCCGCATCATGCGTTTCGAGACCATGCGTCTCGGGACCCTGCGCATGATCGTCTTGCGCATGACCGTGCCGCTTCCCGACCGTCGCCATCGAGTGGACTTCTCGTCGCATGGTTCCGCGCGGCCCGCAGGCTTTGCGCACCGCCGCTGCCGTCGCGCTTCAGACCTGCATGTCCAGCCAGATGCCGAGATCCCAGGTGTCGTGGCCGCCGCCCAGGATCGCGGCGCGGCAGGAGCGTTTGGCCGTGCCGTGCCTCTGCACGTAGCGCGTTGCGTCGCGGTGGCACAGGCGGCCCACGCGCACGCCGTCGATGGTCACCTGCACCGATGCGGGGCCTTCCTCGCCGTCGGCGGGCGGATGCAGGATCGCCGTGCAGGGATGGCACACCTCGCCTTCGCCGGCGATCGATCGCAGTTCGCGCAAATGTTCGAGTACGCCGTCCACCACCATGCCGTCGTGCTCGGACGCATCGTGGACGCGGGGTTTCGGCTTGAAAACCTGGACGAAGAACGGAGCGATCGCCGCGAATTCAAGAATCCTGATCATGGCTGCTCTATCTCCGCCGCTCGACCCGCACAGCATGGAGGAGCGGCGGCGGAAGGTCTGTCGGCATGCGGCAACAACGCGTGTAGGAATTTTCCTATACGCGCCATGGCGCCCCGGTCGACGCGGGGCAACAGGCCGCAGCATTTGCATTCCATTAACGCTGGCATCACGGGCCCGGGTTAGCATTTCCCTTCCGCACGGAGAAATTGCATGGACATCAGCAGAAGAAGCAGGCGTGCCTTGCGCAGCGGCGCAGACGCGCTGGACACCGCTTCGCGCCACATCCGCCGCGGCGCGGGCTGGGTGGCCGACAATGCCGGCGACATGGCCGACGATGCGTGGCGCGGCCTCGGCCGCGCGGGGCGCCAGGTCGGTGGTTTCGCGCGCCGGCGTCCGGTCGAAACCGCGTTGATCGGCGTGGCCGCGAGTTGCCTGATCGCCGGGCTGGTGTTCTGGCTGACGCGCGACGACGACGAATGAAAAGTGCAGCCATGGATGGCTGCGGTTTGATTCTGCCGACAGGGAGGTCGGCAAAGACGGAAGTCAGGCGCGTCGCGCGCGCAGCTTGCGGATCGCGATCGGCACCAGCGCCAGCGCGGCCAGCGCGACCACCGGCACCAGCACGCGTGGTTGCAGGAACAGGTGCGGGCCGAACGGTTCGCCCGCGCCGATCGAGCGCGCGAGTCCCGCGCCGATCGCGGTTTCGAATATCGCCATCACGCCGCCGCCCACGAAGGTGCTGACGGCGAACAGCCACAGCGGACAGCGCAGCCACGCCAGCGCCACCGTGACGCCGCCGAAAGGAAGCACCGGCACCAGCCGCAGGAACAGCGTGTAGCTCACCGGGTGTTCCAGATAGCCGCGGCGCACGCGTTCGACCAGTTTCGGCGGCGGCCGTTCGCCGCTGCCGAAGGCGTGGCCCGCGGCGAGGAACAGCACCAGCGAGCCAAGCACTTCGCCGACCGCGGTGAGCAAGGTTGCGTGGAGGATGCCGAACAACATGCCGCCGGCCAGGATCACCACCCACGAAGCCGGCACGCAGGTCGCGATCACCAGCGCGACCAGCCCCGCGTAGATGCACCACGCGAGCAGCGGATGCGCGGCGATGCTCTGCTGCCATTCGTGTTGCTGCGCGACCAGTTGCTCGGGCCGGAAGCGGTCGAGTGCGCCGGTGGCCCACAGCGCAATGCCGATGCCGATCAGCAGGAGCAGGGGGATGAGTGCCCGCAGCCTGCGCATGTCAGTAGCGCGCGCCGCCGCGTTGCGCATAGCCGGCCAGCACGGCGCGCGCCTGCTCGCGCCGCAGGTCGCGTTTCACCGCGATGCCGCGCCGCGCGAGTTCGCCGATCCAGTCCGCCGGCAGCGGGCCTTCGTCGAATTCGGTCAAGGCTTCCACGTCCTCGCTGCGCGCGCCGACCAGCAATTCGTCGATGCCGGCCCAGACCAGCGCGCCGTAGCACTGGCAGCACGGTTGCGCACTGGCCGCCAGCGTGTAGCGGTTGCCATCCGCATTGAGCCGGGCGCGCTGCACGCATTGCTGCGCGGCGCCCAACGCCATGGTCTCCGCGTGCGCCAGCGAACAGTTCATCGACAGCACGCGGTTGACGCCCGCCGCGATGAGTGTGCCGTCCTGGTCGAACAACGCCGCGCCGAACGGCCCGCCGCTGCGTTCCTCGACGTTGCGTTGCGCCAGCGCGATCGCCAGCGCGATGCGCGCATCGTCGTCGGCATAGCTGCGCGAGGGATCGGCGACCTGCGCCATCCATGCGGGCGGTTCCAGCCGGATCAGGAGTGGGGAATCGGCTTCCTGCATCCCCGAACGGTAACACGTCGGCGGCAGCGTACGGTTGCAGGCCGATCCGCCTACAATCCGCGATTCCCTTCCGGGACCGGTGCGGAGATGACGACGATGCACGCGAGAGGCGGGTTCGAGGTGAAACTGGCGCCGCTGGAGCCGTACCACCGTGGCGAAGCCGCATCCTGCGGCCGCATGTCGATCGACAAGCAGTTCCACGGCGACCTGGAAGCCGCAAGCAAGGGCGAAATGCTCAGCGCCGGTTCGCCGCAGGCGGGCTCCGCCGGCTATGTCGCCATCGAATGCGTCACCGGCACGCTGCATGGCCGGCGCGGCAGCTTCGCGTTGCAGCACAACGCGACCATGCACCGCGGCGAATTCTCGCTCAACGTGATCGTGGTGCCCGGTTCCGCCACCGGGGAACTGGCAGGGCTGGACGGCAGCATGCAGATCATCATTGCCGCCGACGGCACCCATTCGTACGAATTCGACTACCGGTTGCCGGACGCACCGTCCAACTGATGGGTGTCGCGAAGCGTCGTTGTACGGGCGGACGTCAGTCGTCCGCGCGAGGAGCCACCGCGATATCGAAGTGCATCACATCCTCGCGAACGCCGAGCTTGGTGTACAGCGCGATGGCAGGATCATCGCCATGATCCGCCTGCACGAAGATCACGCAGGCACCGACGGAGCGGGCACTGCCCCGGAGCGCCTCGATGAGCCCGGTGGCGATCCCGCGTCTTCGCCAGGCTTCCGCAACGGCGAGGTCGTAGAGGTAGATCTCGCTGCGCTTCTGCTCGAATTTCACGAGCTCGTAGGCGACCAGGCCGCCGACGACCGAATTATCGTCCGATGCCGCAATGGCGATGAATCGCCGCTCTGCGAGCAGGTCCCGGAGATAGCGGTCATCGGGCTGGTGGGACGAGTAGCCGGGAAGGTCATCGAAGGCGACGCCGAACATGTCCAGCAGCGAGCGCATCTGCGGCAAGGAATCCGCTGTGAGCCTCGCGATCTTGATGGCTCCGGGCACGATGTCTTCCATTTTGCCGCCGGCGAATGGGTATCTTCTCAAAATCGAAACGCGGGAACTTGCATGGCCGGAGGGCAACGATACTGGATTCCGAAGCCCGTTCATGGACTTTTGCCTTCCAGGCCAGCCTGCGGTTGTTCCAATCCGTCCCGACAGATTTTTCTGGCCGCATCATTCCCTGATCAAGCCGCGTGGCAAGCGCGACCGCTGGAACGGATTGCCGTCCCGGGTTCGCGCTACTGCCCCGGAGGCGGTTGCCAGAGTTCGACCTTGTTTCCTTCCGGATCGATGACCCAGCCGAATTTCCCGTATCCGGAATCATCGGTTTTCTCCAGCACCCGGCAGCCTTCGTCCCGGAGTGCCTGGAGCAACGCGGCCAGGTCGTCCACGCGGTAGTTCACCATGAAGGATGCCGTGCCGGGAGCGAAATGCCCGGAGTCCGCCGAGCCGATGGACCAGACGGTGGTTCCTTGCACGGGATTGCCCGAGTCGTCGGCCCAGGAAAAAGCGGTGCCTCCCCATGCCTGCACGTCGATGCCCAGGTGGCGCTGGTACCACGCGCGCAACGCCGCGGGATCCCTGGCGTAAAAGAAGATGCCTCCGATGCCCGTGACTCGTTTCATGGAAACCTCCAGGCAGGAAAGGGCGTTCGTGTCGCATCCCCGGCGTTGCCGGCGCGTCGGCGTTCGCCGGGAGGAGTATTCCACGTTTTCGCGATCAGGATCGCGCTTGCCCGTCGCGCGGCGTGCAGGCCGAATCCGTGGCGGCGTGGTCGAATGCGGCGCGGATGTGCAGCGCGGTGGAGTTGAGGTAGTGCACGCCGCGGAAATCGAATTGCGGCAACGACCGGAAATCCGGAAAAGCCAGCGGCAATTCGGTGCAACCAAGGTACACCGCGGAGTTTGTGTCCGGGGAATGCGGCAACGCGCGCGTGACGATGGCCGCGATGCGCGCGGCCGCGGATGCGGTTTTTTCCCGTTGCAAGGCATCGATGATCGCGACGATGCGCTTGCGGTCGGCGGCACGGCGGGGGAAAACCGCGTCGATGCCCTGTCGCGCGAACGCCGCGCGGAATGCGCCGGAACCCATCGTGGTTGCGGTGCCAAGGATCAGCACGCGTCGCGCGCCGCGCACGCGGCATGCCGCCGCCGCAACGTCCGGCATGCCCAGCACCGGCATCCGCACGCCGCGGGTGATTTGCGCGAAACGGTGGTGCGGGGTGTTGCTGGCGATCACGGCGAAATCGGCGCCGCCTTCCTGCAGGCGAAGCAGGGCATCGCGGTGCAGCGCATCGAACGCCGACCACGAGGCGTCGTCATCGCCGCCGATGCAGGCCAGCACTTCGGCCAGATCCAGCGATTCGATCGAGATCCTCGGCATCGGCGCGACGGTCGTTCCGCCGTGCGCGCGGTGGCGCGCTTGCGACCATCGGCACAGGCCCGCGTAGTACTCCACGGTGGAAGGCCACGCGATGCCGCCGACGATGCCGATCTTCTTCATCACGGATGCGCCATGCCTGCGATCATTCATGCATCGCGTGGAGCCCGCGATGCGGCCGAGCGTGGCGGCAGACGACGGCACGCATTCGCGGGAATTCGAAGGGTAGTGCGTGGTTTCAATGGTTCGGACCGATCCTTTCCATCAGCTCCACGCTGCGCGGCGCGGCGAGTCCGCCGTATTTCGCGTCGATCTGTTCGAGCAGCTTGCGCGCGGCATCGATCTCGTGCGCTTCGATCAGCGCCTGCGCTTGTTGCAATTGCGCGTCCATCGCCTGCTGATTGCGCTGCCGGCAGGCGTCGAGCCTGCCGGTTTCCGGCCGCGCGCTTCGTTGCAGCGCTTTCAATGCGCGGCCGAAGTCCGTGCCCGTGGCAACATCGTGCCCGGCGCGCCACATCGATTCGGTAACGCTATCGAACACACACCAGGCATTCAGTGAATCACGGCTGCGTGAATCCTGCGCCGTGTGAAAGGTGTCCTCGCTCCCGGTGAGAAAGACCAACCGGGTGTCCTGTTGGAAGAGGCGCATCAATCCGGCCGGCGGCAGCGGGATTCCGGCGCTGCCGATCGGGTCACTGCCGGCTTCCAGCAGGGCTCCGCGGAACAAGTCGGGATACGCGAGCGCCAACCGAAGGGCCACGCGCGAACCCCCGGAGAAACCCCCGACGTAAATCCGTTCCGGATCGACGTGGTAGCGCTGCATCACGTTGTACGCCGCCAGCAACGCCAGTGGTTCGCGGCGGTCGAGCACGTCGGCATCATTGCCCGAACGCGCGGCGCTGACGAAAATCACGCCGTTGCGATCCAGCGGTGGAACCCATTGTTGCGGCACCTGCGCGTCTTCCCACGGCGGCACGAACACCAGCAGCGCGTAGCCTTGCGATGGTGCGCGTGGCGGCACGTACAAGGCGAAGCGTTCCCGCGACAGCTCGATCGCCTGGTCGCTCAACGTCTCGTGTGCCTGCTGCAATTGCCGCTGCATGCGCCAGGCGGTCAACGGACTCAGCAGCCTCCGCATTCGTTCCGCACTGCCTGCCAACGGCGTGTATGCGGAGAACACCACGTCGCGCTGCAAGCCACCCGCTGCATCCGCCGCGGCGATGCATGGAATCAGCAGCAATGCGAGCGTCAGTCGCCGGCGCATGATCGCCATCCTGATCAGCCGGTCGCCGGGATCCCGAAGGTGCCGTCCACCGCTTCGACGAAGTTGCGTTCTTCCTTGAGGATGAAACGTTGTTTCTGCGCGAACTCGAAATTCTCGCGGCCTTCGGCATCTTCGCGCAGCCGTTCTTGATACGTTTCATACGCGGCGAGGTTGTCGAATGCGATCAGTCCCCAGCCGACGTAGTTGGTGCCCTGCCACGGCAGGAAGTAGCCGAGCAGGTGGCCGCCGCAGCGCGGGATGATTTTTCCCCACGCGGCCGCATATCGCCGGAACGCGTCGCGCTGGAAGGGGTCGATTTCGTAACGGATGATGCAGACGATGGTCATCGCGGAGCTCCGGGTTCGGACATCCATTGGGTGGGAAGAAGCGAGCGGCCGGGCCGCGGTGCGGGCGCGCGCGGCACGCGCGTGGGAGAAGGCGGCTCCCGCAGCCGCAAGTGCGAGCCCGCGGCCGAGGAATTCGCGCCGCGCGGGGAAACGCGGCAACGTCTCGTCTTCCGGCTCGTCGCTCCTTCCCATGCCGCGCATCGTCGCGCTTGAGCGGCGTCCATGCTTCGCTTATCATCAAACCATGGATGTCGAACGCGCCGATTCGCCGGTTTCCGAAATCGCCGCGGCGATCGCCGAGCCGGCGCGCACGCGCATGCTCTATGCCCTGCTGGACGGACGCGCGCGCACCAGCACCGAACTCGCGATCGTGGCGGAGGTCAGCCCGTCCACCGCCAGCGTGCACCTGTCCAGGTTGCGCGCACGGCGGCTGGTGAAGATGCACGCACAAGGCAGGCACCGCTACTTCAGCCTGTTCGATGGCCTGGTCGCCAATGCGCTGGAAGGCTTGAGCGTGCTGGCCGGCACGCCGCGCGCGCATTTCGAGCCGAACACGCCGGGCCGCCTGCGCGCGGCGCGCACCTGCTACGACCACATGGCCGGCGCGCTGGCGGTGGCGCTGCACGACCGTCTGTTCGCGCTGCGCTGGCTGAGGCGCGAACGGGCGGACGGCGCCGACTATGCGTTGACGGCGGGCGGTGCGGAGGCGTTGGCGAATCTGGGCGCCGACGTCGATGGCGCGCGCAACGTCCGCCGCCGTTTCGCCTGCGCCTGCCTGGACTGGAGCGAGCGCCGCCCGCATCTCGCTGGTGCGATCGGCGCGGAACTCCTCGGCGTGACGCTGAAACGCAAGTGGCTGCAACGCGACCTGGACAGCCGCGCGCTTTCCGTCACGCCCGCGGGCAAGCGCGAATTGCGCGCGCGCTTCGGGATCGAAACCGCCGATTTCCGCGATTAACCCGGCCGGGTTTCACTGCCGGCATCGGCGCAACGCGCCACCGCGTCCGGGATGTCCGCGGCATCGTTCGCCGTGAGCACGCGCGGATGGGCCGCATCCACGCCGTGCTCCAGCTCGTGTTCCCAGGTGACGTGGTAAGGCACGTGCACGCCCCAGCCGCCGAGCGCGATCACCGGCTCGATGTCGGAACGCAGCGAATTGCCGACCATCACGAACGCGCCTGCCGCGATGTCGAATTCGGCCAGCACCTTCGCGTAGCTGCGCTCATTCTTCTCCGACACGATTTCGATGCGGTGGAACAGATCGCCCAGCCCGCTGCGCTCGACCTTGCGTTCCTGATGGTGCAGGTCGCCCTTGGTGATCAACACCACGCGATGGCGGGTGGCCACTTCAGCCACCGCCTCGCGCACGCCCGGCAACAATTCCACCGGGTGTTCCAGCACCGACTTGCCCAGCGCGACGATGCGGTGGAGGTCGCGCGCGGGGATTTTCCCGTCGGTCAGCTCGATCGCGGTTTCGATCATCGTCAGGGTCATGCTCTTGGCGCCGTAGCCGAACAGCGCCAGGTTGCGGCGTTGCGCCGCCAGCATGCGGCTGCGCACCTGCGCATCGCCGAGGTCGACGTACGCACCGACGATGCGCTGGAATTCCACGCCGGCGTGTTGGTAATACCCTTCGCTGTGCCACAGCGTGTCGTCGCCGTCGAAGCCGACCAGTTCGATCATGGCGCGGTGGGGAACATCGAAAACGGTCCGTTCGTGGCGCGCCTTCCGTTCGGCGTCCCCGCCCCGCACGTAAAACGCGCGCGCGCTGCGCTGCTCCGCATCGCGTCAACGCCCTTTTTGCGACCATGCATCCCGCAGCGTCACCGCGCGGTTGAAGACCGGGCGGGCGTGCGAGTGGTCGTGGCGATCGGCGACGAAATACCCCAGCCGCTCGAACTGGAAATGCTGTTCCGGGGCCGCATCGCGCAGCGAAGGTTCGAGGAATCCGCGCACGACCCGGCGCGAATCCGGGTTCAGATGGTCGCGATAGGTTTTTCCATCGCTGTCGTCATCCGGATCGGCCACGTCGAACAGGCGGTCGTACAGGCGCACCTCGGCTTCGATCGCATGGTGCGCGCCGACCCAGTGGATCGTGCCCTTGACCTTGCGGTTGGCGCCTTCCATGCCCTGCCGGGTTTGCGGATCGAGCGTGCAGCGCAGTCCGGAAATCGCGCCGCCGGCATCCTTGACGACTTCGTCGCACTTCACGATGCCGACGCCGCGCAGGCGCACCTCGCCGCCCGGTACAAGCCGATGGAAGCCCTTGACCGGCGCCTCCATGAAATCCTCGCGCTCGATCCACAGCTCGCGAGAAAACGGCACCGCGCGCGTGCCGAACGATTCGTCCTTGGGATGATTGGAAAACGTCAGCATCTCCGCGTGATCTTCCGGCACGTTCGTGATCACCAGTTTCAGCGGATCGAGCACCGCCATGCGGCGCGGCGCGCGCGCATCCAGATCCTCGCGCACGCAGTTTTCCAGCACGCCGTATTCGATCACGCTGTTCTGCTTGGATACGCCCGCGCGTTCCCAGAACGTGCGGATCGCGCGCGGCGTGAAGCCGCGCCGGCGCACGCCGGACAAGGTGGGCATGCGCGGATCGTCCCAGCCGTCCACCAGCTTGTCGGTGACGAGTTCCAGCAGCTTGCGCTTGCTCATCACGGTGTAGTCGAGATTGCCGCGCGCGAATTCGATCTGCTGCGGTTTCGATGGCTGCGACCACAGGCCCGCGTCGCGCAGTGGTTGCGTCAACGAGGGATCGTTGGGCAGGTCGAGTTTTTCCAGGAACCAGTCGTACAGCGGGCGGTGGTCCTCGAACTCCAGCGTGCACAATGAATGGGTGATGCCTTCCACCGCGTCCGACACGCAGTGCGCGTAGTCGTACATCGGATAGATCGGCCACGCGTCGCCGGTGTTCTGGTGCGGCACCTTGCGGATGCGGTAGATCGCGGGATCGCGCAGGTTGATGTTGCCGCTGCCCATGTCGATCCTGGCGCGCAGGGTACGCGAGCCGTCGGCGAATTCGCCCGCGCGCATCGCCGCGAACAGGCCGAGGTTTTCCGCGACGGAACGATCGCGAAATGGCGAATCGCGCCCGGCTTGCGTCAACGTGCCGCGGTACGCGCGTACCTCGTCGGCGGAAAGATCGTCGACGTAGGCCAGGCCGAGCCGGATCAACTTGACCGCGCCGAGGTGGAACACCTCGAAATAATCGGATGCATGCCGCAGCGACGCCCAATCGAAACCCAGCCAGCGCACGTCGGCCTTGATCGCTTCGACGAACTCGGGATCTTCCTTGCCGGGATTGGTGTCGTCGAAACGCAGGTTGCAGGTGCCGGTGTTTTCCGCGGCGATGCCGAAGTTCAGGCAGATCGACTTGGCGTGGCCCAGGTGCAGGTAGCCGTTCGGTTCCGGCGGAAAGCGCGTGGCCACGCGTCCGCCGTGCCTGCCGGAGGCGTTGTCGGCGGCCACGATCTGGCGGATGAAGTTGTTGACGGGAGGCGCGTCGTTCATGGGCGCTGCATGGGCGGGGAACGCGCCAGTGTAATGGATGCGCGTTCACCCGCAGGCATGGCGTCGTTGTGTGCAGCCGAGGCTGCCATCCATGGCAAAGAGCTGCGTGCCCGCCTTCGCGCGCAGGGACGGCACGGGAAAGCGCATAATCCCCCCATGCGTATCGTTTATCGCGCCGAGAACCTGGTGGACGCGCACCTGGTCAAGGATGCGCTGGACCAGGCCGGCATCCCGTGCTTCATCAACGGCGAATACCTGATCGGCGGCATCGGCCAGTTGCCGGCGCGGGATTTGATCGCGGTCAGCGTGCCGGATGTCTGCGTGGAAGACGCGCAACCGGTGGTGCGCGAGGCCGCGGCGCGGCTGGAACGGCCGCAAACTGAACGAAACGACCAGGACTTGGCATCCGGTTTGCAGCCCAAACCGGCATGAACCATTCCGCGGTGGCAAGCCCCCGGCAGGCGCCCATGCACGCGCTCGTCCGCCATATCCGCGACGTGCCGGATTTTCCGGGTCCGGGCGTCGTGTTCAAGGACCTCACGCCCTTGCTGGCGGATGCCGCCGCGTTCGCGATCTGCATCGACGCACTGGCGTCGCCGTGGCGTGCGCGCCGCATCGACGCGGTGTGCGGCATCGAATCGCGCGGTTTCATCTTCGGTGCGGCACTGGCGCACGCGCTGGATGCCGGCTTCGTGCCGTTGCGCAAGGCCGGCAAACTGCCGGCGCGAACCATCGGCGTGGATTACGCGCTCGAGTACGGCCGCGCGCGCCTGGAAGTGCACGCGGATGCCCTGGAACAGGTGGGCAAACCGGGCGCACGCGTGCTGCTGGTCGACGACGTGCTCGCCACCGGCGGCACCTTGCTGGCCGCGCGCGAACTGATCGAACGGCTGGAGGCGCGCATCGTCGGAGCGGCGGTGGTGGTCGAGCTCGGGTCGTTGAACGCCCGCGCGCGCTGGCGCGGGGACGTGCCGCTGCACGCCGTCCTGCGTTGTTAACGGCGCTTCATCGCGCCGCGATCGAAAGCTCCCTCACGTAAACCAGTTCGCAGGCGCCCGCGCCGGTGTCTTCGCGCGTCAGCGAACTGCGCCAGCGCCAGCCGCCGGGCTTGTCGGCTTCCACCAGCACG
>JAFEEJ010000248.1 GCA_018241145.1 Pseudomonadota bacterium | reverse complement strand
CTTCGAAACGCCCTGCTTCGGCGAAAACCACGGCAGCATCTACGCGCGCGATCGCGAGCGATTCCGGGCCGCGCGCAAGATCGCGCCGCTGAACCGCCCCGTGCGGCCGCACCACATCATGGACAGGTTCGCCATCTGACGTTCCGCGTGCGGGTGGCTGCACGGGGGAAGAACCGTCGCCACCTGCGCGGAGAGTTTCAGGTGTGCGACATGATTGTCGTTGATGGATGCCTTCTTGCCGTCACCTGCAACTTGCAAGGGCGCCCGTCACGCTCTGGAATGAAAACGGACACGTCGCATACGGAGAACCCCGCAAATATGCGGGGCTCAGACGGACGAATGTGATCTTGCGCGAAGACTCACAACCACTCATTGGTGCAGTGAGAAACGATTCTGCCGGCCGCCCGGCCGCGCGTATTTCCAGCGCCAAGGCAAACGGTCGTTGCGGTCGATCAGGTACAAGCCACCGACATAGGGAGACATGGTCTCCGCCAGCGCAGGAAGACAATTAGTCGTCTCCCTTCTTGTATCCCAGAAACTGGCGCGCTGCCACGATACGACAGGGCACCTGGGCAACAAAAAACCCGCGACTGGCGCGGGTTTTAAGGCATCTTCGGGATCGATTGGGAATCGCTGGAACAGTGCAGTGGTGCCCAGGAGAGGACTCGAACCTCCACGGTTTTACCCGCTAGTACCTGAAACTAGTGCGTCTACCAATTCCGCCACCTGGGCTTCGTGGCACGCGCAGGAGCGCGCCCGGCGAGCCGCGTAAAGTAACCGGCCGCATCACGGATTGTCAACGCGGCGCTTGCTTTTGCGCGCGCGCAGGCGGACGCTGGCGCCGGGGCAGGACGCGGCGGAGCGGGCACGATCATGTCCGGCGGCGAGGCGGTTTCCGATGGCGCGACCGACGCGTTGTTCGTCGAGGTGTACGCGCGCCTGAAGGCGATGGCTTCGCGCCAGCTTTCCGGCCAGCGCCGCAATGCCACGCTCGACACGACCGAGCTGGTGCACGAGTTGTATCTGCGCATCGGCCAGCGCGAGGAACTGCACTTCCGGGAACCGGCGCAGTTCTTCGCCTACGCCGCGCGCGCGATGCGGCACCTGCTGATCAATCGTGCGCGCGATCGCCTGCGCCTGCGGGCGGGCGGGCAATGGAACCGCGTCACGCTGGATGACCGCGACCTGAAACTCGCGATCGACACCGCCGAGCAGGCGCTGGCGCTGGACGCCGCGCTGGATGCGCTGGAGCAGACCGATGCGCGCGCGGCGAAGGTGGTGGAGTTGCGGTACTTCGCCGGATTGAGCCTGGAGCAGGTGGCCGAAACGTTCGGTCTGGCGCGGCGCACGATCGACCGCGACTGGCGTTTCGCGCGTGCCTTCATCAAGGCGCGGATGGATTGAACGGCCGCACGTCGCGGAATCGCCGCCGCCGGGGTTTTACCGCAGGACACAACCGGGATCTTCGCGTGGAAGCCACACCGACGTTGCGCGATCTGTTCGAGCAGGCGCTGGCATTGCCGCCGGCGGAGCGCGCCCGCCTGCTGGACCGGCATTGCGCCGATCCGGCGCGGCGCGCGGAACTCGAACGCATGCTGGCGGCGGACGCCAATGACGACGACTTGCCCGGCGCGGGCGATGCGATGGACGCAGCGCAGGTGATCGGCGAGGCGGAAACCACCGAATCCTTGCCCGCGGGATCGCGGATCGGCCCGTTCGAATTGCTGGAAGTGCTGGGCGAAGGCGGCTCGTCCACGGTGTTCCGCGCGTTTCGCGAACTCCAGGACGTGCGCCAGTACGTCGCGGTGAAGCTTCTGGCACGCGGGTTGTACACGGACGAGTCGCGACGTCGTTTCCGCCACGAGCGCGAAGCGCTGGCGCGGTTGCGCCATCCGGGCATCGCACGGCTGATCGAGGGCGGCGTCGCCGACAACGGCCTCGCCTACATCGCGCTGGAACTAATCGATGGCGCGCCGATCACGCGTCATGCGCAGGAACACGACTTGCCCGGGCGCGAGCGGCTGCTGTTGTTCCTGCAGGTTTGCCGTGCGGTCGAATCGGCGCACCGCGCGCTGATCGTGCACCGCGACCTGAAACCGTCGAACGTGCTGGTCAACGCCGATGGCGAAGTGAAACTGCTGGATTTCGGCATCGCCAAATTGCTGGACGACGGCGAAGATGCGACGCGCACCCGGCATCAGGCGCTGACGCCGGCCTACGCCGCGCCCGAGCAGTTCACGCCCGGCGCGATCACCACCGCGACCGATGTGTATGCGCTGGGAATCCTGCTGCGCGAGTTGCTGACGGACGAACGCGCCGCGCCGGGAATGATGCACGCGCCGTCGTTGCGCATGACCGGCAATGATGCTTCGCCGCCGGCGGAACCCACGGCAATACCCACGGCAAAACCTGCGGCGAAAAGATTGCGCGGCGACCTCGCCAACATCGTCGCCAAGGCGACCGAACCGGAGCCGGAGCGCCGCTACGGTTCGGCCGGCGCGCTGGCCGAAGACATCGAGCGCCATCTCGATCGCCTGCCGGTGCGCGCGCATCCGCCCTCGCGCTGGTACCGCGCCGGCAAATTCGTCGCGCGCCATCGCGGTGGCGTCGCGCTCACCGCGGCGCTGCTGCTGGCGATCTTCGTCTCGCTGTCGGCCGCGCTTTGGCAGGCGCACGAGGCGCGCCAGCAGGCGTGGCTGGCGCGGCAGCAGGCGACGCGCGCGAACATGGTGCGCGATTTCCTGGAATCGGTGTTCGAATCGGCGCGCGCCAGGTTGCCGCGCGACCAGCGGCCCACCCCGGAAGATCTGGTCAAGCAGTCCGCCGCCGACCTGATGGCGCGGAACGGATTGCCGCAGGCGTTGCGCGCGGATCTGCTGCTCACGCTGGCGCGGGTCGCGCACAGCGTCGGTTCCAACGATCAGGCGATGCAACTGCTCGACAGCAGCGCGCCGATCATCCAGCGGCTGTACGGCCCGACCGATGCCCAATGGTGGGATATCCGCGTCCTGCGCGGCATGGTGCTGGAAGACCAGGCGCACTATCCCGAAGTGCTGCGCCTGTTGCAGCCGTTGCGGACAGGGTTGCTGGCGCGTCGCGACCCGGTCGCGATCGATGGACTCGTGACATTGGGCAATGCGCTGCTGTACAGCGGCCGCGTCGATGAGGGTCTCGCCACGCTCGCGGAGGCGCGCGTGATCGCCACGCAGCAGCGGCTTCCCGATGCGCAACTGACCGCATCGATCGACGAGGCGTCAGCGCTGCTGGATGCCGAGCACTTCCGGGCCGGGCTGGCGAGGGCCGACGCGACGCTCGCCCTGTGGCGGTCCCGCGGCGCCAAGCCCGATGCGCGCATCGTCGGTTTGTACGAAGACATCGCGCTGGGCGCCGAAGCGAGCGGCGACATCGGCCGCGCGGACTTTGCCTATCGCAAGGCGATCGACCTCGGCGACCGCTTCTACGACAAACCCAATCCGGATCAGGCCTGGAACGTGGGCATGTACGGCACGTTTTTGGTCGCGCAGGGGCGGCTGGCGGAAGCCGAGCCCTATGTGCAGCGCGGTCTCGAATTGCGACGCCAGGTCTTCGGCGACGATCACGAGAACACGTTGTATGCACTTGCCGGCATGGGCAAGTTGCGCGATGCGCAAGGGCGTCATGTCGAAGCGATCGACTGGTACACGCAGGGCATCGCCAGTTGCCAGCGCACCGGACTGGAGGAGCTGGTCTGCCCGCGACTGCTGTCGCTGCGCGCGTTTTCCGAGGCCGCTGCGGGCCGGTTCGTCGCCGCCGATGCGGACATCCGTTCCGCGCTCGACCGGCAGCGGGCGCTGGGCGGCGACGGCAATGCGAATTTCGCCTATCCGCTGGAGAAGCTCGCGGCCGTGCGGCTGCTGGAACACCGCTACGCGGATGCCATCGCCGGCACGGATCGCGTGCTGGCCATCTACGCAACGGTCAAGGGCGGCATGATCCAGCGCGAGTTGAACACGCGGCTGATACGCGCGCAGGCGCTGTTCGCGCTGGAACGCAACGCCGATGCGCTGCGGGAACTGCTGTACATCGAGCCAAAATACGCCGCGATGTTTCCGCAAGGCGCCGACCGGTTCACCATCGGCGCGCTCGAAGCGCGCGCGCTGGCGCGCGAGCACCGCGACGCCGAAGCGGCGCTCGCTGCGTGCAAGGCGCTCGCACTCGTGACGGCGCCGCCGGTGGACGATCCGCGGATCGCGGAACTCCGGCGCCTGGCCGCATCGAGGTAATCCGCCCGCGGGCTCGGGCTTTCCGCGGCTTCGTCGTGCCGCGTCCCTTTCCATCCATGCGCGGGGGCATGTCGCAAATCGCGGGTACGCGGTGTTCTGTCCTGATGAAGATCCTTCAGCGGGAGTCGACCACCATGTCCGTTCAATATTCCGTGTCAGTCCGCGGCGCGTGGCGGCGCGTCCTTGCCGTGGCGGGGTCGCTTGCGATCGTCGGCGCGGCGTCCGCGCAACAGGTGTCGACCCAACCCCGCGCCGGCGCGCTGGTGACGCCCGATCCTTCCGGCCTGCTGCAAACCAGCACGCCGACCGGCAGCATCGACAAGGGCAATCCGTTTTTCCAGAGTCTGGGCAGCAACGGGCGCACCTGCAATTCGTGCCATCGGCAGGCCGAAGGCTGGACGGTGACCGCGGCCGGGATCAAGCGGCGCTTCGACGCGACGCGCGGGCTCGATCCGATCTTCGCGCTGGTGGACGGCGCCGATTCGCCGCTCGCCGACGTTTCCACCTTTGCCGCGCGCGAGAAGGCGTATTCGATGCTGATCACCCGCGGTGTGATCCGCGTGGGGCTGCCGATGCCGGCGAACGCGGAGTTCACGCTGACCGCGGTGGACGATCCGTATGGTTATGCCAGCGCCGCGCAGTTGTCGTTGTTCCGTCGTCCGCTGCCCGCGACGAATCTGATCTGGGACACCGCGGTGATGTGGGACGGCCGCGAAACCTTCGCGCCGTTCGAGCCACCGATGGACGCCGGCGTCGACGCCGAGGATCTGCGCTCAAGTTTGCAATCGCAGGCGCTGGATGCGGTACTGGGTCACGAGCAGGCCGCGTCGCCGCCTAGCGACGATGTGTTGCAGCAAATCGTGGATTTCGAATCGAATCTGTTCACCGCGCAACTCTTCGACAAGTCAGCCGGGGCGCTCAACGAATTCGGCGGCATGGGCGGCGCGCATATCCTGGCGCAGCAGAAGTTCTGGATAGGCATCAACGACTCGCTCGGCAACGATCCGACCACGGATCCGTTCGATCCGGACGTGATGCGATTGTTCGACGCATGGGACAACCCGGATTCCGCGATGAATCGCGATGCGCGCGTGCAGGCGCGCGCCGCGATCGCGCGCGGCCAGCAGCTGTTCGATTCCCTGCCGATCGCCATCAGCGGCGTGGCCGGCCTGAACGACGTCACGGGCCAGCCGGTGATCCAGGGCACCTGCGGGACCTGCCACGATTCGCCCAACATCGGCAACCACTCGGTCGGCGCGCCGCTCAACATCGGGATCGCCGACGGCAGCCGCCGCACGCCGGACCTGCCGCTGTACACGCTCACCAACAACAGCACCGGCGAGAGTATCCAGACCACCGATCCGGGTGTTGCGATGCTGACCGGCAAGTGGGCCGACATCGGCAAGTTCAAGGGGCCGAACCTGCGCGGGCTGGCCGCGCGCGCGCCGTATTTCCACAACGGTTTCGCGCCCACGCTGCTGGATGTCGTGAACTTCTACGACACGCGCTTCGACATCGGCATGACCGCCCAGCAGAAGAGCGATCTGGTGGCGTTCCTGTCGGCGTTGTAGCGGCCGCGTAAGCGGACGCGTCCTCCGGCGGTCAACTCGCATGACGCGAACGCGGCGTCGTGCTAGCGTGATCTCTTTGGGAGGGTTGCGACATGAACAAGCGTCTCGTGGTTGCAATGGCAGCGGTTGCGTTGGGCGCGCTGCTTGCGGCGCCGGCCTACGCGATGCTGAAGTCGGGAGCCGCCGCGCCGGATTTCACCGCCACCGCCAGCCAGGCCGGCAAGGACTTCACCTTTTCCCTGAAGGACGCGCTGAAAAAGGGTCCGGTGGTGGTGTATTTCTATCCGGCGGCCTACACCGGCGGCTGCGACCTGGAAGCGCACACCTTCGCCACGCAGAAGGACAAGTTCGATGCGGCCGGCGCGACCATCATCGGCGTCTCGGCCGATTCGATCCAGCGGCTCAACGAATTTTCCTCCGATCCGGATTTCTGCGCAGGCAAATTCCCGATCGCTTCCGACGCCGACGGCCGCATCGCGGCTTCGTACGACCTCAAGCTGATCCCGCCGCAGCCGGGCCTGAAGGACGTGCGGGGGCAGGCCATCACGCATGGCTTCATCCCGCGCACCACCTTCGTGATCGGCAGGGACGGCAAGGTCGTCAGCGCGTTGTCTTCGGACGAAGACCACATCAAGCCCGACGAGCACGTGACGCGGGCCCTGGCGATCGTGCAGCGCATGCAGGCGGGCAAATCGCCGTAACGATGCTACGCTGGGCGGCATGTCCAGGCCGCCGCGCAGGAATTCGCCCCAGCCCAAGCGCCAGCGGAACGCGAAGGCGTTCCGCGACCCGCACGCCGCGCGCGAAGCGCAGCGCTACGAGCATCCGATCCCCAGCCGCGAGGCGATCCTCGAATGGTTGACGCGGCACGGCCAGCCGGCCGATGCGCAGGCGATCGCGCGCACGCTGCAACTGCGCGATGACCGTTCGCGCGAAGCGCTCGACAAGCGCCTGCGCGCGATGTTGCGCGACGGCCAGTTGCTGCAGAACCGCAGCGGCGACTTCGCGCCGGCGCGCAAGCTCGACCTGATCGCGGGCAGCGTGCTGGCGAACGCCGAGGGCTACGGCTTCCTGCGCCCGGACGAAGGCGGCGAAGACCTGTATCTCTCGCCCGCGCAGATGCGGCAGGTATTGCACGGCGACCGCGTGCTGGCCTCGGTGGTCGGCGTGGATCGCCGCGGCCGCCGGCAGGGCGCGATCCGCGAAGTGCTGGAACGCCGCGCGCCGCGGCTGGTCGGCCGCGTCGTGGAAGAGCATGGCGTGATGGTGGTCGACCCGGATGACCGGCGCCTGCACCAGGACGTGCTGATTCCGCCCGATGCGCGCAACGGTGCGCGCGCCGGACAGATCGTGATCGCCGAAATCACCGATCCGCCGACGCAGCAGCGCGGCCCGATCGGGCGCGTGGTGGCGGTGCTGGGCGAACGCCTGCAGCCGTCGCTGGTCGTGGAGATGGCGATCGCGAGCCACGGCCTGCCGCACGAATGGCCGATCGATGCGACGCGCGAAGCCGAAGCGGTCGAACCGGAAGTGTCCCGCGCCGAATGCAAGGGCCGCGTGGACCTGCGCGAGGTGCCGCTGGTGACGATCGACGGCGCCGACGCGCGCGATTTCGACGACGCGGTGTACGCCGAGCCATTGCGCGGCGGCGGGTTCCGCCTGATCGTCGCGATCGCCGACGTTTCGCACTACGTGCAGCCGGAAACCGCGCTGGACGACGAGGCGTACCAGCGCGGCACCTCGGTGTATTTCCCCGGTTTCGTGGTGCCGATGCTGCCGGAAACCCTGTCGAACGGCATCTGTTCGCTGAACCCGCGGGGGGAGCGGCTGTGCATGGTGTGCGAGATGCGGATCGACGCGCGCGGTGAAACCACGCGCGCGAAGTTCTACCCCGGCCTGATGCGTTCGCACGCGCGCCTGACCTACGACCGCGTGTGGCAGGCGGTCGGCGAAGGCGACAAGGCCGCGCGGCGCGACCTGAAGGACGTGCTGCCGCAACTGGAAAACCTGCACGCCCTCTACGCATCGCTGGCGAAACAGCGCAGGCAGCGCGGCGCGATCGATTTCGACAGCGGGGAGGTGAAGTACCGGCTGGACGCGCAGGGCAACGTGGCCTCGCTGGGCGCGCAGCCGCGCAACGACGCGCACCGGCTGATCGAGGAATGCATGATCGCGGCGAACGTGCAGGCGGCGAAATTCCTCGCGAAGAAGAAGATCCCGGCGCCGTACCGCGTGCACGCGCCGCCGCCGGAAGGAAAATACGAAGACCTGCTGGAGTTCCTGCGCGAATACAAGTTGAAGCTGCCGCCGATCGAAAAGGTCACGCCGGCGGATTTCTCGAAGCTGCTGGAGCGGACGCGCGATCGCCCCGATGCGGGTCTGATCCAGTCGGTGCTGTTGCGCTCGCAGAGCCTCGCGAGTTACCAGCCGGCCAACCACGGCCATTTCGGGCTGGCGCTGGATGCCTACGCGCATTTCACCTCGCCGATCCGCCGCTACCCCGACCTGCTGGTGCATCGCGCGATCCGCTACGCGCTGGCGGGCGGCAAGCCGGATGCGTATCTCTACACCGAGAGCAGGATGGCCGCGCTCGCCACGCATTGCTCGCAGACCGAGCGGCGCGCCGAGGAAGCCGAACGCGACGTGGACGAGCGCTACAAGTGCGCGTGGATGGAACAGCACGTCGGCGCGCAGTTCGACGGGCTGATCACCGGCGTCACTTCGTTCGGCCTGTTCGTGGAACTGGACGAATCGAAAGTCACCGGGCTGGTGCACGTGTCGCAATTGCCCAACGACTACTATCACTTCGATGCGGTGCGCCATCTGCTGAGCGGCGAGCGTTCGCGCACGCATTTCCGTCTTGGCGACGCCGTGCGCGTGCAGGTATTGCGCGCCAGCATGGAAGACCGCAAGGTGGATTTCAGGCTGGTGCAGGACTTCGCGCAGAAACCACCTGCGCAAACGCCACCCAAACAGAAGTCGCCTGCTCGGAAGTCGCATACGCACAAGCGCGGGTAAAGCAGACAATGCAACATCGTCGTCATTCCGGGGCCGCTTTCCGGGCTCGTCCGGAAAGCGGAACCCGGAATCCGCCCTGCGCGCGCCAAATCAGGAGCAGATTCCGGATCGCGGCTTCGCCGCGCCCGGAATGACGATCACTCGACAGGACGAATCCCCGCGATGACAGACACCTGGATCATCGGCATCAATCCCGTGATGAGCGCGCTGGCCAATGATCCGACGCGCGTGCGCGAGGTGCTGGTCGAGCAGGGCGCGCACAATCCGCGCCTGCGTGACTTGGGCGATGAGGCGAAACGGCTCGGGGTGCGCGTGCACGCGCGTCCGCGCGCGGTGCTGGATCAGCATGCCGGCCAGGCGCGGCACCAGGGCGTGGTCGCTCGCTACGAGGCGCCGCCGCCGTTGTCGGAACACGATCTCCCCGCGCTGATCGAACGCGCGGGCAGCGACGCGTTGTTCCTCGTGCTCGACGGCGTCACCGACCCGCACAACCTCGGCGCCTGCCTGCGCAGCGCGGCGGCGGCGGGCGTGCACGCGGTGATCGTGCCGAAGGATCGCGCGGTGGGCATCACGCCGGTGGTGCGGCGCGCCTCGGCAGGCGCGGCCGATCGCGTGCCGTTGCTGGCGGCGACCAATCTGGCGCGTGCGTTGAAGATGCTGAAGGATTCCGGCGTCTGGCTCACGGGACTCGCCGGGGATGCGCGCGAATCACTCTACGATATCGACCTGAAGGGCGCGGTGGCGCTGGTGCTGGGCGGGGAAGGCGAAGGCATGCGCCGGTTGACGCGCGAGGCCTGCGACCATCTCGCGCGCATCCCGATGCCGGGCGCCGATTCCGCGAGCGGCGTCGAAAGCTTGAACGTTTCGGTCGCCGCGGGCATCGTGTTGTTCGAAGCGGTACGCCAGCGAGGTGCGAAGAAATGACCATCCAGATCGAATGGCCCACCATTACCGGCATCGTCGGCACGCTTCTGGTGCTGCTCGCGTTCTTCCTGTTGCAGACGCGCAAGCTGCACGGCAACGGCGTCATCTATCAACTGCTGAACGCGATCGGAGCGGCGGCGATCATCGTCTCGCTGTTCTACGCCTTCAATCTCGCCTCGATGGTGCTGGAGATCGCGTGGTTGCTGATCAGCCTGTATGGATTGGCCATCGGCATCCGGCACCGGCGCGAGTGAGACAGCGCGCCTGACCGATGCCTTCAATGGCATCGGCTGCCGGCAACACTGTCAATACGCGTCGCCCGCCGCGGTGATCGCCTGTTCCAGCTGGTCGGCGAGCGGCCCGATTTCTGCGATCAGCCGGTCCAGCTCCGCGACATTGAGCGTCGAATACGGACGGTTCTCGCACAGGTGCAGGTATGGCGCGCCGTCCAGGTCGCTGACCGCGAGAAAGCCGGTGCGCTGTTCCCAGTTGAAACGCAGGCAGCGCTTCGCGTCCATGCCCACCAGCGGACCGATCGGCGTGGAGACGCGCAGATAGCGGTTGCCTTCCTCGTCCTCCAGCTCCACCAGGTACATGCCCTGGTGCCGGCCGTCGCGCACCGCAAGGTCGAAACTCAGCAGGTACGGATCGTTGTTCTTCAGCTTGTGCTTGCCGCTCAAGTGCGAACGTACTTCCTCGAAACTGCGCATGTTCGCGCTCCGCTCGTCGGGGGATCGCCATGGTAACGGGGGAATTTCCCCGCCGTCATTCCAGGTCGCGCATGCAATGGCGATTTGTTGCTAATCTGCCGCGATGGCAGCACCGGTGAAAGAGGAATATCGCCGCATCTATGCCGCGGTGAAGGCCATTCCCCGCGGCCGGGTGGCGAGTTATGGCGAGATCGCCGCGCGCGCCGGATTGCCGCGACGCGCGCGCCTTGCCGGCCGCGCGCTCAGTGAAGCGCCCGACGGCATCGGGCTGCCGTGGCACCGCATCGTGCGCGCCGACGGCAGGATCGCCTGCCGCAGCAACGGCATGCGCGAACAGGAACGCCGCCTGCGCGCCGAAGGCGTGGAAGTGCGCAACGGCCGCGTGCGCATGGGCGCGCACGGATTGCATCACGACCTGGATCGTGCGATCTGGGGCGATCCGCGCGATTGACGGTTTCAGACCCTGCCCAGCGCCCACAGCAGGACGATCATCACGATCATGATGCCGGCCAGTCCGCTGGGACCGAGGCCCCAGTCGCGGCTCCAGCCCCAGTACGGCAACGCGCCGATCAGTGCCAGGGCCAGGATCGCCAGAAGAATCGTGCCGAGCATGTCGATTTCCCCGTGTCGTGCCGGTGCGCAGCGCCGGCGACACGGATCATCGGCGCCGGAGCGCACGCTTGGCAAGCGCGTGCAGCGTCGGCTTGACGCTTTTCGCCGCGGCCGATCTAATAGGCGGCCCGTCGTGCGCAATGCGTGGCGGACGAGCCGGGTTTCCCGCGCGTGTCCCGGATTCGTGGACGACGAGCCGGCCAGGTAGCTCAGTTGGTAGAGCAGGGGACTGAAAATCCCCGTGTCGGCGGTTCGATTCCGTCCCTGGCCACCATTCCCGCAAGCAGTCGTCCCTGGAGCGGTTTCCACTCGGCGTCCTGCCTCATCCTCGCGATGGGCGCGCGATGCGCTTCAACGCATCGCGCAAACGCCCACCGCTCGACCCCGTGTCGGCCGTTCGATTCCGTCCCTGGCCACCATTCCCGCAAGCAGTCGTCCCTGGAGCGGTTTCCACTCGGCGTCCTGCCTCATCCTCGCGATGGGCGCGCGATGCGCTTCAACGCATCGCGCAAACGCCCGCCGCTCGATTCCATCGCGGACGGATGTGTGCACCCGCACGAGCGGGTAAAGTTCACGGGTTTTCGGCGGACGGCGCGCAGGCATGGAACACGCGACGGGAATCCTGCTCGAGGTTTTCATCATCTTCGTGGCCGCCCAGGCGGGCGGCGCGCTCGCGCGTGCGGTGCGCCTGCCGGGTGTCGTGGGCGAAATCGTCGCCGGTTGCGTGATCGGGCCTTCGTTGCTCGGCTGGATCGTGCCGAACGAGCCGCTGGAGGATCTTTCCGAGATCGGCGTGGTGCTGTTGTTGTTCGCGGTGGGACTGGAAACGCGCTTCGACGATCTGAAACGCGTGGCCGGCAGCGCCACCGCCGTGGCCGTGCTCGGCGTGTTGATACCGTTCGTGTGCGGCGCATGGTGGGCGCATTCCCTCGCGCCCGACTGGCCGCGCTCGTTGTTCATCGCCGCTGCCTTCGTCGCCACTTCGGCAGGCATCACCGCGAGCGTGCTGAAGCAGCTCGGCGTGCTGCAACGCGCGGAGAGCCGCGTCATCCTCGGCGCGGCGGTGCTGGACGACATCCTGGCGATGCTGCTGCTGGGCGTGGTGACCGGCATCCAGACCGAGGGAGCGTTGCGCGCGGGCAATCTCGTGGTCGTGCTGGCCGAAGCCATCGGATTCGTGCTGGTGATCGGCCTGGTCGGAACGCGGGTGATGCGCCGTGCCGCCGCATGGCTGGACCGCCCTTCCGATCCGCTGCTGCCGTTGTCGCTGGTACTGGCGTTGTGCCTGGGGCTGGCGTGGCTGGCCACGCAGTTCGGCCTGGCCGCGATCATCGGCGCGTTCCTGGCCGGCATGATCGCGTCCGAAGCGCCGCAACGCGCGCAACTGGAAGTGCAGATGCGGCCGTTGCTCGTGTTGCTCACGCCGTTCTTCTTCGTGTTGACGGGCGCCAAGGTGGAACTCTCGCAACTGGCCGGCCGCGAATCGCTGGGGTTGCTGGCGGTCGCCACATTGCTGGCACTGGCGACCAAGCTGGCGGGCGGTTGGCTCGGCGCGATCCGGCTCGGCGCGCGCCGCGCGTTGCATGTCGGCGTCGGCATGATGCCGCGCGGCGAAGTCGGCGTGGTGATCGCATCGCTGGGCTTGGCGGCCGGCGTCTTCGACCAGCGCATCTATGCCGTGCTGGTGGCGATGTCCTTGCTCACCTCGATCGTCGCGCCTCCCGTGCTGGCGTGGCTGCTCGGACGCGACGACGCGCCGGATGCCGCCACATCCGGCACCGATCCCGGCGAGAGATAGACGCTCTCCACCGTGCGTTCGCGGCGGCCGGACAGCGTCGCCTGCGCCGAACGCCCGGCATCGATCCGCAGCCGCAGCAGGCCGAGATGGCCGGGCAGCGGCGGTCCATACACTTTCGCACCGGTGCTGCCGTCGTAGGACAGCGCAAACCGAAGGCCGCGCCCGCGCAGTTGCGCCAGACCGTCGATCAGGTGTTGCTGCGGCAGTTGCGAGTGGTAGCGGCGATCACGGCCGGTCGAGGTGCCGAGGTAGGGCGGATCGAGGTAGAGGAAATCGCGCGGGGTGGCATCCGCCGTGGTCCGTTGCCAGTCGCCGCAACGCAATTCCACGCGGCCGCGCAACAGCAGCGAGGCGCCTTCGATGGACGCCTGCATCCGGTCCGGATGCGTGCCGTGCCTGCGCCGGTCGGCGGCTTGCGTGAATTCTCCGCGCGCATTGAAGCGCACCGCGTTCTTGACGCAACGGCAGAGCAGGTAGAGCAGGTCGACCGGATCGCGATCGCGGTTGTAGCGCGTCCGCACCACGCGGAAATGTTCGCCGCCGGTGGCGAACTGGCGTTGCCACACGCGCCGGTAACGGGCCGCGGTCTGCGCGGGACATTCGATGATCGCGCGCCACAGTTCGACCAGCGGAGGCAGGCTGTCGGCGATCACGAAGCGTTGCGCGAGCCCGTGTCGCGCGGCATGCAGCGTCATCGCCGCGGAGCCCGCGAAGGGCTCATACAGGCGGTGCGTGTCGGCGGGGAAGTGCCGCGCGATCACCGGCGCGAGCCGGCGCTTGCTGCCCTGATAGGGAATCGGGTGCGGGATCGCCACGCTCAGCGTGCGCGTTGCTGGCGCCTGGATGCCGATACGTATTGCGTGCGCAGCACGGCGTCCCACAACGGGGAGGTCACGCCGAAGTTGCGTTCGGGATGGTTGTGGTGGATGTGGTGCGCCGCCGCCCATGCGCGCGCCAGCGGATGGCGGAAGCGGAAAGCGTGCATGCTCCAGTGGCTGAGGCCGTAGGCGGCATAGCCCGCGGCGACGGAACCGCCGATCAGCAGCGCCGACGAAGCCGGCATCACGCACGCAAGCAATGCCGCGAGCAGCAGGTACGCCAGCGGCGGCAGGAAGAACGGCAGCGCGTCGTAGCCACGCGGTTGCTCGTGGTGCCGGCGGTGGCCTTGCTCGAAAACCTCGAACGGGCCATGGAACAGCCAGCGATGCACCACGTATTCAAGCAGACTGAAGGCCAGCAGACCGCAGAGCATCAAACCCAGCACCCAGACCGCGGAACGGTCGTTGAAGCGGAACCCGGCAGCGAGCAAACCCAGTGCTACCAGCGTGTCCGAGGTCAGTCCCGCGTAGTTGTTGAAGCGGCTGGTGGACAGGCGGGACATCCACTGCAGCGGGGCATGGGCGAGGGATTCGGTCATGTCGTCTCTGGCCCGTGTGCAGGAATGCCGGACACGGCGCAATGGTAGAAGCATTCGCACGGCTTGTCGCGGCCGGGCGCGTCCCGCCCTGTCCGGGTTCCGCCGGCTTTCAGCGGGCAGTCATCCGGATCGCACGCCCCGGCGTTGTAATGGCGGCAGCAACAGGAGCCGTCCATGAATGCAGCCCGGTTCATTGCAGCCACCATTCTGGCGACGCTGGCGGCAACCGCCATGGCGGGGCAATCGCCCAGCCAGCGCGACGCGAAGGAGCTGGCGCGCTTCCAGCGTTATGCATCGCCGCCGCAGGACAGCATGCATTATTTCCGGCTGGACGGCTTCCAGTACCTCGGCAAGAACGACCGGAAACAGGACGTGATCGCCGTGTGGACCGGCGTGAACCAAGTCTACATGTTGACCTTGCAATCGCCTTGCATCAACCTGGACCTGCCGTTGGCGATTTCGCTGACGTCCACTTCGGGCAGCGTCTATGCGCGCATGGATTCGGTGAAATACCGAGACAGCAGCATGCCGCGGCAATGCCGCATCGAAACGATCCAGCAGGTGGATTACAAGGCAATGCGCGCCGAGAAGGCGCACGGCGTCGATGACGTCGGCGACGCGGCGAAGAACCGGCAATAGCCGCCGTCACGGCACCGGAGGCACGTAACCCGCCGGTTTTTCCGCGCTGCCGGAAAACAGGAATTGCTCCATCTGTTCCGCGAGGAAGGCGCGCGCCTTCGGATCGAGCGGAGAAATCCTGTTTTCGTTGATCAACATGGTCTGGTGCGCCAGCCATTGCTGCCACGCCGCCTTGCTGACCTGTTCGTAGATGCGCCGACCGAGTTCGCCCGGCCAGGGAGCGTAATCCAGGCCTTCGGCCTCGCGTTGCAATTTCACGCAGAACACACTGCGACTCATCGGGATTCCTTCGGACGGATCGATTTCATGCGATGGCTTGTCGGACGATGCGGGGGTGGTCGCCGCTGCCGGCATCGCACCCGTCCGATCGATGGCGACGGGGACCATCATCCTGCGATGCGACTTCGTCGATCGCGCGCAGCAGCTTGCGCACCGGCGCGGGCAGGCCGAGCGACGCAAGTTCATCCCGCGCGCACCAGCGCAGGTCCGGCGCGTCGGCGACCGCGGCGCGCGCAGACACCTTGTGCCAGAGCAGCGGTTGCGCTTCCAGCCGGTAATGCGTGAAAACGTGCAGGAACGGGGGCAGCACTTCCACTTCCGCCTCATCCAGGCACGCGAACGATTCCGCGGTTGCGCGCGCGTGCTCCGCGTCGTCCGCTTCCGGCAGGCTCCACAGTCCCGGCCAGACACCGCCCGGCCCGCGCCGCTGCAGCAGGACATGGCCGTGCGCATCGCGCAGCAGCAGCATGACCGTGCGGCGCTGGGGCAACACACGTGGCGGCCTGCGTTGCGGCAGCAGGGCGGTCAGCCCTTCGCGATGCGCCACGCAATCGGGCGAAAGCGGGCATTCCCCGCAACGCGGCGATGCGCGCGTGCACACGATGGCGCCGAGGTCCATGATCGCCTGCGTGTAATCGGCCACGCGTGCGTGCGGCGTTTCCTTTTCGGCGATGGCCCAGAGTTCCCGTTCCACCGCGTGCTTCCCGGGCCAGCCGTGCACGCCGTGATGACGCGCCAGCACGCGCTTGACGTTGCCGTCCAGGATCGGAAAACGTTCGCCGCGCGACAACGCCAGGATCGCGCCGGCGGTGGAACGTCCGATGCCCGGCAGCGCCGACAACGCGTCGAAATCGCGCGGCAGTTCGCCGTCGTGGCGGGCCGTGCAGACTCGCGCGGCGGCGTGCAGATGACGCGCGCGCCGGTAGTAGCCCATGCCCGACCACAGCGCCAGGACACGGTCTTCGGGCGCATCGGCCAGCGCACGCACGTCGGGCAGCGCAGCCGTGAACCGTTCGAAGTACGGGATCACGGTGCCGACCCGCGTCTGCTGCAGCATCACTTCGGAAATCCAGACGCGATAGGCCGTGCGCGGACTGGAAGATCGATCCTGCCACGGCAGGTCGTGGCGGCCGTGCTGTTCGAACCACGGCAGCAGTCGCGCGCAGATGCCGCTTCCCGCCTTCAATGCGAGGCTCCGTGGTTCGCTTCCGGGCCGCTTGCCGCGGGCGTTTTCGTGCCGCCGTCGGCGAGCGGCGCCACCTTCGGCCCCGCGTCGATGCGCACGCCGCGCAAATGCAATGCCCCATAACCCACTTCGTCGGCCTGCGCGCTGCCTTCGAGTTGCGGCAGCACCAGCGGCGTGCCGGGTTTCCACTCGCGCACGTCGTTCCACCAGGCGACCAGCGCCAGCGGTGGAAGGCGCGCGTCGACGTGTTCGCCTGCGCCATCCAGCGTGAAGGCGACGTTCAACGGAACATCCTTGCGCGCGGGCTCGATCCGCAGGGCCAGCGTGTAATCGCGCGCAACCGGCGTCGGGATTGCCGCCGCACCCGCATGCGCGGCAGACGAACCGGCCGACGGAGCGGCGGCCGGCAAGTTCAGTGCGCCCTGCAGGACGGCCGACACGTCTTCGCCGCCGCGCCAGAATGCATTGCCGGCGAGCCGCAGGTGCGGGCCGCGGTCGATCCGCGCGTCCATTTGCAGGCGATCGAAACGCATGCCGTCGCCGGCCGGCAGCGGCAACGCGTCCAGCACCACGGAGCCCGTGCCTTCCGCGCCGTTGCGCGCAGAAACCGTCAGGTGGAAGGGCTGGCCCTGCAGCAGTTCCCCGGTTTCCGCGTCGAGATCCATCAGCAGGGGTTGGCCGTTGCGCAACAGCGTGCCGTCGCTCAGTTTCAGGCCGGCGCCGATGTGCGGCAATTGCGGCGCGCCCTGGCTCTTCGGCAACGCCGCCAGCAGCGCCTGCAACTGGTCGAGGTCGATGCGCGGCGACTGGATTTCCAGGCGTTCGATCGCCAGTTCGCGCCGCAGCAGCGTGCGCCAGCGCACCACGATGCGGGCTTCGCGCGCCGTCAGCAGCGGTGCCGCCGTCCCCGTGCGGCTCAAACGGAAACCCTCGAGCTGCACCGCCGGGTGCGGCCAGATGGCGGGCGCCGCCGGCTGGTCGACGCTCAGCACCAGCCCCGCGTCGGCGAGTTGCGATTGCAGCAGCGCGGTGAAACGCTGTGGTTGCAGCAGCGCGCGCACCGCAAGCGCCAGCGAACCGGCGGCAACGGCGATCAACACGAGCAGGATCGCGGCGGTCCAGCGCCAGGGATGCGTGCGCATGGACTCGCGGACGTTCATTCCGCGAACCGCTCCGGCAGCAGGCCATCGACGAATGCGCGCGGATCGAACACCCGCAGGTCGGCGGCGCTTTCGCCCAGGCCGACGTAACGGATCGGCAGTCCGAATTCGCGCGCCAGCGCGAACACCACGCCGCCCTTGGCGGTGCCGTCGAGTTTGCTGACGACCAGGCCGGTGACGCCGGCCGCGTCGCGGAACTGGCGCACCTGGCTGATCGCGTTCTGGCCGGTGGTGCCGTCGATCACCATCAGCACCTCGTGCGGCGCGTCGGCATCCAGTTTGCCGAGCACGCGCTTCACCTTTGCCAGTTCGCCCATCAATCCGGATTGCGTGTGCAGGCGCCCGGCGGTATCGGCGATCAGCACGTCGGCGCCGCGCGCCTGCGCGGTCTGCAGCGCGTCGAACACGACGCTGGCCGAATCCGCGCCCTGGCCCTGCGCCGTCACCGGCACGCCGTTGCGCGCACCCCATTCCTGCAATTGCGCGACCGCGGCGGCGCGGAAGGTGTCGCCCGCGGCCAGCATCACCGCGCGGCGCTCGTCGCGGTAACGCCGCGCCAGTTTGCCGATCGTGGTGGTCTTGCCGACGCCGTTGACGCCGACCACCAGCAGCACGAAAGGCTTGCGCGCCGACACGTCCAGCGGTTGCGCCACCGGTGTCAGCAACGCGACCAGTTCCGCGCGCAGCGCATCCAGCAGCGCATCGGCGTCGGCGAATTCGCGTTTGTGCATGCGCCGCCGCAGGTTCCCGACCACTTCGCCGGTGGCGGCGATGCCCACGTCCGCGCCGATCAGCGTGGCCTCCAGTTCGTCCAGCAGTTCGTCGTCCAGCCGCGGATGGCGCACGAACAGCGCGCCGAGATTGCGCGCCAGCCCGCTGCCGGCGAGGCGTTCCCGCCAGCTCCTGCGCGACGGGTTCGGCGACGGCGTGGCGGTTGCAGGCTCGAAGGCGGGCGTCTCGTGGCCGTTTGCGGACTCGGATGGTGAGGCCGGTCCTGTCTGCGCGACATCCGTTGCGGACGCTGGTGCGGATTCGCCGCGGCCGGTGATTTTCTTCCAGAGATTCTGCATGACTGGTGCGGCGACGCGCGCTGCCCGAGAATCGACGCATGGTAACAGCGCATCCGCAACGTCCGTTGTACGCACGCTGGAGGCGGCCATGAAGCGAGCCCGCGAAGCCCTCCCGGGTGCGGTGCGCATCATTGGCGGCAGCCTGCGCGGTTCGAAGCTGGCCGTACCCGCTATCGCGGACCTGCGGCCGACGCCGCAACGCCTGCGCGAGACGCTGTTCAACTGGCTGATGCCGGTGATCGAAGGCGCGCGCGTGCTGGATCTCTTCGCCGGCAGCGGCGCGCTCGGCATCGAGGCGTTGTCGCGCGGCGCGGCGCATGCGCTGCTGCTGGAACGCGAATGCGCGCAGGCGGCGCGGATTTCCGCAGACCTCGCGCGCCTGCGCGTCGCCGGCGGGGAAGTGCGCTGCGCGGATGCGTTGCAGGTTCTCGCGCAACCGCCAGCACAGCCCTTCGACATCGCCATGCTCGATCCACCGTTCGATGCGGATCTGTGGGAGCACGCAGCCGGGTTGCTGGAAGAACACGGCTGGCTCGCGCCGCGCGCGCGCATTTACGTCGAGACGCCGGTTTCACGGCTTTTCGTTGCGCCCGCGGCGTGGGCATTGTTCCGCGCCAGCCGCGCGGGCGCGGTGTGCGGCCAGCTCTTCCGCCGCGAATGAGTGTTAAAGTGACGGTTGCCGCCGCCGCCGCCATGCAGATGGGGAAACCGCACGCCAACGCCGACAGCCGCATCGCGGTGTATCCGGGCACCTTCGACCCGATCACGCGCGGGCACAGCGACCTGGTCGCGCGTGCCGCGCGCCTGTTCGACCGCGTGATCGTCGCGGTGGCGGAAAGCACGGCCAAGGTGCCATGCCTGGACCTGGACCGGCGCATCGCACTGGCGCGCGTGGCGCTGGCCGATGTGCCGAATGCGGAAGTGCGCGGCTTCGACATGCTGCTGGCGGACTTCATGACCTCGGTCAATGCCGGCGTGATCCTGCGCGGCCTGCGCGCGGTGTCGGATTTCGAGTACGAATTCCAGCTTGCCAGCATGAACCGCCATCTCATCCCGCAGGCGGAGACCCTTTTCCTGACGCCTTCGGAAGCCTACAGTTTCATCTCGTCCTCGCTGGTGCGCGAAATCGCGCGGCTCGGCGGCGACGTTTCCGGGTTCGTCCATCCCGCGGTGCAGGATGCGCTGCGCGAGTGTTTCAAGCTCCGTCAAACCACATCGACCACGAGGTGAACACCATGCGCAATTTCGCAACCGTCGCAGCCTTCGCGCTTGTCGCGGCACTGGCGCTTTCCGCCTGCAACAAGGCGCAGCAACCCGCCCAGTCCGACCAGCCGGCGCAGGTCAGCAAGCCGACCGACCCGAGCGACATGAAGGACTGGAAGACCTACCTCAGCCAGATCGTGCAGGCGAACATGAAGGGCATCCAGAACACGCCCTACATGTACTTCATCCCCGCCGGCGACGATGCGGAAACCGTGGCCGCGCGCGGCCGCACCCAGGACACCCTGAACGGCGTGGTCGCGACCACCGTCCTGCCCGGCAACATGATCGCCGCCGGCGGACCGAATTCCTCCGAAACCGCGGACGCCTTGATCGCCGCGTTCAAGAACGCCCAACCCGGTTCGTTCAAGGGCGTGGTGGTGCTGTACGTGGGCGATGCCGCCGACAAGGATCGCGTGCAGCAGGCGGTCGCGCCGAGCGGAGCGGAGTTCCGGTTCGCGCAGATGTAGTCGCGTGCGGGCATCGCCGCCGCATTCCGGTCGCCGCATCGGCGGCGATCCGGGCGGTTTCTCTGCGCCAACCGAAGGGAGCCGCGCCGCGGATGCTAAAATGCCGCGATGGCCCTGAAGATCACCGACGCCTGCGTCAATTGCGACGTGTGCGAGCCCGTGTGCCCCAACCGCGCGATCTCGCAGGGCGAGGAGTACTACGTCATCGCGCCGGACCTGTGCACCGAATGTGTCGGCCACTTCGATGAACCGCAGTGCATCGCGGTGTGCCCGGTCGAATGCATCATCACCGATCCGGCGCATGTCGAATCGAAGGACCAGTTGCTCGCCCGTTATCGAAGCCTGACGGCAAGGGAAGATGCGGCATGAAGCTGCGGCGCGTGTGGGTGATGCTCTGCGTGATGTTGCTGGCTGCCGCGCCGGCGCTTGCGGACAATCCGGGGACTTCGCCCGCGAAGCCACGGGCGCTGGCGTCGCGTCCCGGACACGCGGCGGTCGCGTCCGCGCACAGGCTGGCGACCGAGGCCGGCCTCGAAGTGATGCGCGAGGGCGGCAATGCCTTCGACGCCGCGGTCGCGGTGGCCGCGACGCTTTCGGTGGTCGAGCCGCAAAGTTCCGGCATCGGCGGCGGCGGATTCTTCCTGCTGCACCGCGCCTCGGACGGCAAGAACGTGATGCTGGACGCGCGCGAAACCGCGTTCACCGGCGCATCCAGCAAGTTGTACGAGGGGGCCGATGGCCAACCGGATCGCGACAAGTCGATCAACGGTCCGCTCGCGGCCGCGATTCCCGGCGAACCCGCCGCACTGGTGTATCTCGCGCGGCATTACGGCAAGTTGCCGCTGGCGAAATCGCTGGCGCCGGCGATCCGCGTTGCGCGCGAGGGCTTCCAGCCGGACGATCGCTTCCTCTCCGAATTGCGCGAACGCGCGACGGTGATCGCGCGTTATCCGGGTTCCGCTGCGTTGCTGCTGCCGGACGGCAAGCCGCCGCAGACGGGCTGGACGTTCAGGAATCCCGATCTCGCGGCAACCCTTGAACGCATCGCGAAAGACGGCGACGCCGGTTTCTACCGCGGCGAATTCGCGAAAAAGCTGGTCGACGGCGTGCGCGCGGCGGGCGGCAAATGGACGCTGGAAGATCTCGCCGGCTACCAGGTCAAGGAGCGTGCACCGATCGCGTTCGATTACCAGCCGCCGGGCAAGCCCGCGTACCACGTCGTCTCCGCTTCGCCGCCCGCGTCGGGCGGGATCGTGCTGGCGGAAATGCTGAACATTCTTTCGGGTTTCGACCTGGACAAGATGGATCGCGCGCACCGCGTGCACACGATCGTCGAGGCGATGCGACGCGGTTACCGCGACCGCACGCAGTACCTGGGCGATCCGGACTTCGTGCAGATGCCGGTCGCGAAGCTCACCAGCATGGCCTACGCCGACAAGCTGCGCGCCTCGATCCAGCCCGACCGGGCCACGCCCAGCGACAGCCTGCCCACGGCCCACCCCGAGAGCATGCACACCACGCATTTCTCGATCACCGACGCCGACGGCAACATGGTTTCCGCCACGCAGACGGTCAACACCGCATTCGGTTCGTGCCTGGTGGTTCCCGGCACCGGCTTCGTGCTCAACAACGAGATGGACGATTTCGCGCTGGTGCCCGGCAAGCCGAATGCCTACGGCCTGATCGGCTTCGATGCCAATGCGCCGGCGAAAGGCCGGCGGCCGTTGTCGTCGATGACGCCGACCTTCGTGTTCGGTCCGGACAAGGATCTGGTGATCGGCACGCCCGGCGGTTCGCGCATCATCACGATGGTGCTGGAAGGCGTGCTCGGGTTCGTGGACGGCAAGGACGCGCAAGCCATCACCGCCGAACCGCGCTTCCACCACCAGTACCTGCCAGACGTGGTTTCCGCCGAGCCCGGCGCGCTGGATGCGAACACCATCGCCGCGCTGCGCGGGATGGGTTACACCGTCAATGCCGGCGAATTCCGATGGGGCTTCATGAACGCAGTGATCTGGGATCGCAAGACAAATACGCTGGATGCCGCGAGCGATCTGCGCGGGGATTCGGGTTTGGGCAAGGTGCAGTGACTCCATGAAACTCTGGTCGATCCAAGGCAATTCGCAGAAACTCGATGGCGGCGCCATGTTCGGCAACGCGCCCAAGGCGATGTGGTCGCAATGGATCGCGCCGGACGAGCAGAACCGCATCCCGCTGGCCTGCCGTTGCCTGCTTGCCGTCGATCTGGACGGCAAGAACGTCCTGTTCGAAACCGGCATCGGCGCGTTCTTCGAGCCGAAGCTGCGCGAACGCTACGGCGTGGTCGAGGATCGCCACGTACTGCTGGATTCGCTGCGCGAAGCGGGGCTGAAGCACGAAGACATTGACGTGGTGGTACTGTCGCACCTGCATTTCGACCATGCCGGCGGCCTGCTGGCGGAATGGAAGGAAGGCGAGCCGCCGCAATTGCTGTTTCCGAAGGCCGCGTTCCTGGCCAGCACCACGCACTGGCTGCGCGCACGTGATCCGCATCCGCGCGACCGCGCCTCGTTCATTCCGGGCCTGACGGGGTTGCTGGAACAGAGCGGAAGACTGGAACTGGTGGACGGCGAGCATTCGCGCGCACTCGGCAAGCCGGTCCGTTTCCACTTTTCGCAGGGGCACACGCCGGGGTTGATGCTGGGCGAGATCGTCGGCGCGGAGGATCGCGGCGGCATCGTCTACTGCGCGGACCTGATCCCCGGCCGCTCCTGGGTGCATCTGCCGGTGACGATGGGCTACGACCGCGCGGCGGAATGGCTGATCGACGAGAAGCGCGAATTCCTCGACGACAAGATCGCACGCGGCGTCAAGCTGTTCTTCACCCACGACCACGAAATCGCCAGCGCCACGCCGATGCGCGGCGAGCGCGATCGCTACGGCGTGCGCGGGGAACAACGGGAATTGCGCGCCGCGGCATTGTAAGCTGCGCGCATGGACGAGCACGCATCATCGGCGGCACGGCGCCTCGTCGCGGTGGTCGCCGGCGCAATCCTTTTGATGGCCGCGCTGCTGCTGCTCGGATTCACCGAACACGCCGACCGCCTGCGCGCGATGGGCGAGGACGCGCTGGGCGGTTTCGTGTTGCACGGCGCGCAGGTGCGGCCCGGCCCGGACAGCGACGGGCAGCTGGTGTTCGTTGCGGATCCCGTGCAGATCGCCCAGCCCGCTCGCGATCCGCAGTTCAACGTCGGCGCCAACGCGGTGGCGCTGGTGCGCAAGGTCGAGATGTTCCAGTGGCAGGAGGTCGACGGCGGCCGGCGCAGCTATGAACTCGACTGGGTCGATCATCCGGTCGATTCGACGAAATTCGCCCAGCCCGCGGGACACGAAAATCCCGGCGCCTTTCCGTTCGACGGAGCGCGCTTCGATTCGCCCGACGTGCGCGTCGGCGGATTCAAGCTCGCGCCGGATCTGGTCGAAACCATTTCCGGCGTCGAGGATTTCTCGCCGGATTTGCGCGCATTGCCGCCGAACCTGGCCGCGACTTTCCAGGCGCACGACGGCACGCTCGTGACCAGCGTCGATCCGCAACATCCACGCACCGGCGACCTGCGCGTCAGCTGGATGCGGATCGCGCCGAAGGAACTCACCGTGCTGGCGCGCGCGCAGAACGGCGGGTTGATGCAGCCCCGGGATGCATCGGGTCGGGATCTGGCGCAGGTGCAGATCGGCAAGCGCTCGTTGAGCGACGTGGTGCCCGACGCCGCGCCGAGGCCGGATTTCGCCTGGGCCAGGCGCGTGCTCGCGATCCTGCTGGCGTGGGCCGGCGTGTTGCTGGTGTTGCCGCGCGCGCGCCGCGACGAATGGCTGGGGCTGGCCGCAGCCTGTGCCATGCTGGCCGTGCTCGCATGCCTGTTCTGGTTCGGCGTGCGCAATGCCGCCGCGATCGTGCTGCTGGTGGTCGCGCTGATCGCCGCGGCGGCGGCTGCATGGCGCTGGCGGCAATTTGCACCGGGTTCGGTACAGGCGGTTCGCCGCGACGGAGGGGAAGGCACATGATGCACATCACCGGTTTGTACGCGGCGCTGTCGGCGTTGCTGGTTGTCGTTTTGGCCGCCCGCGTCATGTGGCTGCGCAATACCGGGAAGGTCGGGATCGGCACCGGCGGCAACGAGCGCCTCGCGCGCGCGATCCGCGCGCACGCCAACGCGGTCGAGTACCTGCCGATCGCGCTGCTGCTGTTGCTGATCCTCGATCTGGATGGCAGCCAGCCGTGGCTGCTGCACCTGTTCGGCATCGTGCTGATCGTGGGCCGCGTGCTGCACGCGATCGGGCTGTCGTCGTACGCCGGGGTTTCCTTCGGACGCGCCGCGGGCATCGCGTTGACGCTGCTGGTGATACTGGCGATGGCGCTGCTGCTGTTGTGGAAGTTCGTCGTGTGGCATGCGGCGGGATGAGCCGCCTTCAAGGAGCGGGGATGGTTGCAACGGGCATGTGTTCCAGGAACCACAGCCCCGCGAACAGTTTCGGATCGATCGAATAACCTTCGGCGGCTTTCGCGCGCAGCCATGCGCCGGCACGGTCGCGCGGCACTTCGTGCACGGTGATGTCCTCGGTGTCGTCGCCGCCGCCTTCGCCGACCTTGCGCAGTCCCAGCGCGCGAACGAAATGCATCATCTCGGTGCTCATGCCCGCCGATGACGGGCCCGAATGCAGGTGCACCACGCGTGCGCAGGCGTAGCCGGTTTCCTCGCTCAGTTCCCGGCGGGCGGCGGTTTCGACTTCCTCGTCCGATGCGCCTTCGAGATCGCCGACCAGCCCGGCCGGCATTTCGATGGTGAAGGCGCGGATCGCCACGCGATATTGTTCGACCAACAGCACGCGGTCCTCGGGCGTCACCGCCACGATGATCACCGCGCCGCCGCGGCTGTTGCGTTCGACGAATTCCCAACGGCCGCGCGCCTTGAGTGTCAACCACTTGCCGGCGAAAAGTGTGGTGGTTTCTGCGTCACCGTCCGGCGGGATGCGCGGGTGGCGATTCACGGAACGGCCTCGATGGATGCCGGGGAAGGATCGAACGACCCGGCGAGCTTCTGCGCGCGGGCGCGCGTCATCGGCCCCAGCCGCACGCGTTCGAACAGCGCATCCAGCGTCGCCGCATCGGGCGCGCGGCGCAGCAGCGCTTCGGGCGCGCGCGGCACCGGCGCGTCCAGCGCGATCGATGCGAGCCGGCGCGACAACAGGGCTTGTTCCGCGTGCGCACGCAGCCTGGCGCCGACCATCGCCGCGCCGCGGATGCGCAGATACGAAACTTCGCCCAGGCGCGCCAGCAGTTCGTCCAGCGTGCCGAAATGCGCCAGCAACGCGGCGGCCGTGCGCGGGCCGATCCCGGGAACGCCGGGAATGTTGTCGACCGCATCACCGGTGAGCGCAAGGAAATCGACCACCTGCTTCGCCTGCACGCCGAGCTTCGCGTGCACGCCGGAAGCATCCCAGCGGAGATTGCGCGCGTAGTCCCATTGTTCGTCGCCGGCGTCCAGCAGCTGGCCGAAATCCTTGTCCGCGGAGACGATCACGCTGCGGAAACCGTGTTTGCGCAGCGCCGCCTGCGCGCTGCCGATCAGGTCGTCGGCCTCGTAGGCGGCATCCGCCAGCACGCAGAAGCCCAGCGCGGCGGCGATCTCGCGACAATATTCGAACTGGCGCTTCAACTCCGGCGGGGCCGGTTCGCGGTTGGCCTTGTAGGCCGGGTACAGCGCGTTGCGGAAGGAACCGGCGAGCGATATGTCGAACGCGGCGAGCGCGTGGGTGGGCCGCGCGCGTTCGATGAATTCCAGCAGGAAACGCGTGAATCCGTGCACCGCATTGACCGGCGCGCCATCGATGTCGAAGAACTGGTCGGGCATCGAATGCCAGGCGCGGAACACGTACATGCTCGCGTCCAGCAGGTAAAGCGTGCGCGTGCGGGAATTCAGCCTTTCCATTCGGAGACCACGTCGCGCCACGCGGGCCGGTCGCGATCCGGCACGGGTTCGCGCGACGTTCCGATGTGGATGTAGGCGATCAGGCGTTCGCCGGACGCAAGCCCCAGCAATGCCGCCGCCTGCGGTTCGTAGCACGACCAGCCGGTCAGCCATTGCGCTCCGAAGCCGAGCGATTGCGCGCCGAGCAGCAGGTTGTAGGCGACACAGCCTGCCGACAGCAATTGCTCCTGCGCGGGAATCTTCGGATGGTTTTCCTCGATGCGCGCGATCACCGCGATCACGAGCGGCGCGGCGCGAAAGCGTCCGCGATCCTTTTCGAGTTTCTTCGGTGGCGTGAGCGGGTCGATGTCCGCGTGCAACTCCGCAAGGCGGTCGCCGCAGCGGGCCTTGGCGTCGCCGCGCAACAGCAGCAATCGCCACGGCGCCAGCTTGCCGTGGTCGGGAACGCGCACCGCGGCTTCCAGCAAGCGCGCCAGCTGTGCGGGATCGGGGCCGGGCTCGCCCAGCTGCATCGCCGGGGTGGAATGTCGCGAGTGCAGGAAATCGAGGATGGATCCGGGCATCGCGCAAGTGTAGCCCGATGCGACATGCACCCGCACCCCTGCGCGGAGCCGTCCGGCCGCGAACGCCGCAGCCGCGGCATGAAAGCCCGGCGGGCGGGAGTCCCGCGCCGCGCTTTTCAACTTTCGTCGCGCATCGGCTAGGATGCGTCGGCGAGGAGACCGACGATGCCGACCACTGTTGCATGCTTGCGCGAAACCGCTGCCGGCGAACGGCGCGTGGCGATCACCCCCGAGACCGCGAAGAAATACAAGGCGCGCGGCTTGCAGGTGCTGCTGGAAAGCGGCGCCGGCAGGAGCGCCGGATTCCTTGATGGCGCGTACGCCGATGCGCGCTGCGCCGATGCCGGCGAGGTCGTCGCGCAGGCCGACATCCTGCTGTGCGTGCAACCTCCGGACGATGCGCGCATCGCCGCAATGAGGGCGGGGACGGTATTGGTCGGACAGTTGCGTCCGCATGGCGCCGTCGACCGGATCGCCGCATACGCGAATCGCGGGCTCACCACGTTCTCGCTGGAACTGCTGCCGCGTACCACGCGCGCGCAGGCGATGGACGTGCTTTCTTCGCAGGCGGCGGTCGCGGGTTACCGCGCGATGCTGATTGCCGCCGAGGCAGCGCCGAAATTCTTCCCCATGCTCACCACCGCCGCGGGCACGTTGCGGCCGTCGAAGGTGCTGGTGATCGGCGCCGGCGTGGCCGGCCTGCAGGCGATCGCCACCGCCAAGCGGCTGGGCGCGCAGGTGGAAGGTTTCGACGTGCGCCCGGAGACCCGCGAGCAGATCGAATCGCTGGGCGCGAAGTTCCTCGACCTCGGCGTCAGCGCCGCCGGACAGGGCGGTTACGCGCGCGAACTCACCGTCGAAGAACGCGCCGCGCAGCAGGCGAAACTCGCCGAGCACCTGAAAGGCGTCGACGTGATCGTTTCGACCGCCGCCGTCCCCGGCAGGCCCGCGCCGAAGATCATCTCCGCGGCGATGGTGGATGGCATGAAGCCGGGCGCGGTGATCGTGGACCTGGCCGCGGAAAGCGGCGGCAATTGCGAGGCGACCCGCCCCGGTGAAACCATCCGGCACGGCGACGTCGACGTGATCGGCCCCGTCAACCTGCCTTCCGGGGCGCCGCTGCACGCATCCGAAATGTACGCGCGCAATCTCGCCAACTTCGCCGAGCTGCTGGTGAAGGACGGCGGGCTGAAACCGGATTTCGACGACGAGCTGGTGGCGAAGAGCGCCGTGACGCGCGAGGGCAAGGTGCTGTTCGGCGCCTGATCCGCTGTTCGCGCGCCGCCGGCGAGATGGCGCGCCGCCGCGCCGCCCGTCCGCATCAGGGTTGCGTCGGCCCCGATCCGCCGCGGCGCCGGGATTGGCGCGGGTGCCCGTTCGCCTTGCGCCATTGTTCGCGCAGGGCGCGGCGTTGCTCGGGAGTCATCTGCTGGAAGCGCTGGTAGGCTTGCGTCACCTTGGCGCGCTCATCGGGCGACATCTGCTGGAAGGCCCGCATGTTCTCGCCGAGCTGGTTGCGCTGCTGCGGCGTCATGCTTTCCCAGCCCTGAAGACGTTCCCGGATTTGCTGCTGTTGCTGCGGCGGCAGGGATTGCCATTGCTGCGCGTCGTTCGCCAGTTGCTGCTGGCGGTGCGGCGGCAGCTGGTTCCATTGGCCGTGCAGCGGCGAAAGCTGGTCCTGCTGTTGCGCGGAAAGCGATTCCCACGCGACCGGTGCGTCGGCGTTGGCCGCGGGCGGTGCGGCCTGCGCGTACGCCGCCAGCGGCGCGCCGAACCCCAGCGCACACGCGAGCAGGCTTCTGCGCAGGGCGCGCAACGAAATCACCGGTTGCCTCCATGCGGCGGCGCGGAGGATCGAGGCTGTTGCGCCAGCCACTGGTAGAAGTCCAGGTTCTGGTACAGGTCGAGTTGTTGCGCGTCGGCGTCGAAGGGCAATCCGGCATCGGCGTGCGCGGCGCTTCCCTGTGCCTGCGGCGAACCTGCGGATTGCGGCCGCAGCCACAATACCCCGATGACCAGCGCGCAGGCGGCCATCGCGCCGGCGGCGGGCAGCCAGACCATGCGGGTGGAACGCCGGCCGCGGCGGTTCAGCGCATCGATGCGCGCGGCAGCCAGCCGCGACCGCGTGGCTGCGCCGACGTGCGCACAGGCGTCTTCGTGCAATGCGCGGGCGCGCCGCATCAATGCCGTGTCGGGATCGCGGGGGAAATGCCTGTCGGACGAATTGTTCATCGCCATGCCTCCAGTTGTCCGCGCAGCGCTTCCAGCGCGCGCGAAAGATGCGTCTTGACGCTGCCTTCCGAGCAACCCATCGCACGCGCGGTGTCGGCGACGTCCAGTCCTTCCAGCACCCGCAGCAGGAACGCTTCCCGCTGGCGGCGCGGCAACTTGCGGATGGCCGCAGACATCGCGGCGTGCGCTTGCCGCGACGCCAGCAGGCGTGCAGGATCCGGGCCGGGATCGGCCGCATCCCACGCCGGCAGCGGTTCTCCGGATTCGTCCGTGCGCGCCTGTCCGGTCCATACCAGGATGCGCCTGCGCACGCTGCGCCGGCGTTGCAGGTCGGTGATGCGCCGGCGCAGGATGCCCCAGAACAGCGGCGGCCACTCGGCGGCGGGCTTGTCGCCGTAATGGCGCACCAGCCGCAACATCGAATCCTGCACGGCATCCAGCGCCTCGTCCGCGTCGTTCAAGGCGATCTCGGCCGTGCGCCATGCGCGTCGCTCCACCGAAGCCAGGAACGTTTCGATTCCGGGCGCAACCGGGCGCACCGCCTCCAGCGGCAACTTCGCCGCCAGCGGCCCCGCCAGACTCACCGCGAGGGAATCCGCGAATTGCGCATGGCCATCCACGTCATCGCCATTCCTCTGCATGTGCCTGTCCGCAATAACGTTCCGGGTGCGGGCCGGTTGACAGATTCCGCATCCGCCGCGCCCATCCCTTATGATGCGCCGAACCTTCGCTCGGGGAAACGAGATGATCACCGGATTTCTGGCGCTGTACATCTTCATGCTGGCCGCGTTCACCGGCTACGAGATCATCGCGCGCGTGCCGGTGATCCTGCATACCCCGCTGATGTCGGGTTCCAACTTCGTGCACGGCATCGTGCTGGTGGGCGCGATGGTGGCGCTGGGCCACGCGCAGACGCCGGTGGAAATCACGATCGGGGTGATCGCGGTGCTGCTCTCCGCGGGCAACGTGGCCGGGGGCTACGTGGTGACCGAACGGATGCTGGAGATGTTCAAGACCAGCAAGCCGCAGAAAGCCGGGGAGGGCAAGTGATGATGACCGCAGCGTGGTTGTCCACTTTCGTCGAAGCGGTCTATTTCATCGCCGCCGTCCTTTTCATCTGGGGCCTGAAGCGCATGAGCTCGCCGCGCACCGCGCGCGGCGGCATCGTCTGGGCGGGCATCGGCATGGCCGCGGCGATCCTCGCGACCTTCCTGCTGCCAGGGCTGCACAACTTGGGTTTGATGGCGGCGGCCATCGTGGTCGGCGTGGTGGCTTCGTGGATCGTCGGCCGTCGCGTGGCGATGACCGCGATGCCGCAGATGGTGGCGCTGTTCAACGGCATGGGCGGCGGCGCGGCCGCGGCCATCGGCGCGGTGGAACTGATCCGGTTCAATCGCGGAATGCTGCTGCTGCCCGACACCTCGCCCATCCAGCCGGAAGCCTGGGCCGCGCAGGCCGCGGTGCATTTGAGCGCGGTGGAACTGGTGCTGGCGTTCCTCGGCGTGCTGATCGGCGCGGTGTCGTTCACCGGTTCGCTGATCGCGTTCGCCAAGTTGCAGGGCTGGATGGACCGGCGCTTCGTGTTTCCCCTGCAACGCTGGGTCAACCTCGCGATTTTCGCCGGTGCGATCGTGTGCGGCGTGCTGGCGTTGGTCGCCGGCATCGAAGGCCATGCATTCGCATGGGGTTTGCTGACCGGCTTCATCGTGCTGTCGCTGGTGTTCGGCGTGGCCATGACGCTGCCGATCGGCGGCGCCGACATGCCGGTGGTGATCTCGATGTACAACGCGTTCACCGGGCTGGCGGTCGCGTTCGAGGGCTTCGTCCTGCAGAACGAGGCCATGATCATCGCGGGCATGGTGGTCGGCGCGGCCGGCACGCTGCTGACGCAATTGATGGCCAAGGCGATGAACCGCTCGCTGGCGAATGTCCTCTTCGGGAATTTCGGCGGCGGCGGCGGGGAAGCACAGGAAATCAGCGGCGCGATGAAACCGATCGACGCCAGCGACGCGGCGGTGATGATGGCGTACGCCGAGCGCGTCGCGATCGTTCCCGGCTACGGCATGGCGGTGGCGCAGGCGCAGCACAAGATCTGGGAATTCGCGAAACTGCTGATCGACCGCGGCGTCAAGGTGAAATTCGCGATCCATCCGGTTGCCGGCCGCATGCCTGGCCACATGAACGTGTTGTTGGCCGAGGCCGGCGTGCCCTACGACCTGATCGCCGACATGGACGACATCAATCCGGAATTCCCCAATACCGATGTCGCGCTGGTGATCGGCGCCAACGACGTGGTCAACCCGGTGGCCAAGACCGATCCGGCTTCGCCGATCTACGGCATGCCGATCCTGGATGTCGCCGCGTGCAAGAACGTCATCGTCATCAAGCGGGGTCGCGGCAAGGGTTTTGCCGGTATCGAGAACGCTCTGTTCTACGCCGACAACACACGCATGTTGTACGGCGACGGGCAGGCGGCGGCGAACGAATTGATACAGGGATTGAAGACGCTGGATGCCTGAGAAACCTGCGCGGACGGGCGCGCCTGACGGGTTCCACGCCTTGCGGCGATTCCGCTATTTCGGGGCGCCCGGTATCTTCCGGTTTCCACGATTGGCCAGCCACGCCGCCATGATCGCGGCGAAGCCATACGCGATCACGCTCAGCGGGGACAGCCCCATCTGTGCGACCTGCAGGGTCAACGCGGCTCCACCCAGGTGCCAGGCCTCGGCGAACGATGCGCCGGTAACCGCGCTGACGCGCGCCACCGCGTCGAGGCATTCGGCGTAAGCGCCGGCGAGCAATACCGCGATGACGGCGAACAATGGCGCTGCCGGCAGCCGCAAGCTTCCGCTGGAGCGCAGGATCCAGATCAACACCGGCGCACCGACCAGCATCGGCCAGCAGGGCGGCACGCCGCTGGACAGCGCGACCAGACCGAGCACGGCGCCCAGCGCCGAGGCGCACAACAGGATCGCCAGCAGCGACAGCGCGACCTGCAGCACCTGCGCGCCTGCGGATGCGGACGTTGCGCCGTGACGAACGGTTTCGTCCATGCCTGTGCCGTGATCCATGGATGCCTTGTCAAATGAGCCGTATCGCGAGCGGCCTTTCGGATCGTGACCGTTTGCCGGCATGGAACCTTCCCGGTCGTCCGGCATCGACGCATCCCCTCGCGACGCTGCCCGGCGAACGCGGCCTGCGGCGCGGTCATCCGGCAGGGTGCTCATTGCTCCCGATCGATGCGCGATAATAGCGCAATGAGCGGATTCAGCCCCGGCAGCGAACCCTTCGCATTGGCACGTGATTGCGCGGCGGTCATGGTGCCGCAGGGAGAGGACGTGGTCCTGCCCGCCGGGCAGGTGGGCTACATCACGCAGGCGCTGGGGGGAAGTTTCACGGTGTATGTCGAGGGCAATCTGTTCCGGATCGACGGCAAGGATGCCGATGCGCTGGGCAAGCAGCCGCCGGAGCCGATCCGGCTGCCGAAGGATGCCGGCGACGAGGATGTCGAACGCGTGGTCTGGCAGCAACTGCGCACGTGTTTCGATCCCGAGATACCCGTCAACATCGTCGACCTTGGTCTGGTGTATGACGTGAGCCTGGATCGCCGGCAGGACGACCACCGCGCGGTGTACGTGAAGATGACGCTCACCGCGCCGGGTTGCGGCATGGGCGACATATTGGTGGACGATGTGCGCAGCAAGCTGGAAATGATTCCCACGGTGGACGAAGCGGATGTCGATCTGGTGTTCGATCCGCCGTGGAATCATTCGATGATGTCGGATGCGGCAAAACTGGAAACCGGCATGCTCTAGGGCCTGCGGAAGATTCTGATCGCGCGGCAAGCGAAGGCGTTTTTCGAACACCCACACGAAACGGTGCCCTCCATGCGCTTTCGTTTTTACGCCCTGTTCGGGTTCCTGTTCCTGTTCTGCCTGTCGCTGGACGTGTTGATGTTCGGCGGCGTGTCGCAGGAAGCCGGCGTCGGCGCGGCGATCGCGGATTCGGCGCGCGCGCAGGCGCCGTTGGCGCACACCTACATTGTCCTCGGCAGGCCGATCGCCGCGAGGGTCGCCGCTGCACGCACGGCCGGGCAAAGCATCGCCGCCGCCGCGTTCGGCGATTCCTACGATTCGATCGCGGCCACACCGGATGCGGCGATCGACCTGCTGTTCTCGGAGTCGCGCGGGCCCATGCGCGCATTGCTGATGCTGGCGTACTGGGGCGCGCCGGTTTTTTTCGTGCTGGCGATCCTCGCCTGGCTCTTCCGTACCCGCCGCACGCATCTGATCAAATCGGCGCGACGCTGAAGCGATCCCGGCTCGTTCGCGCGGCGATACCTTCACGGCATCGACGGGCTTCGGTGGTATCGACGGACCCGATCCGTGCGTCGATGCATTTCGATGCCTCGCGAATCGGATGTCGAAGTGACGTGATCCGTTTTTGCGCGTGAAACACCATACGGCATTGAATGTTCTCTTTCGTGCATGGGCTTGCACGCGATTCCTGCGCGATGGTCTCGATTCGACTGTGGTTGCATTTCTGAAATTTCGCCTCAAATGTGAACCATATTTGTGCGACGCAGCGTGCGACGGAAAATCCGGACTGTTAACCTGATCACGCTTCCGGCGCGGGAGGACGTCGGCGGCGATCCACGACGGCGGATGTTCATGGCGGTTCGCATGAACCTTCTGCTCGTTCCTTGTATCCACCATCCGCCAACCATGCAGACATTCGATGCCGCGTCGTCGCGGCGGGTGGGGTTCATTCGTGGAAATGTCGTGAGCGTCATGCAGCCGCAGTGCGTATGGGTGCGGCCGCATGAATACCTTTTACCGTTCGGAGACTCTCAGAATGCAAAGCAGATTCCGTATGAAAGCGTTGGTCGTGGCCCTCGGCCTCGCCGCCTGTGCGGCGGCAGGCGCCGCGACGACAAGCAGCCCCGCAATGGCGCGGGCAACTCGACTGGCGCAGGGAGACGTCGTCTCCGGGCCGCTGGCCTTGTCGCAGTCGATGCACATCGTGGTCGGCCTGAAGCTGCAGAACAAGGCCGAACTGGATGCCTACATCTCCAAGCCCGGGTTCAAGCCGCTCACCGGTGCCCAGTTCGTGGCGCGCTATTCACCGAGCGAGGCGCAGGCGCGGGCGGTGGCGAATTTCCTGAAGGCTTCGGGTTTCACCAACGTCAAGATCTCGCCGAACCGCATCCTGGTTTCGGGCGATGCCTCGGCCGCAAACGCGGCGCGCGCATTCGAGACCTCGCTGGTCAGCGTGAAGACGCACGACGGCCGCGTGGCGTATGCCAACTCGACGGATGCGAAGGTGCCTGCGTCGATGCAGTCCTTCGTCAACGGCGTGGTGGGCTTGCAGAACGTGCACATTCCGCACCTGTTCTATCGCGAGTACACGGGCAACGCGACCAACGCGGTGACGGGCCACCAGCCGACCGATTTCCCGTCGATCTACGGTGCCACCAGCCTGCCGGTTCCGACCGGGATCAACATCGGTATCCTGGCCGAAGGCAATCTGTCCAAGACCCTTACCTCGCTCACCAACTTCACCACGGCGAACGGTCTGCCGGCGGTAACGACGAAATCGGTCGGCACGCCCACCAGCGACACCAGCGGCACGTTGGAGTGGGAGCTGGACAGCCAGACCATCGTGGGTGCCGCCGGCGGCCAGGTCGGCTCGCTGACGTTCTACCTGATGCCGAACATCAGTTCGGACACGGGCGTTGTCGACGGCATCAATCTCGCCGTGACCGACAACACCACCACGATCGTCAACGGTTCGCTCGGCGTCAGCGAAGTCGATGCCAAGAACGACGGCTCGTTCGCGACTGCCGACGCTGCGCTGCAGCAGGGTATCGCGCAAGGCCAGTCGTTCTCGTTCTCCACCGGTGACGATGGCGCGAGTTCCTGCTTCACGCTGCACACCAACTCCGGTTGCTGGCCGGCGACTTCGGCATACGTGGTGGCGGTCGGCGGGACCACGCTGGACGCCTCCACCGGCAGCGGCGCCACCTGGAACAGCGAGAAAGTGTGGAGCAGCGCCGGCGGCCAACAGAGCCAGGTCGAAGCCAAGCCGAGCTGGCAGACGTTGTGGAGCGGGACGAATCGTGCAACTCCCGACATCGCGTTCGATGCCGATCCGAGTTCGGGTGCCTTGATCTACAACGGCAGCCGACAGACGCAAGTCGGCGGCACCAGCCTTTCGTCGCCGATGTTCGTCGGCTTCTGGGCGCGCGTGATGCAGGGCAAGGGCAACCTGGGCTTCCCGGCTCCGCTGATGTATCCGTTGTCGGCCTCGGACTTCCACGACATCACCCAGGGCAGCAACGGCAATCCGGCGGGCCCGGGCTATGACCTGGCCAGCGGCCGCGGCAGTGTGATCTGGAGCGCGGCGTACAGCGAACTGAGCGGTGGCGGCAACCAGCCGCCGGTGGCGAGCTTCACCTCCCGGACCCGCGGGCTGATCGTGCAGTTGACCGACACGTCCACCGATCCCGACGGCACCATCGTGGCGCGCTTGTGGAAGTTCGGCGACGGCAAGCAGGGAACAAAGAGTCCGCAGTTGCACAAATATGCCAGCGCAGGCACCTACACCGTGACGTTGACGGTGAAGGACAACGACGGGGCGACCAACAGCACCAGCCAGTCCGTCACGGTGCCGTAGAGCATTTGCAAAGCAGCATCCCGTCGGTTTCGTTCGGACGGGAATTCCTGGAGCGGCCGGTGCGAACCGGCCGCTTTTTTCGTTGTCCGGTCCAGTGGCATTGCCGCAGGCAATCGATGCCTCCCGCAAGCATTCGATGTGCGCAAGAACCAGGTCGATTCCGCGGTGGACAAATGAATGGATTTACCCATCCGGTTGCGTATCCAATGCAACCTGAATTGCAGCCTGCCATTTGGTGCGTCGCAGCGTGCGGGAAAATTTTCAGGCTGCTAGGTTGGCCGCGCTTCCGGTGTGAGGGCGCCGGCGGCTACCGCGACGTGGCGTGCGCTCGCAAAGCTTCTTCCAATTGCCGCCGCTTGCACAGAAATGTCGGGACTCGGTGCCACGTTTGCCGGGCGGGGAAAGTGCATTCGCGGAAATCCTGCAGTCGCCACGCGACCGCAATCGTGCGGCCGCGCGTTTCTTCCATACCCGAAGGGAGAGTTGAATGATGGCACGCAAATTTCCTTTGAAAGCCCTCGTCGTGGCCATGAGTCTGGCCGCCGGTGCGGCGGCCAATGCCGCGACCGTGGCCAGTCCCGCGATCGCAGGGGCGACCGTCCTGCGCCAGGGCGATGCCGTCGCCGGTCCACTGGCGATTTCCAGTCCCATGCACATCGTGGTCGGCCTGAAACTGCAGAACAAGGCGGAACTGGATGCGCTGGTCGCGCAGCGCGGTTTCAAGCCTCTCAGCGGCGCGCAATTCGCCGCGCGCTATTCGCCGACGCAAGCGCAGGCGCAGGCGGTTGCGAATTTCCTGAAAGCTTCGGGCTTCATCAACATCGTGATCGCGCCGAACCGCTTGCTGGTATCCGGCGATGCCACGGCGGGCGATGTGCAACGCGCGTTCGGTACCGCGCTGGTCAGCGTGAAGACGCATGACGGACGCCTGGCCTATGCGAATTCGCAGGCAGCGGTCGTGCCGACATCGCTGCAATCGATCGTCGGCTCGGTGCTTGGCCTGCAAACAGTGCACATGGCGCACACCAACTACGTGGTGGCGCCTCGCATCCGCACGGCGAACCTCACGGCGGCTTCCTCGGAAGTCGGGCACAACCCGACCGATTTCCCGTCGATCTACAACGCGGGCAGCACCGCCACCGCCTCGACGATCCCCGTCGGCGTGATCACGCAGGGCAGCATGACCAAGGTGCAAACCGACTTCACCAGCTTCCTGTCCAAGAACGGCTATGCCACGATTCCGCTCAATATCGTCAAGGTCAATGGTGGCGGCACCGGCACCAGCGGGGACGCCGAATGGGATCTGGATACCCAGGACATCGTCGGCATGAGCGGCGGCGTCAAGGCGCTTTACCTGTACGACATCCCCACGCTGTCCGATGCCGACCTTACCGCAGGCTTCAATCAGGCGGTCAGCGACAATGTCGTCAAGGTGATCAACGTTTCGATCGGCGGTTGCGAAACCAATGCCGAAGTCAGCGGACTGGCGGAAGACGACAGCATCTTCGAGCAGGCGACGGCGCAAGGGCAGACCTTCTCGATCTCGACCGGCGATTCCGGCGCCGACGAGTGCGGCGACGGCGGCACCACGCCTTCTTGGCCGGCCAATTCGCAATACGTCGTCGCGGTAAGCGGCACCGGCCTCTTCACCAACGGCACCACGTCATGGGCCAACGAAGTGGTGTGGAATGAGTTGGCCAAGGGCGAAGGCGCCACCGGCGGCAGCCCCAGCAAGTACGAGCCGCAGCCGAGTTGGCAGAACGGCGTCGGCCAGAATGCGGGCAACACGCACCGCGGCCTCGGCGATATCGCTTTCGACGGCGATCCGGAATCCGGTGCGATCGTGATCGTGCACGGCGCCAACGAGCAGATCGGCGGCACCAGCCTCGCGTCCCCGCTGTTCGTCGGCCTGTGGGCGCGCGCACTTGCGACCAAGTCTTCCCTGGGATTCGCCGCACCGTTGATCTATTCGGATGCGGGCGGCAATTACGCCGCGGATTTCCACGACGTCACCTCGGGCAACAACAGCGGCGAGACGGCGGCAGTGGGCTGGGATTATCCGACCGGTTTCGGCAGCGCCAACATCGCGAATTTCGTTTCGCACGTGGCGGGTAGCGGCGGCGGTGGCGGCGGCGGTACGCCGTCGGCGAACTTCAGCTACGCGACCAACGGCCTGACCGCGAACTTCACCGACACCTCCACCGATTCCGGCGGCACCATCGGTTCGTGGTCGTGGACGTTCGGTGACGGCGGCACCTCGACCGCGCAGAACCCCAGCCACACCTACGCCGCGGCCGGCACCTACAGCGTCACCGAAACCGTGACCGACAGCCAGGACGGCAAGCAGAGCTCCAAGTCGGCGCAGGTATCGGTGACCAGCGGCGGAGGCGGCAGTTCACAGCTGCTCGGCAATCCCGGCTTCGAAACCGGCACGGCCGCGCCGTGGACGATGAGCTCCGGCACGCTGTGCACCAGTGCCTGCGGGGAATCGCCCAACAGCGGCACGTATTACGCGTATCTGGATGGATACGGCACCACGCACACCGACAACGTATCGCAGACCGTGACGATCCCGTCCGGCAAGACGTCGGCGACGCTGTCGTATTACCTGCACATCGACACCGCGGAGAGCGGCACGCACGCCTACGACCATCTGTACGTGCGCGTGTACAACACCGCCGGGAAACTGCTGAAGACGCTGGCGACGTATTCCAATGCCAACCACAACACAGGCTATGCGCAACACAGCAACAGCATGTCGGCGTATATCGGGCAGACGGTGGTGGTGAAGTTCACGGGTACCGAGGACTCGTCCCTGCAGACTTCGTTCTGCATCGACGATACGGCGTTGAACGTGCAGTAGTCGGCACGCGAAGAGCCTCCTCTGCTTTACGCGGGCGTATGGAACGCGGCGACGCAATGTCGCCGCGTTTCTTTTTTTGTAAAACGCAATCCGCATTCGATGAAAACGTGATTTGTCATTGCCTCGCGGCCACCATCTTGCTAAGGTCGCTGCAATCGCGCCCGGGGAGGGTTCGATTCATGTCAGGGCGATGAAATGCGGGTGTCAACGAGTCTCCCGCCTGCGAATGCGCGTCTGACAATCGATGTGAAGTGCACTGCAAGGAACACTGCCGCGGTCCGCGCGGTGGTGCAATTTCCCTCAACGCAAGAGGATTCCCCATGTTCATGCTTCGCAATCTGCGCAAGAAGACCCTTGCGCTCGCGGTAATCGGCGCAACAGGCGTCATGGGCGCGGCACTGGCCGCGTCGTCCGGCAATTCCCTCGCGACCGTCAGTCGCGGCACCCAACTGGCCAGTGGCGATGCGGTCAGCGGCACATTGTCCTTGTCGCATCCGATCCACGTTACGGTGGCGATGAAGCTTCGCAATCCTTCGCAACTGGAAGCCTACAACGCGCAACCGCATCAACCGATGAGCAAGTCGCAACTCGCGGCGAACCATCTGCCGACCAGCGCGCAGGCGCAGGCGGTGGCGAATTACCTGAAAGGCGCCGGTTTCACCAATGTGAGCATTTCGAGCAACCGGATGCTGGT